>DCBC01000172.1:0-633 GCA_002313335.1 Porticoccaceae bacterium UBA1117
AAAATATGCAGAATTTAGCCAAAGAAAATAAGCGCGAAGCAATACTCAATGCAGCTTTCACAACCTTTAAACATTATGGTTATCGCAAGACATCAATGCATGATATCGCTGCTGCTCTTGGTATTTCGAGGGCGTCACTGTATTCATACTTTGAAAATAAAGATGACATTTTTCGCTGCGTACTAATATCTGTCACTGAATCTGGATTAGTTGAAGCGAAGCGATGCTTAGGGTTATCAGCTTTAGATCTCACATCAAGAATCGAGGCTGCTTTGCTTGCAAGATATCTACCCCTTCATCAGCTGCTCATTGAATCAGCTCATGGTGAAGAGATTGCTGAGACTTATTTTCGCCTTTGTGGCGAGAGCTTTGCGGACTCATTTGCGCAATCTAAGGATATACTGACAGCTACGCTGAAGTCGGCAAATCGTAAAAAAGAGATTGACTTGAAGGGAGCTTTGCTCAGCGCGTCTGGAGCCTCGGAGCTTTTGAACCTTACTCTCCTGGGTCTCAGGCATACTTCAACGGACGTAGAAATCTACAAAATGCGGGTCAATCGTTTTGTGAGTGTATTTATGCGCGGGCTGCGAAATCCTACGATATAAAACTATACCTAGTTAGACATGCACCAGG
>DCBC01000172.1:1059-4185 GCA_002313335.1 Porticoccaceae bacterium UBA1117
GCATTAACAAGATGCTCATATCCTGTACAAACAACGAAATTGGTTCGTTCGACCTAACCACAGTTAAAGTATCCTACCTGTAAAAGAGAGCTGGAGCTGTGCCTGCGGTACGTAAAGTACTGGACAAGGCTGTACTGAATAGCTGCAATATCGATTTGGTCGAAATCAATCAGGTATCAGGTGTTTTATTGAGGTAAAAAAAAGCCTGCAATAAATGCAGGCTTGCTCGCTGAGCTAATCGCTTATTAAGGTCTAGAAGTCGTACTTAACGCGCGCTCCAAATACAGCACCTTCGTCAATAAACCTGAAGTGTGAGCCGGCTAGTACAGGAACATCAACACTCTGAGCAAACACTTCCTCGTCAAAGATATTACGCCCAAAGGCCATTACTTCCCAATCCTTGCCGCGCAAACCTAGACGCAGATTGGCTTTGCTGTAACTATCGATACGATCTAAAGGATCGTTGTCTCCATCAGGGGAAAAATCATCACTGTAGTTAAGTTCACCGCCTGCAAAAAACTCCATGCCTTCGACGCCACTTTCGGTAATGTAATCAAAGAAGAGTGAGGCGGTGTATTCCGGTGCGTAGGTGGTTTCCTGTCCTGACAGATCATTGTTGGTGAATCCGGCAGGTGTGCCGCAGGCTTGGTCTACATCAAGCTGGATCGCGGTACAGGGGGCAGTGGGGTACTTATCAAATTCTGAATCCAACCAACCACCGCTGGCTCCCACGCGCAGATCATCCGTAGCCTGCCAATTGAGATCAACCTCGACCCCTTGCACTATGGTAGAGGCTGCATTGGTGACACCAAAGCCCACGCCCTTAAACACCGATACTTGCAGATTGTCATACTCGGTGTAAAAAGCCGCCCAGTTCATGGTCATGCCGCCATCGAGCAGTGTGTGTTTGCCACCAATTTCGAATGCATCCACCTCTTCATCTTGAAACTCGAACTCATCAGCAGGGTCCGTAAAGACCATCTGGACAGGGTTAGGTGCCTGACCCGCGACATAACCAGCCGGCTCTCCATCATCAGCACCGGTGAATCCACCGCTTTTAAAGCCCTGTGTAAAGCTGAAGTACAGCATGGTGTCCTCAAGGACGTCCCACTGGACATTAACCGACGGAAGCCATTTGTCGGTTGCACGCTTTTCCTTGTACTTATAGTTGTACGAGTTAAAGTTTTGCGCCCATATAGTCGTCAAAAACGGATTCATACTCGGAGTAGAGAGCCCAGTATTGTCATCGGAAAGAAACTGACTGGTCTCCACATCCTTATTTTCTTCGGTATAACGAAGACCAACGGTTACTCGAAGCGAGTCGCTAAGGTTGAATGTACCTTGGCCAAATGCAGCCCAAGAATTCGAGTCCAGTGAATACAAGTGATTTCGAGCTGACTGGTTGGCCGAATACTGACCGCCACTCAGCAAAATAAATAAGTTGTCTACACCAATGAGTTGAGGCGTAAGACCTCCTAAATTGGTGTCGAGATCCACTCGGCGATCAAACTCCAGATTACTTTTTTCGTAGTACAAACCGGCAACATAATCAAAAAACTCTCCGCCCGGCGACGTAATACGGAATTCCTGACTAAACTGTTCGAACTCCTGATCATCATCCCGGGAAATAAACTGCAGTGGTAACCAGTCCACATCAACGCCGTCGAGTGACTCATAGGACGACGAGCCGGTGATCGAAGTAAACAGCATGCCATCGAGATCCCAATCAACTTTTAGAACCAGGTTGTCCGTTTCATTTTGACTCATTTCCGGATTTCTACCAATTTGTGCCGTATTACCATCAAATCCCAGATTATTGTCCTTGTACGTCGTAAATTCTGTTTGTGTGGCGGCTACAAAGTCAGGGAAAAAGTTATCCATCGCCGCGTATGCAATCCCCGCAAAGTCACTTGCATTAGGAACATCTCGTGCTCGACCTGCAGCATCTAAAAATAATTTGGCTGTGGAAGGTGCGCCCACTCGGTCATAATCAGAGTGACTGTATTTGAAGTTAACGTCCAAATTGTCGGTAGGTTGCCAAACTGCGGTAAGGCGGTACATGGTTTCATCCAGTGAAGGTTCATCAGTACCCAAAAACTGATTTTTCAAGTAACCGTCTGTCTCACGCAACTTACCACCAAAGCGCAGAGCAAAGGTGTCAGTGACCGCGCCGCTCACATAACCTTCAGCAATTTTTCCGCCGTTTTGTTCTGCGGTAACGGCGATACTGCCATTAAAGTCTTCTCCGGCATCCGGTGATGCAGTGGTAACATTGATTGCACCGGCCACCGTATTTTTACCAAACAGAGTGCCCTGTGGGCCGCGCAATACTTCGACACGCTCTATGTCAACAAAAGGTGATCGATACTGCCGTCCACGTCCCATATAGACCCCGTCGATGTACATGCCGACAGATTGCTCAAACGCTTGGTTATTACCAGAGCCCATGCCGCGCATGAAAATATTGGTATTCACCGCTGCGTCTGATATGAAAAGGTTAGGGACGTTGTCTGCCATTGCAGACATGTTGGGGATGCCTGCAGACTGTAACTTGTCGCCTTGTATGGCAGTTACCGAAATGGGGACATCCTGTAGGCTCTCAGCCCTTTTCTGTGCGGTGACAACAACTTCCTCAAGCATTTGCGCCTGAGAAAATGATGACGCCGTGGCAAGCGCGATTGCGGCAAGTAGGGGTGCCTGTTTAGCTATGATATGCATATAAGATCCTCGAGTTTATTGGTTTTGATCATAATCGCGGGGTTATCTGGACAGCATCTAACTCTGCGGCTACGTTTATTGGTTTATATATACTTTATCGAAAATGACATAAAATGTATTAAGTGTCAATAATATTTACACTTAGAATAATTTTGTAAAAAGATATCGTCATCTAGGCCATAAAATAAACAGTCTAACTTCATTATTATCAATCCTAATTGAGGCCTAAATGGCTCACAAAGTACTGTAAAATATACGATTAGTAGGTATAGATCTGCGGGTTATCCAATCTAGATTAGGAAAACATCGTAATATATTTACGCGATCGGCAGATTGACGATAAATATATTTAGTGTCAGTATGTTCAACGTTGGAGAAGCTTAGAGAGCGCTATTTGTGCTCTATATA
>DCBC01000172.1:4514-5911 GCA_002313335.1 Porticoccaceae bacterium UBA1117
ACAATACACAACCAAATATGCAGTAACCGCCGCCCTGAAATATAACGGGACGGCGTCGTTAGAACCCGTGAGCACCTTCAAAGACGTAGAGGCGATCCGGTGATATCTGGTTAATCCAGCCAATGAAGACCAGCTGCTGGAGCTAACGACTAAGTAGTGCGCAGCGCTTAAATATGACTAAATTATCAAGCAATATTCAATCGGTAGAGGGAATTAAATATGACTAAATTATCAAGCAATATTCAATCTGTATTCGAAATGCAATCCCAACAAAAATGGATTAATAAAGCATCGAGCGCCGAACAAAGAATCGACAAACTGCAACGTTTAAAACAAGCAATTGAGTCGCGGAAGCAAGACGTCATACAAGCGCTTCACATTGACTTGCGGCGAGATGCGGAGACAGCAGAAGCTGAAGTGTTAATAATCAATGGTGAGATTGAACACTGTGTCGCAGAATTGGCCAATTGGATGGCGCCCGTTGAGGTTGACCCAACCCCTTTGACTGATAGCCGCGCACGGATCATTACTGAAGGGCGAGGTATCGTTCTCTTGTTTAGCCCCTGGAATTTTCCTTTCGCTCTGCTTTTCGCACCTTTAGTGTCCATCATAGCTGCGGGTAACTGCGCCATGATTAAACCAAACGAATTGGCACCTAATATTAGTAAGCTCGCGGCAGAAATTATTCGCGATATATTTGATGAAAAAGATGTAGCCGCTTTTGAAGGAGGCGTCGGCCTCGCCAACGAAATGCTAGAACTGCCCATCGACCATGTCTTTTTTACCGGCAGCCCAGCGGTTGGGAAAATTGTCATGACCGCGGCCGCCAAGCACCTGGCGTCTGTGACCCTTGAATTAGGTGGGAAAAACCCTGTTATTATTGATCGTACAGCGGACCTAAAAGATGCTGCCGAAAAAATTGCGGTGATGCGCAACATCAACCATGGTCAGGTATGCCTGTGCCCGGAAAACATTTGGGTGCCACAAGAAATGGCATCAGAGTTCATGGCCATAGTGCAAGGCACTTTTCAGTCCGTGTATTATAAGGATGGAAAACTCAACCCAGAAGCAAATGGCAAAATGATTGATGAGCGCAACTTTGATCGCGTGAAAAGTTATATTGACGATGCCAGAGAAAAGGGGGCTAATATCGTTTTCGGCGGTCAAGCTGACACTGAATTGCGGTCAATTCATCCCACAATTATGACGAACGTACCCACCAATGCCAAAATTATGGGAGAAGAAACGTTTGGACCTATACTTAATATCTTTACTTATGATCACGTAGATGAGGCCGTTTCAAGCATTCAACAACAGCCCAAACCATTGGCTCTTTACATATTCACCAAAGATGATGACTTTATAGAAATGATATTAAGTAAAACATCCTCTGGCGG
>DCBC01000172.1:6044-6165 GCA_002313335.1 Porticoccaceae bacterium UBA1117
CAGAGATCAGTGTTAGTTATGTAGGTAGGCACAAAGGCTTGCAAAGGTCACGTCATCTCCAGAGCGCGTGGCCACCAATCTTAGCAATAGATGCGTTAAAGCAAACCGTAATCGCGGCAGA
>DCBC01000172.1:6294-9316 GCA_002313335.1 Porticoccaceae bacterium UBA1117
GGTGGTGTGAACGGCAGTGGTATCGGCGCATACCATGGCAAGCATGGCTTTACAGAATTATCGCACCAGAGATCAGTGTTAGTTATGTAGACAGACAACAAGGCTTGCAAAGGTCACTTTATCTCCAGAGCGCGTGGCCACCAACCTTAGCAATCAGTATGTCAAAGGAAACCGTAATCGCGGCAGACGAGGGCATAGCTAACGTGAAAAGGGCTAAAAATAATGGGTAGTGAGAGCAACGAAAAATCGAAATTAGAGCAATCCTTTGAAAATGGCGCAGACGCGTTTGGGAGGGCACTCGCGGATTTAACGTATGAAGAGTATGCACATTTCTTGATAAGTTTAGGGCACGCCGAAGCTACAAAAACTGTATATCACTAATGCAGACCTAAGCCGGTCACCGTTGCCGGTCTAGTCACACAGTAAGACAAACGCGGTTTTATATAGAATCCACAGCATGTTTGCCATCTTTTTTCATAGCTACCAGGGTTTTTCATTTTTCGTCTAGAGTATTGTAGCTATGAGTATATTTTTTAATGAGAGTAAAATTGGTCTCCAAGAATTTGATGACAATGTCAAAAAACTAGCTACTGTACTTCATGCTAAAGGTCTACAAGCCGGTGGCGTCATTGCCATACTGTTGCGCAATGATGTCAGGCAGTTCGAGTTGATTGAAGCCTGCAGATATTTGGAGATTAGCTTTGTACCGCTCAATTGGCACGCGACTGGCTCAGAGCTGCAACACATCCTGGCAGACTCAGGCGCCTCGGTCTTGGTAGCCCATGCCGATCTTGCCAGCGCGGCAATAAACGAGTTGTCTGACCAGTTAAGTATATTAGTTTACCCAACACCTGAAAATATCCTTGCTAGTTACAATATTCAAAAACAAGAGAAAACCCTGCTAGAAAGCCGATGTGAGGACATAATAACCTTACTTGAAAACGCTAACCCAATCACAACAGGAATAAAGCCTTTTAGGGGCATTTTTTCTTATACCTCAGGCAGTACAGGACGTCCTAAAGGCATTTTACGACAGGTGAGTCAGTCCCAGTCTGATCCCTATAGTGTCTATGAAGGGTTGGCCCGGACGCTCTTGAAACTGGAAAAAGGAGACCGTTTTTATATCTCAGCACCTATTTACCACAGCGCACCAAATGCATTGTCATTGTGCTGTATCGCTGCCAGAGACGTCGACATGTATATTGAACCAAAGTTTGAGGCTGAGAAGTTTTTAGCCGATATAGAGCGTTACGAAATTACCCATACCTACATAGTCCCCACTATGATGATACGTTTGTTAAAGCTACCAAAAGAGGTAAAAGAAAAATACAACATCTCTTCTCTTAAGTTTGGTATTTCATCCGGCTCTGCTTGGCCAGCTGATGTCAAACACGCCATGATAGATTGGTTTGGCCCAATATTTTATGAGTCCTATGGCGCTAGTGAAATAGGCTTTATGACATTAATTTCATCAGAAGAAGCGATTAAAAAACCTGGCTCGGTCGGTAAAATATTGGCTGGCGGATCGATCAAAATATTAGACGATGATAAAAATGAACTTGCGGTGGGTCAGTCTGGTTCAATTTATGTCTACTTACCCATGTTCGGAGATTTCTCTTATACCAATTCTACAGAAAAAGAATCAGACGAGCGCTACCAAGGTCATACGACGGTTGGGGACATTGGATATGTTGATGAGCAAGGGTACTTGTATATTAACGACCGCAAAAAAGACATGATCATTTCAGGTGGCGCCAATATATTTCCAGCTGAAATTGAGGCTGCCATGATCGAAATGCCACAGATATTGGACTGCGCCGTATTTGGCATAGCCGATAAAGAGTTTGGTGAAAAAATCGTTGTGGCTGTGACCTGTCAAATTGGTTATTCGCTAACCTTGGAGCAAGTGCATGGGTTTCTTGATGGAAAAATATCACGTTTTAAATATCCCCGAAAACTTGATTTACATGACAGTTTGCCTAGAGAAGAAAGCGGGAAAGTGTTTAAGCAACGACTCAAAGTGGCCTATGCTAGCTAATTAAGTGGCTAGATATTGTAAGGCTTGCATAAATCGGGTGACCGGGCGATGTAGGCTGCAATACTAGGTGACTTGACTAATTTTAGTCACTTGGTAAAGCCGAGTAGGGCACTTATCTAGATATCAACTCAGCACCCCAAGGTAGCCTCGGGGTTGAATGCTCTCCATTTGCTCTCCAATTTCTCTCCAAATGCAAATCTGGGATCTCATGTTATCTCCATAACATGACCGGCGGGACGCTTTTAAAGGTCTCTTGCTGTATTGACCCGATAACGGCCATAACCTAAAGTGTATTCAAGCATTTATAGACCGTCTCCATAGTGACGGCGTTCATATCATAGGAGTGAATAAATTGGATATTAAGTTTTCAGCAGAGGACGTTGCATTTCGCAATGAAGTCAAAGAATTTTTTGCAGCAGAATACGACGGTGGCGCATCGACTCGACTGGGCGATAACCCAGCTGCCGACTACAAAAGCGACATTATAGGCTGGCAAAAAAAGTTGCATGCCAAAGGCTGGATAGCGCCGGGCTGGCCAACAGAGTACGGTGGCACTGGCTGGACGAGTACACAGAAATTTATTTATGAAACTGAGCGTGGCTTGGCGGGTATTCCCGATGTAGTGCCATTTGGTCTAAAAATGGTTGCGCCAGTTATTTACACCTTTGGTACTGAAGAGCAAAAAGCACGCTTCTTACCCCGCATCCTTAACAGCGAAGATTGGTGGTGTCAGGGTTATTCTGAGCCAGGCGCTGGTTCTGACTTGGCAGCATTGAGCACATCAGCTGACTATGCCGGTGATAACTATATTGTTAATGGCCGCAAAATCTGGACTACCTTTGCTCAATATGCTGACTGGATTTTTTGCTTAGTAAGAACATCCAAGGGTATTCGTCGACAAGAGGGCATTAGCTTTTTACTGATCGACATGAAGACTCCAGGTATTACGGTTAAGCCTATTGTGACAATTGATGGTAAGCACAG
>DCBC01000096.1:0-4901 GCA_002313335.1 Porticoccaceae bacterium UBA1117
AAACTCGATTAGGGCAGACAGCGCCTGCGGCATTTTTTGCTCGCCGAAGCCGATGCGAAAGTAATCCTGATAAAGGTCGCTTTGTGCGCTAAATAGCGGAGCTGGTTTGACCGAGATACGCGCTGCGGCCAATTGCTCGGCTAATTGATCTGCGCTCAGTGGGCCTTTAAATCTCACGTAACCAATGGCTCCGGCACTGGGTCGGTTCCATTCAAAAAGATCGCCATGTTGGCGAAAAAAATCATCTAGTAAGCTGAGGTTTTTCCTGATAATTGCCAGCCGACTTTCAATAATGGTATCACTGGCACGTAATATCATCATGGCCTGAATTTCACTGGCACGACCAATGCATGCAGTGCCAAAGTATTGTGTGTCGATGAGCTTTTGCTTAAGCTCTAAATCCTTTAGTACCAGCCAACCAATCGTCACGCCACAGCCACCCCAGGGTTTTGACATGGTGCAGGCACTAATGCCTTTGTCGTACAGTTCGGCCATGGCTGGAAGTCGATCCTTTGGGTTATGCTCCAGGAGGCGATAGACTTCGTCAGACATTAGGTAGATGTTATTTTTGTCAGCGATATCTTTAAGTTGCCGCTGCAATTGATGACTCATCAATGTGCCGGCAGGATTAAAGGGTTCGTTGATGATCATGTATTTAGTGTTGTGCTCAATCGCGGCTTCAACCGCGCTGAGATCTATCTGCCAGTTGTCTTTGGGATGCAGTTGAATCTGAGTCACCTGGCAGCCTGCATGCTCTGGAGTTTGCTGTACCGACTGATACCCCGGAGTGAACACAATGGCGTGGTCATCCTCGTTCAACAGCGCTATTGCCGCGGTTTGTAGGGCCACTTGTCCACCGGCGAAGACAACGATATTGTCAGCACTAATGTTATCCTCGTAGAGATTGGCAATATCTTCTTTAAGATCCAAGCTTCCGCCAGAAGGCGTGTATTCCAGGGAATGATCATGGAATTCATCGACAATTGCTCGGTCACCTCTAGCCAGTGATAGCTTGACCAATTCCCGGTGACTAAGAGGCTCCGTAAAGGAATTGGACAGGTTGTATTCTGTATCCTTATTTATCAATTTGTGTCTTTTAGACCACGGTGTTTGATATCCCATGATAATTTCCTAGGCGAGTATATATTTTTCATCTTCAAGTTTTTTGAGTAGGGCACGTGCTGATTTTTGCGATATCAAAATATATTTATTCTCAGGAAATAGTTTGGCGCTGTGAGAGGTCATAATAATACTGGTCACCAGGCGCATGGCAACCAGATAGTAAATTATTTCCCGCTCGTTATCTGTTATTTTAAATTCGCGATCATATCCTTCGATCATGTTACTTGAGGCCATCTCAACATTGGGCTCTCCGAGCAATGAATAGGCCATACTGATGGCAAGATCGTTGATCTGGCTGGCCATTTGCATTTCACCAAAATCAATCAGGCCAGCAACTTTTTCAGGCTGTTCTGGATCGATAAGTACGTTTTGTTCATTGGCATCACCATGGATGATGGCCTTACGTAAATTCGCAAGCTTGGGAAAGATAGTTTTTTCATAAACGGCATATAGCCGCTCAATGCGATCGGCAGCGTCCCTATCGATGACATCTGCAAGATACTTTTTGCAGGCCAGCACATTATCAAGCATCCACAGTTCGTCGGAGCCCTCCACTACCGTCACCGAATAGGTCTGCATGGCTTGAGAAAGTTGACCCAAGAACCGGCCAATATCCTGATATAGCGCCGGCGTTCTTGGTATGTTGGTTAGTAGGTCACCCTCAAGATAGGTTAGTAGACGTATTGCAAAGCCATCAACATAGGTGATGTATTCACCCTTTAGTGTAGGCACAATGCTGGGAAACGCCAGGCTCGGCGCCTGTGTTTCTAAATGGGTCAGTACATCAGTCTGCATTTCAATAAATTCATGTGACCATCTTGTATTGGCAATTTTTAGCACATAAGTGGTGGTGTCTGTTTTTATCCGAGCATTTTGATCTTCGAAGGAAACTAAGGGCGATATCTTACCCTCAAGACCGTAGAGGTCTTTGAGCAAAGAAGCGAGGGACTCGTCATCAAAATTAGGCACTTGCTCTAACATTATCTATTCTCTTTTATGTGGTAGTTAAAATAATCGCTAGCCCTAAGATCCTGCTAGCACGGCTTGTACTATTTGCAAATCTTGAACACCAATACCCGAAGACAGAAACAGTTTTAGTTTTTTTGCCGCCTGCGGATTTTTCAGGCCGTTGTTTAAAAAGTCGCCGAACTCCTGTAGGTCTGATTCAACGATAACACCATTGTGCAGAGCATCTGCAGCATTACCGTGGTCTTTGCCCTGCGCAATGGAGTCAATCAACACGCAATCAGCTTTTTTCAATAGGCTTGGGGCGAGTTCGAGTTTGCCGGGCATATCTGCACCAATTGCGATCACCAGAGTGTTTTCTTGGGTGATGTCATCGGCCGCCAACAATGCCACTTCTGAGGCTGTGGTGGTCACAATCAAATTGGCCGTTTTGGCGACTTGTTTAGGGCTGGCTACTACAGTGACTTGCCAGCCATTTTGGGTCATTTCCCGCGCATAGGTAGCGGTGTTTGTTGGCGTATGTCCCCACACGGTGAGTTGGCGACATTGTGGATATAAATCCTTGAGCAGCGACACTTGCAAACGCGCCTGGACACCTGTGCCTAAAACACCTATGCCGGTCACCTCGGCCTCAGGCATTAGCTGTTGCGCTGCATTCCTACCGGCAATTGCGGTTCTTAGATCGGTTAAATTTCCCTCATCTTTGAGCACCACAATGGGATCTCCGGTCTTGGCGTCAAACGCTATCATCAACCCCTGGGAAGGTGTTAGGCCACATGCAGAATTATTGTAAAAAGCGGTCGCGATCTTAAACACATAAATATCGCCACCGCTTTTATGCGCGCCCTTAAGATGTAAGTCGCCGCGCCCCTTAAAGGGTAGATAAATTACCTCGGGTATTATCACGTCCAGCCGACTAAATGCTTTAAATCCCTGATTTTGCAGTTGCCATACCGTCTCATTGCCCGTGGTTTCAAGGCATTGTTGGATATCCGCCCAGCTGAGTTCAGGAATATTAGTTGTGGTCGTGACGGGATTGTGTGTGTCACTGGGGTGAATGTTCTCGCTCTGTGGTAGCAGGGCTATGATGATGCCAGTATGAGCATCTCCAACCAGGGTTAAACGACGGCACTGGCCCTGATCACTATTGACAGGTGATTGAAGCTGCGAGAAAAATTTAATGATGAAATGGTCTGCTCCAGACTTGTAGGTGGCGGTTATCGTTAAATGGCCCGAGGCAGGAGAATCAAAATCCATACTAATGGTTTCACTGACAATATCGACCTGATCAAGCATTGTCGATTGAGGGCCAATATAGGCATCTTTTTCGGCGGGAGTTAACAGTGCAACTAGGTCGGCATCTGTAGTTAATAGTTGCATTATTGCGCCCAAATAGTACGTTGTTGATCGACAAACTGTGCGAAGGCTTTTAGGGCTCCGGGCATGGTGGTCCGACTGAAGCCGATACGAAAATACTGGCTGAGTGAGCTTTCGCAATCAAAAATGGATGGCGGAAATACTAATATTCCCTGAGCCAGCAGGTGACTCGCCAAGCTATTGGCACTAATGGGGCCTTTGAATTTCACAAAACCAGTGCCCCCAGCTTTGGGGCGTACCCATTCAAATAGATCATTATTGGCCGCGAAATACTGCTCAAGCAACTCTAAATTAGCCTTAATAATACGTATGTTTTTGTCGATAATCCGGTCTGAACATCGCAGTACCATCATCGTTTGTATCTCGCCGGCGCGAGAAAAGCACACCGCATAGATATGTTGAGCCCTGCGCAGTTTTTCGCACAGGGTCTGGTCTTGGCAGGCTATCCAGCCGATGCCCGTGCCGCCGGCTCCCCAGGGTTTTGACATAGTGCTTAGGGCGAGCGCATTTTTGGAGATATCCGCCATAGACGCCGAGCGCTCCTCTGGGTCGATCTCTAATAGCCGATACACCTCGTCGGATAAAATGACCAGCTGATGTTTTTCTGCGACCTTGCATAGGGCTGTTTTGGTCTCAACATCCATTAATGCACCGGATGGGTTGTGCGGGTCATTGAGGGCAATATATTTGGTGTTGTCTTTGATCGCCGCCTCAATCGCTATAATATTTAACCGCCAGTTGTCATCTGGCGATAGGGCGACTCGAGTGACCTCACAGCCCGCTAATTTTGCACTCTCTTCCAGCGATTGGTAGCTCGGAGTGACAATGATGGCATGATCCCCGGCATGCAATAATGCTTGGGCTGTTAAGGTCATGCCGGTCTGTGCGCCGGGAAAGACTACAATATTGTCAGCGCTAATATTGTCGTTGTATAGCTGTGCAATTTCTTGTCGCACATCTAAGCTGCCGCCGTTGTCAGCATAGCCCAGAGAATGGTTATTAAATAGTTCAATCAACGCATGCTCGCCCTGTTGCTCGGCAAGTTTTATCAGATCACTGTGCCTGAGTGGTTCAGAGGACGAGGCGTAAAAACGATGGGCTACATCGATTGTTTTTGCTAACAATTCTTCTGATCTAATCGGATTTTGTAATAGATGCATTGTTCAGTTCCATACTTTAATTCTGTGTGTGATTGATCTACAAAGTTCAAAAAGGGATTGAGTGCCTAATGGCACTATGAATAGGTTTTATCCGCAACCAGAATGCCTGACTAATCAAATCACAGTAGCACTCGGCGGTGCAATTCGCTATTAGAATTATATTAGTGGTAATGGTCGGCGTGGTCTAACTTAGCTATATTAGGTTACAAGCTTTGTAACCTAAGAAGACACCACATACTGATAAATATAGGAAATAGTGATTACTAAAGTGGGCAT
>DCBC01000096.1:5230-8543 GCA_002313335.1 Porticoccaceae bacterium UBA1117
CTGAGTAACCTGATTTACAAGCGAGTTTCAAACTTGAAAATAGGCCGTATAACCCGTTGTTTTATAATACAAAAACACAGCCCCACTCAATAGTTGCTGATTTACAAACCCCTTAAGATAAAGGGCTACAAGTACGAAAATAAAAACATGTAACTTTCATGTAACTCGAAATACAGGGCGCCCATTCAGTTACCATGCTTTTTTCAATTTCTTAGTTGGTATCACTACACCTAGTCCAATGTTTCTATCAGTTCGAAAAGTAGTTGATCGATATTTCCCATTTTTTCACTATATGCAGAAACATTTGAAAGTATGATTATCCCGTTCTTATTTTCTATGTCTAAACCCATTGAGGACGTATAACCTGCAGTTCCACCATTATGCCAAATTAATTCTCTACCGTTTTCCATGTTTAAAATATGCCATCCAAGTCCTATCTGCATATTGTCATCTACTCTAAATGTTGGCTTTTGAGTCAGGGTTAATTCATTATTCTCTTTGTCAAATTGAGCTAAAGCAAATTTTGATAGATCTTCTACTGTAGATAAAATTGCTCCAGCGCCTGCTAAAACATCAAAGTCCCAATTCGGGGTTGTTTTTCCATTCGGGTTTAACCCTTTAACGAGTTCAGATTGTATATTTTTCCTTTTGCTTGTGGAGCTTTCCATTTTATATTTTGTAAATATTTTCTCTTGGAGTAGTGATTCATATGACGACTTGGAAATAGATGCTAATTCAAACCCCAAAATTCCAGAACCAAGGTTAGAGTATTCGTACTTAATTCCAGGCTCTTGGTTTAGCTCGACATCTTTTGTTAAATAATCCTTAAGCTTTTCTTTGTTGTAATGTTTAAAAGGATTGTTTTCATCAAAACCAGTTATTTGATTAATAAGGTTTGAAGGGACTCGTGGAAGTCCTGAAGTGTGATTTGCAAGCTCCTTAAAAGTTATATCGTTTTCGGCATTGATTTTGAAATCAAGGTAATCTTGGATATTGTCATCTAATTTTAATTTTTGGTCATTAACAAAATTTGATAATAAGGTGGCGGTAAATACTTTAGTTATAGAACCTATTTCAAAGACATTCTTATGATTTTCAATTAACTTTATTGTGTCATTTGTTTTTTCAATTCCAATAAATTCAATTTCCCCATTTTTAATTAAGGCGAGCGATAATTGAGTATTGTTTGGAAATGATTTGGTGTTATCAAATATGAGTTCAGATTGTTTTTTGTTAATTCCATTATTAGAAACTTCGATTCCATTTTCAGCAATTGTTGTTTTTAGACCAGAACAACTTGAAAGCAAAAGTCCGATTAATACAGTTAAATATATTTTCAATTGTTTCTCCATAATTAATTCCATCCTGTTTGTGTATGAGTGACGGTTACTCCCACTCAATAGTTACTGATTTAGGAAACATTTTATTAAAGACGAGACAAGCATTAAATTTAGATTCAAATTAACTAAAATTACTTTATATTTACATCAATAGTATTTTTAGATATAACAATTATTTCAGTCTGATGTCGTTTGAATTGATTCAAAAGTTATCGACGCTAAGTATCTTGAAGGATTAGCTAAGATACCACGAACATAATCTATATATAATGCATAAGCTAAAGGAGTATTTGTTTCCATTTCTTTACTATTTTGAATAGTCCATTCTGGAGAAGTATCTGGAGCATAAGCAGATTTTAAGTCCCACCCAGTTAAAATCATCCAATATGCAAAATCTTGAGCTATTACTCGTTTGTATGCAGTTGGGTCTGTTTCTGGAAGGTCTCCATAGTTGCCAGTTGGATCATAATAGCCTCCATTTATAGCTTCATTCATCGCTAATACTAGTTGAGGTTAAGCGCTCGCATGTTCGAGAATGGCTAAAAAACATCAAATCAACAACAGCTAAAACTACAAGACTAATGCGCCTCTCGCGACTTGGTGAGATATTTGAATATGCTCAAGAAACTGAAAATATATCAGAGGAGTTGGCTAACCCTTTTCGAAAGCACAAACTAGGTAAGAGCGACGAGAAGCCACGGATACCTATGTCAGATAGTCAGTTACTTGTGTTGCTAGAGGCTACTAAAGACCCATTGGACAGACTGCCACCTATCATTGCGCGTCACACTAGAATGCGACATAAAGAAATCTTCTATAGTAGCTTGGTAGAGATCGACGGTATTTGGTGCCTTGATATTAGTGCGACTGCGGACGGTAAGTTCAAACCTAAAACTGCGAATAGTAAGAGAATCGTTCCCCTGCATAGCTCGATTGTCGATCTAGTGAGGCGTTGCCACCCCCAATTAAAGGAACGAAACCATAGCAGTCACGTTAATAGATTTAGTAAATTAAAGCGCAAACATTTTCCAGAGCAAGAAGACCTATGCTTCCACTCGCTACGCCATAGCTTCATAACTTACGCAATGCGCGCGGAAGTGAACCCTACGATACTGTCGCAGGTAGTAGGACATAAAACACTAAAAGGGCGCAGTGAGACAGAGAACAGATATCTACACGGATACAAAGTGACTCAAGAGAAGGCCTTGGTTGAACAAGTTGAACCCTTAGACCTGACAGGCATAGAGTTGCCCTAGCCAGTGTCCTATTCGTGCATTAGAGAACTTTGAATAGTTGCACGATTGGATAAAGTTGGTCAAAAAGTAACCAATTTAGGCGTGTCCCTGATTCTAAGTGTGACTATACTAGTTCTATCTACGTAGCGTTCGCTGTCAGCCCCCCAAATTGAAGATCCACCTTGTTTTGCTTATTCTTCTAGTTCCTTATTAATAAGTTTTGAAATCTCATCAATATCTATAAGCATTTTTTTAAAAAAATTAAGGGTATTTAGTTCCGAAAATTCCTTTGATAGGTGGGCAGCTTCAAAGCCTAGAATAATTTGAATTTTCCGATTTTCTTTAAATACGTATTCAAATAAATTAGGTTGATTTATTATTCTTTCCAATAAATTAGGACTTCCGGTATATCTAATTGCTGTAAGATTGTAATTGTCTAAAAAACTTTGATTATTTGCTCTTGAAGCGTCTGTTGCACGTTCTTGTAGTCTGTTATATTCAAGCATTTTATTACGGACATTTACTGGTAATAACTTTATGTCACCCGTATTCTGCAGTGTTTTCATGGTGTTGGATTGGAATCGGATAATGCGAGCTGACCAGCTCAAATTATCCATGCTTTGAATAATTTGAATTGTTGGTATATTGGGTTGTTCAAATATTTTTTTATACTCTTTTAACTTAAGCATATTTGAATCTAAGAGTAAATTCATCTCTTCTATATAATTTTTGTCTTTT
>DCBC01000094.1:0-1364 GCA_002313335.1 Porticoccaceae bacterium UBA1117
CGCTTTATGGCGGCAATGATTTCGCTATTTATGATGACGGCGATAGTAGTAAGTTCTCGGTAAGTCTTAAAACTGATAGTGGTGCTTTATTGGTGCCCGATATTACTAATGGCAGTTTATTGCCTGTTAATATATCTCTGGCATTGCAGGCTTTGGTCAGCGCCGGTTTTACGATTAAGCCGTCAGTTTGTCGAGAGGCGTTGCGTAGCTTGTCGTTGCCTGGACGTCAGCAAAGGATCGAGTTTCGGGGCATTGACCTTTTACTTGACGTTGCACATAACCCAGCCGCTGCAAGGGTTTTAGCGGCTAATATCCCTGTAATTAAAGGTACTACCTATGCGGTGGCATCGGTGCTTAATGACAAAGATTGGGGCGGTATTGTCGCCGAGATAGGGCATAGCGTAAATGTTTGGATGCTGGGGAAAATAACTGATAATCACCGTGCTATGGAATCTCAAAGTCTTTACGAAGTAGTATACAATAGTGGCTTAGAGGCGGTGCGCTTTGAGACTGTAGAATGTGCTTTTAATAGAGCGGTTCAACTTGCATCTCCGCATGATCAGGTGATTGTTTTTGGTTCCTTTCATACAGTTGCCGTAGTATTAACGATTATTTCCAAAGAGGGTTGATGTGAGTGAAGGTCTAAAGCAACGAATCGCTGGAACTATAGTACTAGGCGTAATCGGGTTAATTGTTCTGCCGCTGATCATTGACTTTGCAGATCCGGCAAAGATAGATAGGACCACAATTATTCCGCCCGCTCCTTCAATTCAGCCAGTTGCTCTTGTTAAAGCTCAACGACCCGATAGTGTGGTGGGAAAACCCTCTTTAGACCCTCTATTTGATAAGACGCTGTCAACGTCTGCCGAGAGAGGTGGGTTGTCCTCGGGTCTTAATGCTAAAAATCTTCCTAATGCATGGATCGTTCAGGTGGGAAGCTTTATAGACGCCCGTAAATCTATCAATTTGCAAGAGAAGTTAGTTAAAGACGGCCACAAAGCATTCTCTGAAAAGGTAAAGATTGAGGGTGAATACCACCACAGAGTATATATAGGGCCAAAGCTAGATCGGCGAAGAGCGCTGGGAGTAAAAGCGGATGTTGATGCTAAGTTTGATACCGATTCTATAGTGCTCTCATATGAGCCATAATTTCTGAGAGTTATACTGTAAGTCTCATCGAATGGACAACATAGGTAGATCATGGATATAGCGACGATTGATATTGCCATCGTTTTTATTGTGGCGATTTCCGGTGTAATCAGCATGATTCGTGGCTTTGTCAAAGAGGCAATGGCTTTGGTTATATGGCTGGCGGCATTTTTTGTTGCGATGAGCTTTAAAGAGGTAGTGGCAGGACTCCTAGA
>DCBC01000094.1:1763-2226 GCA_002313335.1 Porticoccaceae bacterium UBA1117
TTAATCGGTGCAATGATTAATTTTTTATTGGGCAAATTAGTTAGCTCAACTGGATTAAGTGGAACTGACAGGACGTTGGGGCTAGTTTTTGGTGTCTTTCGAGGATTACTGGTGGTGTTGGCCTTGGTAATTATAGTCCCCAAGGCGCTTCCAGTTGACCAGGATTCTTGGTGGACTGCGTCCTCACTTATCCCTCTTTTTCAATCGTTTGAAGAAGTGGGTAGAGAGGCTGCAGCGGCGTTTTCAGACTTTATTATGGGTTGGATTTAATCATGTGTGGTGTTGTTGGTATTTCGGGTACTTCGAGCGTTAATTTACGACTTTATGATGCACTAACTATGTTGCAGCATAGAGGTCAGGATGCCGCAGGGATTGTCACCGAATCGGCGGGGGAGTTGCATCAGTGTAAAGGTGAGGGGTTAGCGCGAGATGTGTTTCGTCGCAGTCATATGATGCGTCTACT
>DCBC01000094.1:2606-4226 GCA_002313335.1 Porticoccaceae bacterium UBA1117
CCAGCATTAGCACAGCCGCTATATGTAAATTCGCCCTACGGCATTTTTATTGCTCACAATGGTAATCTTACTAATGCTGATGAGCTGCGAGACCAAATATTTCGCCAGGACCTACGGCACTTAAATACAGATTCTGACTCCGAGGTGTTGCTTAACGTCTTTGCTCATGAGTTACAGGCGAGAGGAAAACTTGAACCGGCTAGCGAGGATATTTTTGCGGCAGTGACCGGAGTCCATAATCGGTGCAAGGGCGCCTATGCTGTAGTCGGTCTTATTGCTAATTATGGCTTATTCGCTTTTCGTGATCGCTTTGGTATCCGTCCATTATGCTATGGAAAGCGCGAGACCGCGGCGGGTATAGAGTACGCAGTGGTTTCTGAATCTGTGGTGCTGGATTCCCTTGGTTTTGAATTAATCAAAGATTTAGAGCCAGGCGAGGCTTTGTTTGTAGACAAAGCGGGCAATATACATCTGCAACAATGCGCTGCAAATCATCAATTAGTGCCTTGCATTTTTGAGCACGTTTATTTTGCGCGGCCTGACTCGCTTATTGATGACATCTCGGTTTATAAATGTCGATTGCGAATGGGTGAAAAATTAGCCGACAAGCTGATTCGCCTCAACCCTGGTCATGAGATTGATGTGGTAATTCCTATTCCGGATACAAGCAGAGTCTCTGCGCAAGCATTAGCAGAGCGCCTTGGCGTAAAACTCCGCGAAGGCTTTATGAAGAATCGGTATATCGGTCGAACGTTCATCATGCCGGGACAGACGCAGCGGAAAAAGTCTGTTCGTCAAAAGCTTAATGCGGTAAAGCTAGAATTTGCGGGTAAAAACGTTCTTTTAGTCGATGATTCAATCGTACGTGGAACGACCTCCCAAGAAATTATTCAAATGGCGAGAGACGCGGGGGCTAAGAAGGTATTTATGGCATCGGCAGCGCCAGGGGTTAGATACCCAAATGTTTATGGTATTGATATGCCATCGGCCTCTGAGTTAATAGCTCATGACCGAACCGACGAAGAAGTTGGCCAGCTGATCGGTGCTGATTGGCTTATATATCAAAATTTAGAGGATCTTATTGCGTCGGCCTCTGAAGGTAATTCAAGTATTAGGCAATTTGAATGCTCTGTATTTAACGGTGAATATATTACAGGCGATGTTGATCAAGCTTATCTTGAGCGCATTGATGCTCAGAGAAATGACGCGGCAAAGCGGGATGACGATTCGTCAGCTGAGGTCAAACAAAGCCAGGGTATTGGCATCCATAATAGTGGTGCTAGCGTAATTTAATCCCTCAATAAACGGAAAAGGTTTTAGGGTTTCTATGGTATTTGATAACAAAGCATTACCCAGTGAAGACGAATGTTTGGTAGGAAGGAGTGCGTCGATCGAGATCGTCGCTAGACATTTGATTACCGGTCAGCCGATGACGCCACCGTTTGAGAGTCACCTTCACAGCGCCTTTTTCGCTATGGGGTGCTTTTGGGGTGCCGAGAGACGGTTTTGGGAGCAGCCAGGTATTCACTCTACCGTTGTAGGGTATGCGGGTGGCCACACACCTAATCCAACGTACGAAGAGACCTGTTCTGGGTTAACTGGGCATACTGAGGTTGTTCA
>DCBC01000141.1:0-12974 GCA_002313335.1 Porticoccaceae bacterium UBA1117
ATCCCCGCGAACCAACAGGATGTGGCAAGACAAACCAACATCAGCGACTAGATTACTACGTTCTTGATCAGCAATTAGCAGTTTACAGCCAGAATCTGTAACCCCATAAATAAGCTCTTCTGCCTGACATAACGAATTCAGCGCTACGGCTATTGCACCGACTGACGTAATGGCTTGAAAGGCAATGATCCATTCAGGAAAATTGCGCATGCAGATGGCAATACGATCACCTTTTTCAATGCCATAGTCTTCCACTAGACCGCTACCAATGGCGCTGGCTAACGCCCATGTTTCATTGAACGAGTAGCGCTCCTCTTCAAAGACCAAAAACGTTTCATTACTCAGCGTTTGGGAGAATAGCTCACGAAGACTTGTGGGTGCATTTTTATAGATTCGGCGATTTCTACCATAGACCTCAGTATTACCCATTTCTAGAGGCATACCAGGTGCTGAAAGAGTTTCTAAGGCTTGTTGACGATCCATTTTAACATTTCCTTTGATGCGTTAGACGCTTAATCGAACTGTTTGTCGGAACTTGCGTTACGAAGGTAATAAAACATCCCAAATAAAGAAACAGCTCCGGCAACTTGAAATACCAGTACCCAAGAGCCGGTCATTTCAAGGATCATACCCGCAGCATAGACCCCAATGATCCCAGGTATAGCCGCAACGGTATTAGTGATACCCATCAAGGTGCCGGCGTACTTGGGTGCTATATCCATGTGGTTAACCACAAAGCCACCGATAGCCGCAGAGCCAAGAATATTGCCTAAGGTCATAATGCCAATAGCCATCCAAACACTGTCTGAGTAGCCAACTACCATCATGGCAGCCGCCATACCACCAAGACTGATAGATTGCATAATTTTACGGACCTTTACTACCTTCATACCCCTTTTAATCATGCGGTCGGCAATACCACCTGAGATATTGTAAAAGAAAAATGAAGTTATAAAGGGAATCATCGTGAACATACCTACGGACGCATAGTCCACGCCAAGACCCTTGTTAATAAATGTTGGTAGCCAAGTTAGCAAAAGAAAAAGAGACCAGTTGTTACAAAAGTGAGCCACCATTATGGCGCGAATAGCAGGAGACTTTAATAGGGTTAGTACTGGAGGAGCTGTCTCAGTTTTACTGGGTTTCCCCTCAGATTGTATATAAGCTAACTCCTTTGCAGTGATTTTACTGTGCTCAGTGGGCTGTGATGATGCTAGTTTTTGCCACGCAAAAAACCAGACTATACCGATTAATCCAAATGAGTAGAAGGCCCACTCCCAGCCGTATTTCTGAACGATCAAAGGGGTGATTAATAGTGCAAAAACAGTACCCAGAGGAATGCCACTATTTATTGCTCCCATAGCTCGGGCGCGCTCTGATCCTGGCACCCATCGCGCGAGTAGGGCATATATTGATGGAAAGGTAACCGCTTCACCCATGCCCATCAATATACGATTGAGGATTAAAATACCCAGACCAAAGGATGCTGCGAGGGGTGTTAAAATAGTGAACAGAGACCAGAGCAATACACCGGTGCCTAGAACCACTTTTGCACCATAGCGATCGGCGAGTGTGCCACCGACAATTTGTAGCAAGAGATAACCGACGAAAAAAGACGATAGCACCGTGCCCTGCATCTGTGGACCCCAACCAAACTCCTCAGCCATGGGAATAATAGCCACCGACATATTAATACGATCTATGTAACAGATAAAAACTGCGAAAGCAGACAGTAAAACCATAAGGTGTCGTTGCTGATTTTTAGCGAACATAAGAAGACCCTTAGAAGCAGATTATTGAGCGCTGGAACGCTTTTTTATTATAATTTTCAAGTCTAGAGTTTACATTGTCTTTAACTACATATGAATAATTCCGGACAAAGTGTTAAAAATTCTACCCTTAATCAATTATGCTAAGTCACACATCGCGTCATCCCATTAAAATTAATTACCAAAGATCCTAAATTTTGGTTTTATGTTTTTTATTTTCCGTTAAAATCACCGGCCTCTTAGTATTTCAGTGAAAACGTCATGGCACAGAGTATCCCACAAGTAAATCCAACCATCGGTATTGGCATCGACTTTGGCACTAGTAACAGTGCTGCTGCTATTTATGACGGCGAAGCGGTAGTTTTAGTTAAGCTTGGGCGTGACAACGCTATTATGCCCTCAGCAAATTATCTTGATAAAGACCTAGTTACTGAGATTGGTCAGCAGGCGATAGATGACTACATTATGGGTAATCGAGGTAGAACAGTTGAATTGAGTGCGGAACTTTTAGGTGAGGAGAGGACTAGTGCGGGGGGTAGTGATGGGCCCGCTGGTGAGGGAGATACAAGTAAGGTTTACGGCCAAGCAATTAACGATGTTGGTCTTCCTGGGCGCCTGTTTAGAGGGACCAAACGATTGCTTGGCAATACTGCGAGTGATCGCACGCTGATTTTTAATCGCCCTTTTCGATTAGTGGCACTGGTGACACCCATATTAGTGGGTATTCAAAAAGCCCTGCAATCCTCTTTACGTAAATGGCCTGGTGAGATTGCCAACCATGCCTGCATCGGCCACCCTGTTAATTTTGAAGGTAAAGAAGCGCGGCGTAATAACGTTGCTATGGAACGTTTGAGTGAGTCTTATGGGTATGCCGGTATTAGTCAGCAAAACTTTTGTCCCGAACCAACCGCCGCGGCAATCAGTTACTTACATAATAACCCTGGTAGTAGTGACCAGCGTATTCTCACTGTCGATTTTGGTGGAGGCACCTTAGATTTTAGTATCCTGCGCCGTAATAATATTAATTTTACAGTTGAAGCAACCCACGGTATTGCTCTGGGCGGAGATAGGATCGACCAAACTATTTTTAGGCAACTCGTATTTCCTTTATTGGGTAAGGGTGAGCGTTGGAGTCGCATAACAGATGGGTTAGCCGTTGATACTTTATTCCCCTTCGGAGATTTTGAAGAATTACTAATTAACTGGCCTGTTAGCTACACGCTCAATCAGAACAAATATACGACGCCTGTAATGCAACGAATGGCTGGAAATGACTTAGCAGCAACAAAATTTAGGCGTCTGTATGATCTCATCAAACAAAATTATAGCTATCAGGTATTCGAAGCGATAAAGACGTTTAAAGCGGAACTCTCCGAGCAACAATCAGCAGTTCTAGATATTCCTGAGTTAGATATTGAAGTCGAGCTTGAACGCTGGGAGTTCGAGTTGATGATTTCTGATTTATTGTTCGAACTAGAGCAGGCGATAACCCTTATCTTAAACAAAGCTGGCCTCTGTTCAGACGATATTGATCTGGTGTTGCGCACTGGTGGTTCATCACTAATTCCAGCGGTCAAAGACATCCTCGACAATCAGTTCGCAGGCAAGGTGGTTAAGCATGATCCCTTTACCAGCGTAGCTGCTGGATTAGCCATTGCGGACTTCTACGGTTATGGCGAAAAATAACTAAACGTTACTACACGGTTACTTTATTTACCGAAACGTCTGTTGCGCTGTTGCCATACTCGAATCGCACGCCAAAAATCGATCTTGCGAAAGGCTGGCCAAAAAACCTGGGTAAAATAAAGTTCTGAGTAGGCGCTTTGCCAGAGTAGAAAGCCAGATAGTCGCTCTTCGCCAGAAGTGCGGATAATAAGGTCTGGGTCTGGCATCCCCTCGGTATAGAGATGATTAGACAGCATATCTTCGTCAATCGAATCGATGTCTATTTCGCCGGCTTTTATCTGTTCACCAATCTTTTTTACAGCATCAACTATCTCTGCTCTGCCACCATAGCCGATCGCAACATTAAGTTGAAAACTATCGTGATGCTGAGTCATGCCCTCTACTTTGATAATTTCGTCTTGCATCTCTTTAGAAAAACCATCGCGTCTACCAATGACTTTAATTTTTACGTTTTCACTTTCGATCAAAGGATCTGTTTGAAGTGTCCTGAATTTATTCAGGATAATACTCATTAACTCTTCTACTTCTTCACTACTTCGCTTGAAATTTTCAGTGGAGAATCCATACAGTGTTACGATTTCGACATCGAGCTCTAAGCACCACCGCAAGAAGTCTTCCAGTTTGTCTGAGCCAGCCATGTGGCCTGCTTTTCGAGTTGCCAGTCCAGCTGCTAAGGCAAACCTTCGGTTTCCGTCAACAATCAATCCAATATGTTTAGGGGCATTGGTGCTCGCCAATTGGCGCCGCAAGAATTTTTCGTAAATACTGTATAAAAAGGGAGGTACACGCATCAATTTTTACTTCCAAAGACCTTTTTTTATCCCAGCAGGCTTTTCTAAGCATCTTAGCCGACTAGATATATCTTCAGGAGGATAAACGTGGCCTTAGAGCAAAGCAAGGTAAAGCTTAGCTCCAGGTCCGTATTCAATAAGAAAGGGTTTTCAGATATGGACTAATCGTTACCCTTAATGGCGAAATAAAAGCCAATAGCAATGAGGAATAACTGTTCGCTGGTAAATAATTTTGCAGTTATAAACCAGTCAGCATGAGCAATTGAAAACGCCCCAACCATAATGATAACAACAGCTCCACCTGACAATCGGGTAATAAGATGGCCAAGAGAGGGCCCTAGTAAACCGCCAACTATAATGCCAACACCAGCAGACACCTCGCCTATGGCAACCATGCTGCTAACTAACTCTGGCGCAGGGATACCAATACTTCCAAACCAGCCGACCATTTTTTCTGGTGGCAGTGGAAATTTACCGTAACCATGGATAAAAAACGCAATACCTAAACTGAGCCTGAGAAACCAGGGAGCTAATGCAGAGAAGGGTTTAGCTAAAGAATCTAGAGTAGTGTTGATTTTCATAATAATAAGCCTCTAAAAATTAGTTTTAATACAAAGACTAGCCAGCGGTTAGATCAACACCTGGCCTCCCTCCGCTAGTGTAAATCATTTTTTAGACAATTCAGTTTAGATTATGATAACTGTGAGCTATTCCACACAAATCATAAATTTAGTAAAGTTTTAGTAACGGATTCAGCAATATACAACACTGATATTGCACCGCCATAGGACCAAGCGGGATCTGTATAATAAAAACGCTGCTGCTTAACTAATGGCAAGCTTTGCCAATCAGATCGATTAAAAATAGCATCATTATCATGGGGTTTGAAGCACATTAAATAACCCTCTTTTATAGCTGATAGTTTTGAAATACTCACTTCGGCTTCACCCCAGGTTGAACCTTCCACCTCATATTCACTCTCTATGCCGAGTAACTTAAGAGCATATTGAGGCATACTGTTGTGACCATAGAGTAAGAGTTTTTGTCTTGCACTGAAGCGGCAGGTTGTCACTTTGGGTAAATCGCCAGCGAACTGTTGTTGTAGCTGTTTTTTTAACTCTAGGATACGACGATCCATAAATGCTAACTTCTGCTCGGCTAACGGAACTTTTTGCATTAACTCAGCAATTTGCAAAAATCGTTTACGCGATTTTTTACCATTAGTACGGTATCTCGGGCTAAAGCTATTGTAATAATTCACTCGCGCGAACAATGAAAATGCTCGTGCGAGGTCACGTTGTTTAGTTCCAAGAATAACCACATCTGGGGCTAACAGTTTTACTGTGTTTAGAGAAGGCGTCATACGCTTACCAATATCAGTAACGCTATCGGGAAGTTCAGGTTGCCTAACAAAGTGTCGATAGGACTCGATTTCAGGCGCACCTAAGGGAACCACGCCAAGCTCTAATAGATTTTCTAAAACACTCCAATCGGTAACCACAAGTCTCTGGGGTGGCGTCTCAAACCAATGCTTACCAAAGGTATCGGTTATTTGGTAAGGAACAGCGGCAGTTGGATTAGCAAACGTAGCCATTACTAGGATAGCGATGAGAGTAAAAGTGCGAGCAACCCTTCCCATAAATCTAAGGCCTTATGGATTGAGGGCGTGTTTGTTGGGGCGAATAGCGTCTTGCGGCCAGCAAAAAGCACAAACCAAGCAACATAATCGCACTAATGACAAATAATGGCGTTGTAAAACTACCGGTCATCTCAGCTATAGTACCGGCTAGAATTGGCGACAGAATTTGCGCAATGCAGTAGGAAAAAGTCAATCTGGCCATCACTTGTGTCGCTCGAGCCCCATAAATGTGACCGATAGTGCTGAGTGTTAATGATACGATGCCCATAAAGGTGAAGCCGAATAGCATTGCAGCGATGGCAGTAGTTTCGACTGAATTGGTTAGAGCCAAACAGATATTTCCGACGATATTTAGAATAAAAGCCAATCTTAGGGCATCTAAACGACCAATCCGGCGAGCCAATCTATCCCAAATAAGAGGTGCGGGGGTAGCGGTGATCCCAACTAATAACCACATTTTTGCACCAAGTCCTTCCAGAGGTTGGAGTTCAGCGATAAGAGACGTGAAGGTGACATTAGTGGTATTGCTAAATCCGGCACAAAAGTAGGCGCATTGCATTAATATTAGCCATCTAGCCGGAGGTATTTTAATAATAGTATTGAGATTAACATCTCTATCACGAGACATTTCCAATTCACGCTCTTTGGGTCGGGGGAGTAAGAACATTGCGGGAATCAGTAACACTGCCGCCACCGTTGCCAACGTAATCCATTGCATTCGCCAATTGAGGTTCAGCCACGTTCCTATTCCAGAACTATCAACAATGATGGCGCTACACATAATCCCGATACCAATTCCGGCGAAGTGCAACCCCAGCTCACTTTTATAGCCATTGTGATTTAACCAGTTAAGAATCAAACCCGTTCCCAGCATAAAACTAGTTGCAGAGGTGATGCCGGCAAAGAAACGACTTACATACCAAATTAAGCTGTGGTCCAAGGCGGCCATAAATCCAGTTGCGATGACTGAAACGACTAGACCGTAGCGATAAAAAAAGTCTTTAGTACGAAGATCGGTAATTAGCCAAACTATAAATAAGCCAACGATGTAACCAATATAATGCCAGCCAGCTAGCCAGCCTGCGAGACTCTCACTGACACCGAGTTGATCTTGCATTACAGGTAACATCGGGGTGAACGAATAACGCGCTATACCCATGCTGAGTATTAGTGCACAAATACCAGATACCAGAACTGCAATTCGATTTGCTTTGACCAAAACCCGCACCCCTTTGAGGAAGAAATTACTCAACCTGCCTGTTTAAATATTTTTTTTATTCGCGCCGCAATCTCATTGGGTGTTGTGCTGTGGCGCATCGATTGAACAAGAGCGCCAGATTGATCCACGATGTAGTATCTAGAACTATGGCGATAAGCATAGGCAGAATCAACTGTTTCAGACTCAGTAATTTCAAAAAAAGCGCCATATTGAGATGTTACGGCTTTAACTTCATCAACTGATCCTGTTATGCCCTGAATATTTGGATGATAAAAGCGGGTGAATTCAGCAAGAGCTTGAAAGTCATCACGCTTAGGATCAATGCTGATCAGCAGTGCTTGAGTATTTGCAAGGTGCTCTGGCGATAGTTTTTCCATACTTCGTTTTAACACTGACATTGAGGCCGGACAAACTTCCGGACAGCTCAAAAATCCAAAATATACCACGACGACTTTTCCTCGGAAATCACTTAGTGCAACCTTGCCATCAATATTTCTTAACGCGAAATCACCGCCTAATTCTTCAGATTCGGTAAGCTTTTGGATATTGTCTGGTTTGCCGTCCATGACTGACCAAAGTAGCCCTAGAGAGACTAGGGCTAAAGTGATTACAGAGGGTAGTAGCCATTTTGAGTGTGTAGACATAAATAACTCCTTTTTAGTGGCCCATTAACATATTGTGATTCAAGTGCTGCATAATCCACACAGAGCCTACAATTAATATCATAACTAAAAGTATTACAAACACTGCAGATACTGAATTCCACATCTGTTCAGACGATGTATTCATGTGTAAAAAGAACACTAATTGGACCATCACCTGACCCACAGCGCAGAGCAGTATTAAAACAATACTTGCTGTTTCGTTAAGTGATCCACTCATCACAATAGCAAAGGGAATAGCTGTCAAAATAATCGATAAACTCAGCCCTACCATATACTCAGATAGACTACCGTGAGCGCTACCACCAGGACCATGGGTATTCTCAGTTTGTACATGTGCCATTATAAAACCCCCATCAAATAAACAAAACTAAATACGCAAATCCAAATAATATCTAGAAAATGCCAAAACAAACTCAGACACATAAGGCGGACAATGTTGTTTTCACTAAGTCCTTCTTTGAAAAGCAACCCAAACAACACCAACATCCACAACATCCCTGCGAATACATGTAATCCGTGAGTCCCGATTAGGGCATAGAACGCCGACCAGGCACCACTGCTCCATGCCGCTGCACCCTCATGGGTAAAGTGTATGAATTCATTGATCTCCATGTAGAGAAACCCAGCACCCAAACCAAAGGTCACCATCAACCAGCCGACCAGACCACGCATGCTTTTATGATTAGCTGATAAGACGGCTAGTCCAAAGGTAAAACTGCTAGTTAACAGTAACCCTGTCTCTGCGAGCACATAGTCCAATTCAAACAGATCACGAGCTTCTATGGTGCCTGCAAAATTATTTTGCAATACAGCAAACACTGCAAAAAGCGTTGCAAAAAGGACACAGTCACTAAGAATGTAAATCCAAAATCCAAATACGGTATCACCACCATAGTCATGGTGAAGTTCTTTCTCAATGTACCCGGTATATCCGACGCGTGGAGTACCCATAATAAGATTTCCAACCTTATTAGGGCTCATTTGATTTGTATTTGACACTGTAAATACCCTTTTAATTGACTAAAAAAACTACACGCTAATGGTGACGGCATCAGATTCCAGGTCCTCGGTAACAGACTCTCCCACACGGCCGAGGTTTGAAAAATGCTTTTTCTCAATGGCTTCAATTTGATCGACCTCAACGTAATAATCTTTGTCATCTTGGAAGGCATAGATTATCCACGCACCTAGCATGGCGACGCCGCTAAGAATTGCCAACCACCATATCCACCAGACCATAGCAAAACCTAGTACTAGTGATATTCCACCAATAACAATGCCTGCCCAGGTATTTTTAGGCATGTGTATTCGCTGGTACTTCGATGGCCTTTTGTAGGCTAGTCCCAATTCTTTCATATCCGTCCAGTGGTCACGATCTCGAACTTCCGGAAGCAATGCAAAATTATAGAATGGTGGTGGCGATGATGTAGCCCACTCTAATGTTCTAGCATTCCACGGATCACCGGTCCAATCACGGTTACTTTTTTGATCACGTATGCTGGCAAACATCTGATAGAACTGGACTGCGATAGCGCACAGAACAATCAATGCCCCAGCACCGGCGACCAATAGCCAATTATTCCAAACTGGATTGTCGTAGTAGTTCAGACGCCTTGTCATACCCATAAAGCCGAGAATATATAAGGGCATAAAGGCCATAAAGAACCCCACAGTCCAGAGCCCACAGGCCCATTTTCCTAGAGTTTCATCGAGCGTGAAACCAGTAGCCTTGGGCCACCAATAGGTTATGCCCGCGAAATACCCAAATAGGGAGCCACCAATAATTACATTATGGAAATGTGCGACTAAAAATAGACTGTTATGTAAAACGAAGTCAGCTGCTGGGATAGCTAACATTACGCCAGTCATACCGCCAATAGTGAAGGTCAAAAAGAACGATACGGTCCACCACATTGGTGCACTGAACTCGACTTGGCCTTTATACATGGTAAATAGCCAGTTAAATATTTTAACCCCAGTAGGGATCGAAATAATCATCGTAGCTACCCCGAAAAATGCATTCACATTAGCGCCTGCACCCATGGTGAAGAAGTGGTGCAACCACACCACAAACGACATTAGCATAATACAAATGGTCGCCCAAATTAGAGACGTATATCCAAATAATCGCTTGCGTGAGAAGGTTGCTGTGATCTCTGAAAAGACTCCAAAAGCAGGCAGAATAAGAATATAAACTTCTGGGTGACCCCAAGCCCAAATAAGGTTTACATACATCATCTGGTTACCACCCATATCGCCAGTGAAGAAGTGGGTACCTATGTACCGGTCTAATGTGAGTAAAGTTAGACTCACCGTTAAAATGGGGAAAGCGACGACGATCAGTACATTTGCACAAAAGGAGGTCCAGGTAAACACGGGCATTTTCATAAGCGTCATGCCGGGAGCTCGCATCCGCAGAATTGTCACCACAAAATTAACACCCGTTAAGAGCGTCCCTATGCCTGAGATTTGTAATGCCCAAAGCCAATAGTCAACACCTACCCAGGGACTGTACTCAATCCCCGAAAGTGGTGGGTATGCCAGCCAGCCTGTTGCAGCAAACTCACCAACAAAGAGAGAAATATTCATCAGCAGCGCACCTGACACAAACAGCCAGAAACTCAGCGAATTCAAAAATGGGAAGGCGACATCGCGCGCACCTATTTGCAGTGGTACAACGATATTCATGAGCCCGACTATTAATGGCATAGCCACGAAAAATATCATGATAACGCCATGCGCCGTAAAGATTTGGTCGTAGTGTTCAGGCGGCAAATACCCAGCTCCAGACTCGCTGGCTACTGCCACTGCCTGTTGTGAACGCATAAGTAATGCATCGCTGAAACCTCTAAACAGCATTATCATTGCGACAATCACATACATAATGCCGATCTTTTTATGATCTACTGAGGTAAACCATTCTTCCCATAGATATTTGAGCTTACCAAAGTAAAGTATTGAACCCACCAATCCCAATCCACCGATAGCTACAACGGTAAAGGTTGTCATTATGATTGGATCTTCAAAGGGGATTGAATCGAGCGTCAAACGGCCGAATATAGGGTCTGCCTCTGTGACAATCGTGCGGTTAGTCGACATTTAAACCTCCTGTGTAATGTTCGATAATATCGCTAAATAAAAGCGGATTGGGGTTGTTAAAATAAAGGGGTTTTACATCTCGGCTTTTTACTTGAAGCGCTTTAAAAACATCATCCGTGAGCACTTTTGGTGAGTCTTTAACCTTTGTGACCCAAGCATCAAATTGCATTTTATCGGAGGCTATGGCGTTGAATTTCATGCCAGAAAAACCAAAACCACTGTAGTTAGTTGACATGCCTTTGTAAGTTCCTGCTTCTGACGCCATTAAATGCAGACGGTTTTCCATTCCTGACATTGCGTAGATCATGCTACCTAAATTGGGAATAAAGAAAGAATTCATAGTGGCATCAGAGGTGATCAAAAACTCAACTGGCTGGTCGACTACCATAGCCATTTCATTCACTGTGGCTATGCCGTATTCGGGATAAATGAATAGCCATTTCCAGTCCATGGCGACGACTTGTACCACCATAGTAGGTTGGTCAGATTCTATGGGTTTGCGCGGGTCCAGAGAGTGCGAGGTAATGTAAGTCAAAATACCAAGCGCGGTAATGATGAGGATAGGAACCGTCCAAACGACTAACTCTATTTTGTTTGAATGCTCCCAATTTGGAAGATACTCTTCCTTAGTGTTGCCGCTCCTGTATTTATAAGGGAACCAAACACTCATGATGAGAACAGGTATCACCACAATAAGCATTATGGCGAACGAGACGATAATCAACCACTGTTGTTGCTCCGCCACGGGGCCTTTGGGGTCAAATAGCATAAACTCATCACATCCACTAACGAGCAAACAGCCAGCCAGAAGGATTGCTAATCGAAGCCAATTTTGAAAATCAGAAGTCACTAATATCGCATCTCATTAAATACACAAACACATAAAAAAAACACCGCTGGCTTGGCACCACGCTGTGTCGAACATTACTGCAATCCGCTTATTTTTATGTGCTAGCTTGAAACGCTAGATAATCGAAGAAAACTGCGGTGGTAAACGCTTGCCTTAACTGAGACCCACCTCTTAAGGTTTACCGAATTCTTCTGAATTTTTTAAGATCTACCAGAAACTCTATCCGTTAGGTCGAGAATCTTATTGACGCCTGACCCTAGTTTTAATAATTTCATCAGCCGTTGAGATTTTAGTGTCTGCATTTCGTTAAGCCAGCCCACCAGTAACTCGATGAGATCATGCATCTCGCTCATTTTCTGAAGCGCATAGCTATCGTCCCCAACTTGCTTTTCTTGCAATAAAACACTGCGCAGCATTGATAAAGTAGGATCAATCTCACGTTTTCTACGCTCCTCTATCAAAGTCCTGGCCATCTCCAACACATCATCAGGCGTAGTGAAATAATCCTTTCTGTCACCGGCAATTGCTACGGCTCGCAGTAAGTTCCACGAGTGTAATTCTTTGAGACCCATGCTCACATTAGACCTTGAAATATGCAGCGCTTCACCGATTTGGTCGGCATTAAGCGGTGCCTCTGACACCACCAAAAGAGCGCATATTTGACCGACGGTCCGATTGATGCCCCAACGGCTACCCATTTCTCCGAAATGTTGGATGAACGATTCTGAATGAAGTGAAATTTCGAGCGATTCAGAGTTAGGCATTGGTAAATCTCTAATTTTCAGTAATGTGTGAAATTTAGCAAAACTCAATAAATTAGTCAAGCGCCATTACTCTTAAAATCTGGCGAGCATGCTGACATACTGCACTTATCGGGGTAAATGTAATAATATTTATCGATGCCATTAATTAATATTATGTGTGCGGCTTCGTCTTTAATGCTGCACTGTTTATCGTGCTACTGGGTAAGTCATTAAGTTGGCACTAAAAATCATTCTACCGTTTGGAAAGCAACGAAATCTGATTACCAGGCTAAGTTGAGGTGGTATGATCTCACCGATAACCTATCCAAAAGAATACACGATCCCAAAGGATTAAAAGTTAATGTTCTACTCCATCGCTCAAAAAATCATGATGAGAATCGATCCTGAGAAAGTCCATGATTGGGTATTGGGCTTTTTTCATAAAACTGGCAATAGCTTATTTAATCGATTCTACTCTCAAAGTGTTAAATCTGACCCTATTGAGGTCATGGG
>DCBC01000141.1:13362-14173 GCA_002313335.1 Porticoccaceae bacterium UBA1117
GAAGCTATTGATGCATTTCATAAAATGGGCTTCGGACATATAGAAGTAGGGACCGTCACACCCAAGCCTCAACCCGGCAATCCAAAGCCAAGAATGTTTCGCGTGAAAGAAGAGGAGGCCATTATTAATCGGATGGGCTTTAATAATAAGGGCGTTGATAATCTTGTTGAGAATCTCAAGGCGCGACGTTCTAATATCTTAGTCGGTGTAAATATCGGTAAGAATAAGGATACGCCGCTTGATGAGGGTAAGAATGACTATTTGATGTGTATGGAGAAAGTATATCCGCATGCGGCTTACATCACGGTCAATATCTCCTCGCCCAATACTCCGGGACTAAGGTCTTTACAGTACGGTGAATTGCTCAATGAATTACTAAGTGAGCTTAAGGTCAAACAACGCGTATTGACTGAAGCCCACGGGCGTTATGTTCCGCTAGCACTTAAAATTGCTCCGGATCTGAGTGAAAAAGAAATTGATTCGATAGCGGTATCATTGCTTGAAAATAAATTTGATGCCGTTATAGCTACAAATACCACACTAGATAGGCAAGGTATTAGCGGTTTGCAGCACGCTGAAGAAAATGGAGGTTTGAGCGGTTGTCCTTTGTTTCACTCTTCAACTGCGGTTATTGTAAAATTACATTCAAAATTACAGAAGCGGATACCCATTATCGGTGTGGGAGGAATTAATAACGCAAATGACGCTCAGATGAAATTCGAGGCAGGCGCAGATTTAGTCCAAATCTACACAGGGTTTATTTATCAAGGGCCGGTTCTAATCAAGCAAATCATCGCGAATCAAAGCGCCT
>DCBC01000141.1:14589-14869 GCA_002313335.1 Porticoccaceae bacterium UBA1117
GGACAATTTTTTCCATAGGAACACTAAAATACTCTGCTAGGACTTTAAGTGTGTCGAATTTTAGCGATTTAGTTGTGCCGTTTAGGTATCGGCTAATAGTCGCTTGAGGAATGCCAGTTTCTCGTCCTAATTGACTTTGAGTGATCCGTCTATCGTACATTAGCTCATTTAGCATTTTAGTCTTCCTTTACGTTTTCTCAGTTAATGTAACTTTAGACTAAAAACGACTTTTAACAACTTTAATTCGTATGCTTTTGTGAACTACCTCACAAAAGTAATT
>DCBC01000007.1:0-188 GCA_002313335.1 Porticoccaceae bacterium UBA1117
AAGGAATAAAAAACTAAACATTACTGTGTCCATTCACTGCCTTTGCAACTGAAAACAATAATGATCTTCTGGTTGTTTAGTATAGACCGCTGATAAAGATTAATAGTATCCGCCGATAGGGCACAACGACTAAGCAATGACAGAACTGGGGATAGCATGAACTAATATGATGTAATTTAAGCCCCCTA
>DCBC01000007.1:536-5945 GCA_002313335.1 Porticoccaceae bacterium UBA1117
GCTACACGCTTTTCAATATATTGTGGGTCCGATTGCCACGCCCTAGCGTGCATTTGACAGGGTGATTTCCAAAATTCTTTAGGCTCATTTGCCGCGGCATAATTCCTTTCCCCGTGAGAGATGCCAGTAAGACTATCCCCCGAACAATGAATAACAAATACCGGCCGTGGTGCAATATTGCCTAACACCTCTTCAGGGTTTAGTGTGTCCATATGCATACCAGTACGGCGCTCCAACAGCCAAGTGGTTAGTGGCAACAACGGAAATACAGGTAACCCAAGATGTTGCTTTATGATGTCTGCGTACAAATCCTGTAAATTTGCCCACCCTGCTTCAAACACGCCCGCGTCTATGCGAGGGTCCCTCTCCATCGCCATGATGGCAGTTGCTGCCCCCATTGACGTACCAAAAATACCAATACTTTGAATGTTCTGCTGTTGTAAATAATCGACAGCCGCTTTCACATCGTTTTTCTCAAAATAACCCATAGATGAAAAAGAACGCACATTTGCCCCACTATTTCTAAGATCAAACGTCAGTATATTAAAGCCTGCCTGATGCATAACCTTAAACCAGCGCATACCTTCATGCCTATCGGCACCATGGCCATGAACAAACATAATGGCTTTGTTAGAGTTTTCAGCCGGTATGTACCAACCGTTTAAATCAATGCCATTATCAGACTGAAAAACAACATCTTCAAAGGCGAGATCTAACTGAGAAGGATCGCCACAATAAATAAAGTGCTCTTCACTGCACTCAAATGTGGGATGCATGATATTGGAAGAAAAGGTCCATGCAAGTAACAAAACCCCAACCCCAAAAAGGCCAGTCACGCTTGCTAAGGCAATCTTGATAATTTTTTTGGGATTTTTCATTTCATATAGCCTTAATCTTATTAATTGCATGCCGTTCAATTTTCATGAGAGGGTCCTTCTGACCTTGTTTGGGTCCTTTAGTCATTAATTTAGCAAAATTAATTGCGTCTCTTTCAATTTTGTTAATCTTCGCGGGTTCAGCGACTTTTTGTTCATTCATGTTTTGCTCCTATACTAAGGTATTAGCAGAAATTTCGAATACAGCGGCAAGGCATTTTAAAGATTCCAATCCAACCTTTTGACCGCTCTCAATTCTCTGAATAGTTCGGGTACTTAATCCTGAATATCGAGCAAGTTGATCTTGTGACCATTCTTTTTCTAATCGGCGTTGTTGAATATTAATCTTTCCCCCTTCTGCTGTGCCTACCTTTATGACACTTTTTGAGTAGTAATGACACGACATTATAGTGACAGCTCCGATTCTGTCGGCGACAACTCACCATATATTTTTCTAACATCCAGACCATAGACACGCTTGCGAGGGTCCTAGTTGTTGAGTTTATTATAACTTTACGCTAACTTTTTAGGCTGCTTAATAACAGGTCAGCATTTAGTTTAAGTACGGCTAACCCTTACTGCGCCGCAAAATAAGCATAAATATGTCCACAGAATGCCTCTCGCTGGGAATCTTGACTAACAAAAGAGGTGACTAAACGAGCAAACATTTCATCTTCACCTAATGTGATATTGGCTGGCAAAGTGCTCTCATACCAGTCATAGAATTCTGCACCAGCCGCTTGCAAGTACTCTGCTAACCCTTTGGGCATGATGACAAAAAGCTCATTTGATTCAACCGGCCAAGCTAGTGTTAGGCCATCAATGGATGCTATTGCTTTGGCTAGCTTGGCCGCTTGATTATTAGCATGCTGTGCTAGCTCAAGCCAGTGGTCGTCTTGCAACCAGCCTACCATTTGCGCTCCAAACAGCCTTCCTTTAGACAGCAAGTGACCTGAACGCTTACGACGATGGGTAAAGGTGTGAGCTAGGTCTTTATTAAAAAATATAACGACCTCAGCACTTAGCGCGCCACATTTGGTAGCCCCAAGACAAAGCACGTCTACGCCAGCTTTCCATGACAACTCTGCGGGCGCGCACTGCTGCGATGCCACGGCATTGGCAAACCGTGCGCCGTCCATGTGGACGGATAGGCCGTTGGCTTTGGCCGCAGCGCTAAGTGCAGCAACTTCGGTGGGAGTGTAGACAAGGCCAGACTCACTGGCCTGTGTAATACTTAAGGCGGCGGGTCTAACATTGTGTGGGTAGTCAGTACCTGTTTTTTGGACGTACTGGTTCAGCTGTACCGGATTAATTTTACCTTCGCCCTTTGAGATGGGCACCATGCGCGCACCCCCTGTAAACATTTCGGGTGCGGTAGACTCATCGAGAATAATGTGGGCGCTATCATGGCAGAGGATAGACTCCCACGGTTGCACCATGCACGACAATGCTAGAGAATTTGCCGCGGTACCGGTCGCTACAAAATAGGCATCTAGGTCACATTCAAATAAAGTCTTTAGCGCATCTATGGCTTGGTGTGTCCAGCGGTCATCACCATAACCATGGGTATAGTCATTGTTAGCCTCAGTTAGCATGTTTAATACTTGAGAAGACGCGCCTGTTTGATTGTCACTGCCAAAATACATTGTGTTGCTCCACTTAGAATAAGGGCTATTGGGCCTTTGTAGGCTGAATTTTAGTCACCGCAAACGCAGCCAATGCACGCTCTCTAGATTCTTTGATGTCCATTATGGGCGCTGGATAGTTATGGCCAACTTGGACCCCAGCCGCGGCAAGTACCTCGGCGGGTGCCAGCCAGGGCGCATGAATATATTTTTCAGGCATGTTGGCAAGTTCGGGTACATAGCGGCGAATGTAACTGCCCTGCTTGTCGAACTTTTCACTTTGGGTAATGGGGTTGAAGATTCTGAAAAAAGGTGCGGCGTCAGCACCGCAACCAGCGATCCACTGCCAACCGGCACTATTACTAGCAAGGTCCGCATCCACTAGGCAATCCCAAAACCATTGCTCACCTGCATGCCAGTGAATGAGTAGATTCTTCACTAAGAATGAACCCACCACCATACGCACGCGGTTATGCATGTAGCCGGTGCTATAAAGTTCACGCATACCTGCGTCAACTAGTGGGTACCCTGTTTTACCCTGTTGCCAAGCTTTTAAATCTGCGTCTGTGTTGTCTGCCCATGGAAAAAGATTAAAGCGTACCTGCAAGTTGTCAGTTGGCAACCCTGGAAAATGGTAAAGCAAATAGTATGAAAATTCACGCCAACCTAACTCGCTCATAAATGTGTCTAAGCTCTGCTCGTTAGTAATAAAAGCCCCTGCCTCTGCGGCCCGATGCCAGGCAATGTTGGGTGAAATTTGACCAAAGTGAAGGTAGGGTGAGAGCCGTGAAACATTCGCTTTATCTGGGAAATTCCGCCCTTCACGGTAGTCTTGTAACTCGTCCATGACAAACTCATCGAGGCGTTCCTGGGCCGCCGCTTCGGTGATGTCCCAGCGCGCCTTCATTTGCGTATCCCAACTAATTGTAGGCAACAAATTAAGATCTTTTAGCGGTAGTGACCGCACACTATTTTCTGAAATATTTATTGCTGCAGGGATAGCGGTCGGCCGCCTTGGCGTAGCCGATGATAAACACCCACGACGATAATAAGGGGTAAAAACTTTATAAGGCGTTGAATCTTTTTTAAGAACTTGCCAGGGCTCCCACAGCAGTGAACCATTAAAACTGTGTACATCGAGGCCATCGTCTTTTAGAACACTTTTAATACTAGCATCACGGGCAATGCGCCATGGTTCATAACAGCGATTCCAGACAATAGCCGATGCATTAGTTTGTGTTGCTAGGTCGCGCAAGATGGTCAGCGCATCACCTTGAAAAAACTGTAGGCCTTGATTGAGAGAATTATTAAGATCTGCCAGCGCATGGTGCAACCACCAGCGGCTTGCCCCGCCCATTTTCCAACTGTCGGCGCCGTCATCGTCAAGAATGTATACCGGAATAATGTCACCTCGCTCACAAGCAGCACACAGTGCTGGGTTGTCGGCAAGCCTTAGATCTTGACGAAACCACATAATAGTTGGTGCATTGGGTGATTGTAATTCAGCGATGGGATGTATCCTCTGTAGCGACTTTTGGCATCTTAAAATTACGACGTAGACGGCCATCTAGATTGTTTTTGCAAGACACACCGTACCACAAATTATGTAATCCCCGCCGCGCAGTCTGTTATAATTTTGTGCTAAATTATTGCGTGGAAATTACATAATGAATGTTCTGGTTATTGGCTCTGGTGGACGCGAACATGCACTGGCCTGGAAGGCGTCTCAGTCGGTAAGTGTTAGTACGGTATATGTGGCGCCGGGCAATGCAGGAACAGCCATGGAGGTCAGTATTGAAAATACTGACATCTCTGTTGCTGACTTTAGCGCTCTGGCAGACTTTGCCGAAAGCAACAATGTTGGCTTAACTATTGTTGGCCCCGAGCAACCACTGGTCGATGGTATTGTTGATTACTTTCAGACACGAGGGCTTGCAATCTTTGGTCCCTCTAGTGGCGCCGCCCAGTTAGAGGGCTCTAAAGCGTTTACTAAAGATTTTTTGGAACGCCAAAAAATACCGACTGCCAACTATGGCAACTTCACTGAGGTAGATGCCGCGCTTGATTATTTAAAACAGGTGGGCGCCCCTATTGTGGTGAAAGCCGATGGTTTGGCCGCGGGCAAGGGTGTGATTGTGGCCATGACAATGGCAGAAGCAGAGGATGCGGTGCGTGACATGCTTGCCGGTAATGCCTTTGGTGATGCAGGCAGTCGTGTAGTGATTGAAGAGTTTTTAGATGGCGAGGAAGCCAGTTTTATTGTCATGGTGGATGGTAAAAATGTCTTGCCCATGGCTACCAGCCAAGATCACAAACGTGCTGGCAACGGCGACACTGGTCCAAACACCGGAGGTATGGGTGCGTACTCACCGGCACCCGTAGTTGACGAGGTGATTTATCAGCGGATTATGGATGAGGTCATTTATCCAACGGTCAAGGGTATGGCTGATGAGGGTAATGACTACACCGGTTTTTTGTATGCAGGTTTGATGATAATGGCCGATGGCACACCCAAGGTCATTGAGTATAACTGCCGCTTTGGCGATCCAGAGACTCAACCGATTTTGCTGCGCCTACAATCAGACTTAGTAGCGCACTGTTTAGCCGCACTAGAGGGATCGCTTGATCAACAAACAACTCAGTGGGACCCAAGACCGGCCATTGGTGTGGTTTTGGCTGCTGGCGGTTATCCCGGCAGCTATCGCGGTGGCGATGTTATTTCTGGGTTGTCAGACACCCTAGAGAATAGTGATCAAAAGGTATTTCATGCGGGTACTGCCATGACAGAGGGTCGCGTTGTTACCCGTGGTGGTCGTGTTTTATGTGCAACGGCAATGGGCGATACGGTATCTGATGCTCAAGTACGCGCCTATCAACTAGCATCAACAATTCACTGGGATGATGTTTAT
>DCBC01000007.1:6352-6603 GCA_002313335.1 Porticoccaceae bacterium UBA1117
AGTGATAATGTCTTTTTTAGCGATAATATTCCTTTCACATCCTTTAGCCCATCGCACCTAGGCGCAGTGATTGTATTTATAGCCTGCTTTTTGATCTTTGTTAGCGCGGCGCCGTATCTAAATAGTCGTCAAAATTTATTGCTGACACGAGGTGCGTCGATTTTTCTTAGTCTCACTGTGCTAATTTGGACCGCCATACATATTGTCTATGGCCGATTTGATGCGGCCATTAATTTACCGCTGTCAATTTG
>DCBC01000007.1:6980-9689 GCA_002313335.1 Porticoccaceae bacterium UBA1117
CGTTTTGAGGTTATTTATTTTTTTGTGTTAGCCGGTACGCTGCAAGCGATAATCACTCCCGATCCCGGTGGAGGTTACCCAAGCTATGGATTTTTTAAATATTGGCTTATTCATTGCGGTTTAGTGGTTGTAGTTGTTCACCACCTACTGGCTTTTAAACTATACCCTAGAGCTAAGGGAATATTGCGTACCTTTGTCTGGATGAATATTTATATTGTGTGCTTAATACCCATTAATATTGGTTTAGAGGCTAATTATTTCTATATGATGAATAAACCGGTCAATCCCTCGCTGCTAGACTTTTTTGGCCCCTGGCCAATTTATATCTTAGTAACAGAATGCTTGGCTATGGGATTTTTTGCCTTAGCCTATCTGCCAATATTTTTGACTGGAAAGTACCACTTAAAAATGGCTACAATAGACACCCATCAAAATAAGGATTTAATATAATGAGTCATCGGCAGCTTTCAATCTTGGATCAATTTATTACTCAAATTGATCACGGCTTGCGCACGGTGTTAGCCGATGCCCCTGCACCTGAGAGAGTGTCACCGGCGAGTGATCAGCAAGATATAGAGCTCTCGAGTAAAGATCGCGATCATGCAATTGGTCTTATGCGCGTTAATCATACCGGCGAGGTGTGCGCACAGGCGCTATACCAAGGGCAAGCGCTTACCGCAAAGTTACCGGGTGTGCGTGAACAAATGAGAGAAGCTGCAGTTGAAGAAGTTGACCACCTAGCGTGGTGCGAGGACCGTATTAAAGACCTTGGTGGGCGCACTAGTCTTTTGAACCCGCTCTTTTATGCCGCGTCTTTTGGTATTGGAGCCGGTGCGGGCTTAATAAGTGACAAGCTGAGTTTGGGCTTTGTTGCCGCTACCGAGGATCAGGTGTGTAGTCATTTAAAAACTCATTTAGACCAACTACCCCAAGACGACCTTAAAAGTAGAGCCGTGGTGCAAGAAATGTTAGCTGACGAGGAGCGTCACGCGCAAGCCGCCTTAGATGCTGGTGGTTACAAATTCCCATCACCCGTTAAAAAAGCCATGACACTGATCTCAGCAGTAATGACCAAAGGTAGCTATAGGATCTAACTCAAGACTGACCAATAGCTCCGTCATGCTGCTCCATCACACCAATAATTTTTCCAACTAACCATTGGTGTATGGGCGATCCTGACGTTCGCTGATGCTGTAACAAGACTAATTTAATACTCTCTTCATGGGGTAATTCCTCTGGAAAAGACTTACTGATAATACGATGCTCTTCACGCTCCATAACCCTACTCTTTTGGGTTGCAACCATCAAGCAATCTGTATCGCAGATGGTTTCCATAGCCGTCATCAATTGATTTGTTACCAACGCCTTTTCCCGTTTTAATCCCAGATCCGCTAGCGTGCGATCAAAACGAGCATTGTTTCTAGCACTAACACGCTTGGAGATAAGGAGGTAATACTGAACGAAGGGATACTTTAAAATATCGTCTAGAGTCATTTTTGCCTTATTCGCTAGAGGATGACCATGCCTCATCCAGATTGAGGGCGCATAGTTTGTAAGAGGGCGCGTCGTTATGTCATCGGTTACTCCCCTATCAATATCAATCGCAAAGTCTAATGCACCAACTGCCAAGTCCCCCTCTACCGAATCGATGCCACTTGATACAGAAAGAACCAGTCCCGGTGCATCACTAGAAACAACTTTAGTTAATTCAGAGATAAGTGTGATTGCAACAAATTCAGGCACCGCGATTGAAATCTCTCCCACATAGGTTGCAGGATCAAATACACCTTGGCTAACCAAATCTAAAATATTGTCCAACAATTGGGGTAGCCTTAGCTGCAACTCTCTTGCCTTAGGGGTTGGTACTAATTCATTACCTGTTCGAGTAAAGAGCGGATCATCAAGCTGATAACGCAGCCTCTGGAGTACTCGGCTCATTGCTGGCTGACTAATAAAAAGACGAGCCGCCGCACGAGTTACACTTTTTTCTTCCAGCATCGCCTGTAAAGAAACGAGTAAATTCAAATCTAATCGACTAAGTTTTTGTAAGTTCATTCGACCCTCCAGCAGGGTATAACCAAAACGCATAATTCCAATGCACACAATGCATTGGAATTATGCCATCTCAAAGCTTACATTAGTACTTCTGTTGTGAAGCAAAGTTTTTTGAAGAATCAATAAGTAATAGGCTTCCGGCATACAGTATTCGCCCTGCGATCCAAACCCCTCTTAATCCTGCATAGGATTTTTTTAAGGGACCTCCAAGGAGGTCCCTTTTTTTTTGATTTTGATCCTCCCCCACAACAAAATTTCGGTATACCAATTTTGCATAGATACAATGCGGTAAATGCATTAGATTTATGACCTAGATCTGAATATAGTGCACGGGTTGGAGCAATGGTGCTTCAAAAAAGTAAGGAAATACTATGACACTCGTATATTTATTGCTCGGCTTTGCTGGCGTAACGGGTGCTGCAATAGCGAAAGATGATTTCGCTAAATTTGAAGCGCCTAACAAAGAGGCTTCTAAGGAACACTAACATTTTTTAGGCCCGTGACTACTGATTTAGTGGGCATGGAGCACTGTAAATTGGTTCTAATAAAACCCCCTCTTAATTTTTAATAACAGTCTGTTTTAAGGGACCTAACAAGGTCCCTTTTTTGCGTTTAGCGTCTTTACCAAACCTTTATTCTGTTCTTTATTCTGTT
>DCBC01000007.1:10067-19518 GCA_002313335.1 Porticoccaceae bacterium UBA1117
TCTGTTCTTCTTTTTAACTGAGCCTTTGGCAACATAGTCTATTCACATTACCATAAATTGTAGGTAGTATCTAAGTCTCAGAGTGGAAACTGAACAGGTATTAGTGGTGGACTGCGTCTGAGCTCTTTAAAAGGATGAATTAAATGATCAACAACCCTAAACATATTGAAGACGTAGAAAGGTTCCTCGCGCACGGCAATCGTCGGCGTTACCCCGCAAAAACGACTATTATTTATGCGGGCGATAGAGCCGACATGCTGCATTACGTGGTGAAAGGCACTGTCTGCGTACTCATCGAAGATAAAAAAAATAGTAAGGAAATGATTGTCGCGTATTTAAATCCGGGAGAGTTTTTTGGGGAAATGGGGCTTTTCGAAGACGGTCTTCGTAGTGCCTGGATTAGAGCTAAAACTGATTGTGAAATCAGTGAGATAAGCTACGCAAAATTTACTGACCTTTACCGACAACATCCGCAATTTTTACTTTCATTGACAAAGCAAATTGCCGGAAGACTTAGGAAGACAACTCAAAGTGCTAGCAATCTTGCGTTTCTAGATGTTACTGCCAGGCTCGCTAGAGCTTTGACTGATTTAAGTAACCAGCCCACTGCAATAAGCCACCCCAATGGACGACAAATTAAAATTACGCGGCAAGAATTGTCGAAAATTGTCGTCTGCTCAAGGGAGATGATTGGCCGCGTTTTGAAGGAGCTTGAACTCTCTGGGTTCGTGACAGTTAGTGGAAAAACAATCGTTGTTCGTCACTCTAACGAGGCAACACAGTAGCTGAAAATATGAGCTAATTAAACATTTCTCGCAATCTTAACCCTGGGTCTTTACTTCGCATAAACGCCTCTCCAACTAGAAAGCCATTTACCTGATTCTCCCGCATATTTTTAACGTCTGCACGACTGAGAATGCCGCTTTCAGTAATGACCGTCGTTGATGATGGAATTTGCTCTAGCAGTTGATAAGTATTCTCTACAGAAACCTCAAAAGTATGCAAATTCCGGTTATTGATGCCAATCAATGGGTTATTTAAGAGCAGAGCGCGCGCTAATTCTGATTCATCATGTACTTCGATGAGCACATCCATACCCAGAGAGACCGCAGTATCATGTAAGCCCACTAAAGCATCTTGACTTAAAGCCGAAACAATTAACAAAATGCAATCGGCCTCCATAGCGCGGGCTTCATAAATTTGATAACTATCAATGATAAAATCCTTTCGAATCACCGGTAATGAACACGCATTTCGAGCCACTCTTAAATACTCATCCGACCCTTGAAAGAAATCAACATCTGTCAGTATGGACAAGCAACAAGCTCCCCCCTGCTGGTAGCTCTGCGCAATAAAGGCCGGATCGAAATTTTCACAAATTACACCTTTACTCGGAGATGCTTTTTTAACTTCAGCAATCACTGCTGCCTCTCCTGTGGCAATTTTGTCAATAATAGCTTGCGTGAAACCTCTTGGCGCAGAAGCTTGACTAATTTTTTCAACTAGCATGGCCAAGGGAGTAGAGGCGCTATGCTCGATAATTTCTTCGCGCTTACGAGCTAATATATTTTTTAATATTGTCGGTGTGCCTGTATTCATAAACTTCTCTCTTGATATCACACTAAATACTATTTGTTAGACTCACAAGCTGATCAATTTTAGCGCTTGCTGTGCCATTACCGATGGTTTTTTGCGCCATAACTAGACCCTCTTTAATAGAATCTGCACAACCGGCAACATAAAGTGCTGCGCCAGCATTAATTGCTATTAGATCCGCCGCCTTTGGCGCACGCTCATTTAGTGCGGCATTAATCATCATCAATGATTCTTTGGCATCCTTTACTGACAACCCTTCTAAGGATTGCCTGACACCAAAATAATCCTCCGGCAATAGAGCATACTCATTAAGATGCCCATTTTTATACTCTGAAACATAAGTTTCAGCCGCAATACTAATTTCATCTAAACCATCGGCCGAACTTACAACCATGACATGCTCTGCTCCCAAGCTGCCCAAAACTTCGGCCATTGGACGACACAATGCTTTATCATAGACACCAATTAGCTGCCGCTTTACTCCAGCCGGATTAGTCATTGGCCCCAATATGTTAAAAATAGTGCGCATCCCGAGCTCTTTTCTAGGCCCAATCGCGTATTTCATTGCACTATGGTGAGAGGGCGCAAACATAAACCCAATACCTACCTTTTCAACACACGTGGCTACTTGATCAGCACTGATATTTAAATTCGCGCCGGCCTCCTCCAATAAATCTGCAGCACCACTTTTACTGCTTACTGAACGATTGCCATGCTTAGCTACACGACCACCGGCAGCTGCAACAACAAAACTTGCCACCGTAGAAACATTAAACAGATTTGATTCATCACCACCGGTACCGACAATATCAACAAGATGCTCACCACTAATATCAACACCGGAAACAAGTTCACGCATTACCTCTACGGCCCCAGTAATTTCGCTAATACTTTCTCCCTTGATACGCAAGGCAACCAAAAAAGCTCCAATTTGCGCGTCACTTGTATCACCTGACATCAGTTGACGAAACACCGCATACATTTGCGCTCGACTCAGGTCTTGCCCCTCAACAACTTGGGCGATTGCTTGCTTTATATCCATTGGCTATGACTCCAAAAAGTTGCGCAATAAATCATGTCCATGCTCTGTGAGAATAGATTCAGGATGGAACTGCACACCTTCGATCGGTAATTGCTTATGTCGCACGCCCATTATTTCATCCAAGGAGCCGTCTTCATTTTCAGTCCACGCAGTCACTTCAAGACAGTTAGGCAGAGTACTCTGCTCGATCACCAACGAATGATAGCGTGTTGCCACAAAATGCGGGCTAAGGCCCTTAAAAACACCGGTATTATGATGACAAATTCTAGAGGTCTTTCCATGCATCACCTGTTTGGCTCGCACAATTTTACCGCCAAAGGCCTGAGCAATACTTTGGTGACCTAAACAAATACCCAAGATCGGTAATTTATTCGCAAAGTAGCTAATAGTTTCAACTGAAATTCCCGCTTCATTTGGCGTACAGGGGCCAGGAGAAATAACAATTTTTTCTGGGGCCAATGTTTCAATATCAGCAATAGAAATTTCATCATTCCTCACCACCTTTACATCGGCTTTTAATTCGGCCAGGTACTGAACAATGTTGTAGGTGAACGAATCGTAATTATCGATCATTAAAATCATTTTTTTGCCCCGCAAACCATCGCTGCAGCACGCATAACAGCGCGCGCTTTATTCATCGTCTCTTCCCATTCCAGTTCAGGTTCTGAGTCAGCAACAACTCCGCCTCCAGCCTGAACATGAACCTCATTATCTTTAATGACTGCAGTCCGAATCGCTATGGCCATGTCCATATTGCCATTCCAGCCAATATAGCCAACCGCACCCCCGTAGATATTACGCTTTACTGGCTCAAGTTCATCGATAATTTCCATCGCTCTAATTTTAGGTGCACCACTTAAGGTGCCCGCCGGTAAAGTTGCCTTGAGAACATCAATGGCACTCATACCTTTGTTGACTTGGCCGACGACATTTGAGGTGATGTGCATGACGTGAGAATAACGTTCGACCACCATCTGCTCGGTAACCTCAACTGAGCCAGCTTGACTAATTCTCCCAACATCATTGCGACCTAAATCTATTAGCATAAGGTGCTCAGCAATCTCTTTTGGATCAGCCAGCATCTCTTGCTCTAGTGCACGATCATCAGCATCGGTCTCACCTCTTCGGCGAGTGCCTGCAATGGGCCTCACAGTAACTTGCCCGTCTTCCAGTCGAGCCAGAACCTCAGGAGAAGACCCCACAATATGGAAACCATCCAAATCGAGGAAGTACATGTAGGGCGATGGGTTTAAGCGACGCAGTGCGCGGTAGAGATTAATGGGCTGATCATGAAAAGGGGCGGTAAAACGTTGCGATGGGACCACCTGCATAATGTCACCAGACAAGGTGTATTGTTTAACCTTTTCTACCGCTTTTTTATAATTTTCTTTACCAAAACTAGATACAAAAGCCTGCTCACTAAGACCATCTCCCTGAAGGTTCATTGGCGGTAAATCTGGCTTGGATTTTGCGAGCTTTAGCTCTAGCTCATCCAGCCTAGCTTCAGCATCAAACAAAGCATTAGGGTCTTTAGCATCAACATGTACCACCAACATAATCGTGCCTGATAGGTTATCGAAGATCGCTACTTCATCAGAAGCCATTAACAGTACATCGGGAGTACCCAATTTATCAGGAGGTGTGCTTTTAGATAACCTGGGCTCAACATAGCGCACGGTGTCATAACCAAAGTAGCCGACCAGCCCGCCAGTGAATCGGGGGAGATCTGGTAAGTCTGGCATGCTAAAAAGCGCTCTAAAGCGCTCGACTTCGCCCAACGGATCATCAGTATTACGCGTGACCATTGGCTTTCCATCTCGAATAATCTCTAACCGATTACCGTAGAGTTTAAGTACAGTCGAGGTCTGCATACCAATCAGTGAATAACGCCCCCATTTCTCACCACCTTGAACCGATTCAAACAGGTACGAGTTCGGCCCAAAAGCAAGCTTTAAGTAAACGCTCAGTGGCGTTTCTAAATCTGCGAGCACTTCGCGGGTAATGGGTATTCTATTGAAATTTTGGGTAGCCAGCTTGGCAAATGTATCGGGGTTCATGACAGCTTCCTAATGCTAATTTTATTGGGTATATGTGAGCGCGATCGGCACTCGAGGCCAATTAACCTCGCCAACGGCAAATACCAACATAAAAATCAACAAACCAAGTGTCTTTCAAAACTAATTCCTCAATGATCTTTTATTGTAATCAATATTAACGTTTCAATAAACCTCTGACTGATACTTTAGCCGCATTTTACCTACACTAATCTTAGCCAACGCTGGCTAGCTCGGCTCGAAGTTGGGCAATAACTTTAGCGTAGTCTGGTTGGCTAAAGATAGCTGAACCAGCAACAAACGTGTCAGCTCCCGCAGCCGCTATTTCAGCAATATTATTGACACCGACACCGCCATCAATCTCAAGTCGGATATTATGGCCGCTGCTATCAATCATGGCCCTGGCTTGCTTTAACTTATCAATCGTTGAGGGAATAAACTTTTGCCCACCGAACCCTGGGTTTACTGACATCAACACTAGCATGTCCATCTTATCCATTACCCATTGAGCCGTATTCAAACCAGTCGCAGGGTTAATCACCAACCCCGCTTTACACCCCAAATCACGTATCAGCTGCAGAGATCGGTCAACATGTGTTGAAGCCTCAGGATGAAAAGTAATGTAATCTGCACCTGCATCAGCAAACATACGAATCATTTCATCCACTGGACTAACCATGAGATGAACATCTATTGGCGCGGTTACGCCATGGTCTCGCAGCGCTTTACACACCATCGGACCGATCGTTAGATTAGGCACAAAATGGTTGTCCATAACATCAAAGTGAATTATGTCGCCACCAGACTCAAGTACGGTATCAACTTCTTCACCGAGTCGCGCGAAATTGGCCGCTAAAATAGAGGGGGCAATTAAGTAATCAGACATAAGACACCTGTGTTTAAAGTATTATTGGGTTGTTTTACCGGCAGTATATACTGCGATTAAGATCTTTGGTGAACACAAGGACAAAAAAGGCCGCTTAATTAAGCGGCCTTTTTGTTTATTGACGAAAGATAAAAATTAATTCTCTTCGTTTAATTTCTCTTCCTCCAACATAGCCTTTCTCTTTTCACGCATATCTTTCTTTTTTTTCATCATTTTCTTACGCATGGCTTTGGACTCTTCTTTGGCTTCTTTTTTGGTTACATAACCATTACCGTCGCTATCCATTTTGTTAAAACGCTCGCGACCCTTATCGGCCTGCATTGCAATAAAAACCTCATGCTCGTCATAGGATACCTGGCCATCATTATCAGAATCTGCCATTTTGAAAAGCTTTTCCCCAGGTCCACTTTTTCCCGGGCCTTTGTGATGATCTGCTAACACAGAAAAAGACAGCGTCATTATCACGATAAAAAATACATAGTTACTCATCATTATTACCTCCGTTTTAGATTATCTGTAAAAACGATGCTCAACGCATTTGGTTGACCGCCTAAGAATACTATTTAGTAGCTATAGTCCTTAAATTGCTCTCTAAGATCTTTTTTACTGATCTTACCGGTGGCTGTATGGGGGATTTCATCAACAAAAACACAGTCTCCCGGGATCCACCACTTGGCAATTTTACCCTCTAAAGAGGCCAGAATAGATTCTTTGTCTGGAGTAACACCCTGGATAGGAATAACAATTAACAGGGGTCGCTCTGTCCATTTAGGATCAGCGACACCGATCACTGCAGACTCTTGCACATGGGGGTGAGACATTGCCGCATTTTCAACATCAATAGAGCTAATCCACTCGCCACCTGACTTAATCACATCTTTAACGCGATCGGTAATAATGACATAACCATACTCATCAATGGAGGCCATATCTCCAGTATCGAACCAGCCATCTGCGTCTAGTGCAGGCTTATCTTCAAGACGATAATAACCCTCGCAAACCCAGGGGCCTTTTACTAACAATAATCCGGATGCGATGCCATCCCAGGGCAGATCATTGTTATCTGCATCAACAATTTTCATTTCTACACCATAGACAATACGACCTGCACGAACACGGTATGCATCTTTTTCTTCCTCCGTGCAATCCTTCATCCACGCCATGGGCTTGTTATAGGAACCTAAAGGACTCATTTCAGTCATTCCCCAACCTACATGTATGTATATGCCAAACTCATCCATAGCCTTCATCAGCGATAGTGGGCAGGCAGAGCCGCCAGCTACCACTTTTTTCAAGCTCTCTACAGTCTTACCCGATTTTTTAAGATAATCGACCAATGCCAACCATACAGTTGGTACGCCGAGAGAGTAATTCACTTTTTCAGCATTAATAAGTCGCGTTAAGGTCTCGCCATCAGCCATCTTAGGGCCTGGGAATACCAAGGTGCAGCCACTCATTGGGCCGTTATAAGCGGTGCCCCAGGCATTAACATGAAACATGGGTACGATGGGCATAATCACATCACTACCAGAGAGGTTCATCACATCGGGTAATGAGCCAACGATAGAGTGCAGCACTGTGCTGCGATGACTGTAAACCACACCCTTAGGATTACCTGTCGTCCCTGAGGTGTAACACATCGAACTAGCAGTTTGCTCGTTCAGGTCTGGCCACTCAAAGGTATCCTTTTGACCACTTATAAATGTTTCATAGCAATGCACGTTAGCTAAGTCAGTCTTCGGCATATGCGCCTCATCAGTTAGTACAACATAACCTCTGACAGTTGGCAGTTGGTCCTTTAATGATTCCAATAGGGGAACAAACATAGGGTCGGTAAATACCCACTGATCTTCAGCATGATTAATGATGTAATCAATTTGGTCAGGAAATAGGCGTGGATTAACCGTATGGCAGATTTGGCCAGAACAGGAGATTGCATAGTAAAGCTCAAAGTGCCGATAGTCATTCCAGGCTAAAGTGGCGATGCGGTCTCCCTGCTTGAATCCAACAGCCTCTAATGCATTTGCAAGCTGACGGACTCTTTGAAAAGCATCGCCGTAAGTATAGCTATGGTGTGGGTTATCAGAGGTAACTGACACAATTCGACTGGTTTTGTGAATACGATCTGCATGTTTCATGATCGACGTTATAGTCAGTTGTGAATCCATCATTAAGCCATTCATTGGTGTTCCCTCTAAAATTCTATTATTTGAGTTTAAAAGGGTATCACTAGCGGATTCGCAAACAAACCAAATTTATCTAAAATCATCGATCAAATTAATCTAAAAGGCTAATGATGGTTTCATTTAAGAGATTAATTTTATTTTGGAAACTCTGGAAAAGATGGCAAAGAGTAATTATTGCGCTCATCCTTGCTAATATGTTTAGGAGAAACGGCTTTCTCGCGAGCAGTCTCTAAACTAATAACTCCCTCATCAACAAGCGTACTCAAACTTTGATCTAATGTTTTCATCTGCAATGAGCTACCGGTTTGTATCACTGAATATATCTGTGCCACTTTATCTTCCCTAATTAAATTTCGAACTGCTGGGGTTCCAATCATAATTTCATGGGCTGCAATTCGTCCGCCACCGACTTTTTTAAGGAGAGTTTGCGTTACAACAGCCTGCAGTGAGTCTGATAACATAGAGCGTACCATGTCTTTTTCTTCCGCCGGAAACACATCAATAATACGATTTATAGTCAAAGCCGCAGAGGTGGTGTGCAGCGTTGCAAATACTAAATGGCCTGTCTCTGCTGCGGTCAGAGCCAGACGCATAGTTTCTAAATCACGCATTTCTCCAACTACCACTACGTCAGGATCCTCCCTCAGTGCTGAACGCAAAGCGTGGCTAAAACGTTGTGTATCACGGCCAACCTCTCGCTGATTAATCAAACATTTTTTACTTTCATGAACAAACTCTATGGGATCTTCAATCGTTAAAATGTGGTAGCTCCGGTTTTTATTAATATAATCGACCATCGCAGCTTGCGTCGAAGACTTACCTGACCCTGTTGGTCCGGTGATTAGCACCAAGCCGCGCGGCAATAAGGCGAGATTTTTGAATATCTCTCCTAATCCCAGTTCATGTAGTGTAGGAATAGCAGACGGAATAGTACGAAAAACCGCAGCCTCTCCACGATGCTGTTTGAAAACGTTGGCCCTAAAGCGAGCAACATCTGGAATTTCAAACGAAAAATCAATCTCAACACCGTCTCTTAACGCCTTAATTTGAGCCTCATTGAGAACCTCATGAACAAGCTCATCAACCTGGTCGGATCTCAATACTGGTAAATCCATACGTACTAAGTCACCATCAATTCTTAAGATAGGTGGAAGCCCTGCTGATAGATGTAAATCTGAAGCGCCTTTTTTTATACTAAGGGCAAGTAAGCGGGTAATATCCATGTAAGTAGTCCTTTACTCTTTGGTATACGCAATATTAATAAATTATCGACAGCCTGTCTTTGTAGATCCTATACAATAAAGGGCTACAATCTTTATGTACCCTCGTTAATGAATGGGCTGTCATTAATTCATTAACCAATTTTAGTTTTATCTTTTACTGCACGCTTAAATGTAGCAGAGGTTTTAAAAAAAATGAATAAATTTCTTGGTGTAGTTATGGACCCCATAGAGTCTTTGAGTTATCACAAAGACACCACTTTGGCATTGTTGCTTGCTGCTCAAGATCATGGATATGAATTGTTTTATATGACCCAAAGCAGTCTCTTCATAGACAGTGAAGGTCCACGCGGCAAAATGTCATCGCTACGGGTTTATGCCGACGAAAACTGCTGGTATGACCTCGGTGAACCCACATTTAAATCTCTGGGCGATCTAGATGTGATTTTGATGCGCAAAGACCCTCC
>DCBC01000007.1:19913-26228 GCA_002313335.1 Porticoccaceae bacterium UBA1117
GTCAACAAACCTCAGAGTCTGCGCGACTGTAATGAGAAAGTGTTCGCCACTGAGTTTCCGCAATGTACTCCACCGTTGCTTGTGAGTCGTGATGAAGATCTGTTAAAGCAATTTTTAATCGAACACCAAGAAGTTGTTTATAAACCACTCGATGGTATGGGAGGTACGTCTATATTTCGTGTCAAAGAAGGTGACCAAAACCTCAATGTAATAATAGAAACACTGACCAATTATGGTCAAAACACTATTATGGCCCAAAAGTATTTACCTGAAATTCTTGCCGGGGACAAAAGGATATTAGTCATAGATGGCGAGGTTGTCCCCTACTGTGTGGCGAGAATTCCTGCCGCAGGAGAATTTAGAGGTAATTTGGCGGCAGGCGGCCGTGGCGTCGTTCAGCCCTTGAGCGAACAAGATCTTTGGATCGCCCAACAAGTCGCACCCTCGTTGGTAGAAAAAGGTTTGTTATTCGTTGGCTTAGATGTGATCGGCGACTATTTGACAGAGATTAATGTCACGAGCCCGACGTGCGTGCGTGAAATTGACAAGGCCAAAAATACTAATATAGGCGACCAACTTATGTGCGCTATCGCAAACAGACTTAATACCTAAGCTGAGATATTTAGCTAACCCGTAAACAGTCATTGGTCCGTTAAATTTGAATGTTTGAATTTAGACACATAGTGAGTCATATTAAAGTAATGAAGAATTCTAAAAAAACTGTGACTAGCCTAAAGAATCACTTTCTCCTCGCCATGCCAGGGCTGGATGACCCCAACTTTTCTCAATCAGTTGTGTATATTTGTGAGCACAGCACTGATGGTGCAATGGGCTTAATCATTAACCAGCAATTGGACATACCAGTAAAGGCAATTTTTAAGCAACTAGAGCTAGACTATGATGATGAATACGGTAATGGGCTGATTTTTGATGGTGGCCCAGTTGCACGTGACAGAGGATTTATACTACACCGAACTTCCACTCGAAAATGGGAGTCTACCGTATGCATCTCAGATGACATTAGCCTGACTGCTTCCAAAGACATTCTCAGTGATCTTGCGGTAGGTGTAGGCCCAGAACATGCGCTTGTTACTCTTGGCTACTCATCTTGGGAGGCAGGACAATTGGAACAAGAGTTAACCACAAACAGTTGGTTAACCATTCCCGCTAACTCAGCCATTATTTTTAATATCGATTGCCATAAGCGTGCTGAAGCAGCTGCATCATCCATTGGTTTAGATCTTAGTATGCTATCAACGGAGATGGGGCATGCCTGAACCGGTGACGCCAATGTCCGCATTAGCATTTGATTTTGGACTCAAACAAATCGGCGTAGCTTATGGTCAGACATTAACTAATACGGCCAAGGGCCTTAGCATTGTCAAAGCCCAAGATGGCGTTCCTCAATGGCCATTAATTGGCGTATTACTGGATCAATGGAAGCCCAGTTTAGTACTAGTGGGTTTGCCACTAAATATGGATGGTAGTGAAAGTGAACTCAGTGGCCGTGCAAGAAAGTTTGCTCGCCGTCTAGAGGGGCGCTTTGGTATCCAAGTGAAAATGGTCGATGAACGGCTGACGAGTCAGGAAGCAAAATCTCTAGTGCGCGAAAAGGCCCACAATCATCGTGGCAGGTCCGATGATCTGACTAAAATTGACCATATTGCAGCTGCACTGATACTACAAAGTTGGCTCGACGATCAATCTCTCGGCCGCTCTATTTAGCGCATAAACTAGTAGGTTTCAATAAACATATATGGCCCTTTTAAATGGATGATCTAATCACAAAAATCGCTGCCATCGAGTCTCGAATAGGCGCAGTGACAGTAACAGCCAAGCGAACTAGGAAAGATATTACGTTACTCGCTGTCAGTAAAACTCGCAGTCCACAGCGTATTCAACAGGTTGCTGAGACTGGTATAAAGAGCTTTGGTGAAAATTATGTTCAGGAAGCATTGGAGAAAATATCTGCGCTCCAACACCTAGATATAGACTGGCATTTCATCGGTCCCATTCAGTCAAACAAAACACGTCAAATTTCTGAAAACTTTGCGTGGGTGCATAGTGTTGATCGCGTGAAGATTGCCAAAAGGCTAAGTGAGCAGCGACCTCTAAACATGGAACCACTGAATATTTGTATGCAAATAAATATTGATAATGAACCCACTAAATCAGGTTTTAGCCCCGAGCAGGCCGCAGCGGCCGCGCTTGAAATAGTGGCGCTGCCGAATCTTAAATTACGCGGTCTAATGGCTATCCCTGCTGCGCAGGTAAGCATTGAAGCCCAGCGCATTCCTTTTGCTAAGTTGCGGTTACTACAAGACAGTATTAATCGATCGCTGGACAATTCTGAAAAACTGGATACCCTTTCCATGGGGATGTCTGCAGATCTTGAAGCGGCAATTCTTGAACAGGCAACAATTATTAGAGTGGGGACTGATATTTTTGGTCCACGAGACAACAAATAACAGCAGGTACGATGATGAGTTCAATCGTTTTTATTGGTGGAGGAAACATGGCATCCTGCATTATTGGCGGCATGGTTGCTGAAGGATTTGAGCCCTCCGATATTACGGTTAGCGTGCCTACGCAAAGTAGTCGCGACAGATTAGCGGCTGAGTTTGGCATCCTAGTAACGGACAATAATCGCAGCGCAGTGGCAAATGCAGATGTCGTTGTACTCGCCGTAAAACCGCAGATTTTCCAAAGCGTCGCGGAAGATCTAGCGACGGCTATACCAACCAAAGCGGTGGTTGTTTCAGTAGCTGCGGGAATTTCTATTGAGTCCATGCATACCTGGTTAGGCGATTCGATTGCTATTGTCAGAGCAATGCCCAACACTCCCGCCTTAGTAGGGACTGGGGCAACTGGACTGTATGCTAATCAAGCAACTGATGCCTCTCAACAAGAAATCGTGAGGTCAATGTTTGAGGCCGTAGGTTACTGCTGTTGGGTCGATACAGAGGCACAGATTAATGCTGTTATCGCAGTGTCCGGTAGCGGGCCCGCCTACTTCTTTCGTATTCTTGAAATTATGCAATCAGTTGGCCAAGAATTAGGGTTGTCTGAAAATGTCGCGCGACAACTAGCGTCTCAAACTGCACTAGGTGCGGCACAAATGGCCAAGAGCTCTGACCTTGGCCCAGCTCAGTTACGTAAGCAAGTGACCTCTCCAGGGGGGACCACTGAGCACGCACTAAGCTCCTTTCAACAAGATAATTTGGATGCTATTTTTCGCAAAGCAATGAAAAGCGCAGTAACTCGCGCTGAACAGATGTCCAAGGACTTTTCAGCATAACTAGCTTAAACATTAAAAGGGTAAAACGATGAGCGTTGGTTTGATCAATATTATAGGATTATTAGTCGATATTTATGCCACTATTTTAGTAGTGAGGTTGCTACTGCAATTAGTACAGGCTGATTTTTTCAACCCACTCTCACAAACAATCTTCAAGGTAACTGCCCCGATTGTGGAACCCCTACACAAAATATTTCCAACCATAGGACGATTCAATACCGCAGCTCTAGTAGCAGCTATTCTAACCAAGTGGTCATTTTATCTGATGATGATGAGCTTTGGTTCAGGGTCAGTAGGTCAAATAGCGGTGTATTTAGCCATAGCCGCCTTGTCACTATTCGAAACGCTCATTGAAATATACTTCTATGGTATTTTAATCATCGCTATTTCAAGCTGGATAGGCACCACAAGCCATCCAACCGTGCGCCTGGTCAATCAAATTATCGACCCCTATATGAAGCCTTTTAGAAAAATAATCCCGCCGTTAGGAATGATCGACTTATCCCCGATGGTGGCTATTTTTACGCTAATCTTTATTCGGGGACAATTATTGCCCCTTTTAAATGGCCTATTCTAAATAACACCTATCTGTAATCAGGGTGCAGGATCAGGATACTGGTTATGCACCTGCTCAATCTCCGCCATTAATTCGTCCGACAAAGTGACCTCTCCGGCAGCAATATTTTCAGATAGTTGTTGCATGGTAGTGGCGCCAATTAGGCAACTGGTGACAAATGGTTGACGGCAGACAAATGCTAATGACATCTCTGCCAGACTCAAGTCATGCTTTTTTGCGATCGCAAAATAAGCCTCTGTAGCAGCTTTTGACTGGGCGCTATCGTAGCGAGAAAACCGGTTGAAGAGTTCCATTCTAGAGCCCTCTGGTTTTGCTCCGCCAATATATTTACCACTCAAAACGCCAAATGCCATTGGAGAATAAGCTAACAGCCCTACATCTTCACGAATCGCCATCTCAGACAAACCTACCTCGAACTGCCTACTCAGCAAACTGTAGACGTTTTGGATACTAACTACCTTCGCCCAGCCACGATCGCTAGCTAATCGAAGGTATTCCATAACACCCCAAGGTGTTTCATTGGACAAACCAATGTGCTTTACCAATCCCTCATCGACTAATTCTGATAAAGCATCTAGCGTTTCATCAATAGCAATGCCATCGGCAGCAGGATTGTGTTGATAGCCACGCTTACCAAAAAAGTTGGTATCTCTCTCCGGCCAGTGAACCTGATAAAGGTCGACATAGTCTGTTTGCAGTCGCTCTAATGAACCTTCTATCGCACGCCGTATGTGATCGCGGTTGAGTCGTGGGCCACCTCTAATATGTGCCCAATCTGGGCGAGTATCTGCACGGCCAGACACCTTAGTGGCCAACACTACCTCCGAACGCTTTCCGGTCTGAGCAAACCAGTCTCCAATATAGCGTTCGGTATCTCCGGCTGTCTCAGCTCTTGGCGGCACTGGATACATCTCTGCTGCATCAAAAAAATTGACCCCTTTATTAAGCGCATAATCCATCTGTTCACACGCTTCTTGAGGGTTATTTTGTTGACCCCAAGTCATTGTTCCAAGTCCAATTAGCGGAATTTTTATATCGGTATTACCTAACTTTCTATACTGCATTAGATGCTCCTTGATAACATTCGCATAGTCTACCTCAACAAAAGGGTATAAAAAATAATTATGCTTGTGTTGCGTTAATCGCCATCGCCTCTTAGACTTTGACTATCTTGAGTTTATCAAGCCCAAAGAAACGCGATAACTAAGCATATGACAATTGATCCACACACAAATAATAACGAAACTGCTGTGAATACAAGTGCAGTATCTTTTAGCACCCCGCTGAATTTGGCCAGTGGTGTTGTTTTAGCAGACTACGAACTTGCCTTTGAAACCTATGGCACGCTAAATGATGCGAGAAGCAATAGCATACTGATCTGCCATGCATTAAGCGGAGACCATCATGCGGCAGGCCTTGACGCTGATGGAAAGGTTGGCTGGTGGAATCATTACATTGGCCCAGGAAAAGCAATAGATACAAACGATTTTTTTGTGGTTTGTCCCAACAACATTGGTAGCTGCTTTGGGAGTACCGGGCCTAACACTATAAATACTGAGACCGGAAAACCATGGGGTGTGGATTTTCCGTCTCTGGAAGTGAGTGACTGGGTAGAGTCACAAAAGCAATTGATGGAACACCTTAAGATTGACTGCTGGGCGGCAGTTGTTGGTGGGAGCTTGGGGGGAATGCAAGCCATGCATTGGGCTATTAACCACCCTACAAAATTAAAGCATGCTGTCATTATAGCCGCAGCTCTGAAGCTGTCGGCGCAAAATATCGCTTTTAATGAGATTGCTCGTCGAGCGATACAATCTGATGTTAACTTTAAACATGGTGACTTTTTAGACCACCAAACCAGTCCTCGGCAAGGTTTAGCATTGGCGCGGATGATTGGTCATCTGACTTATCTATCAGATGATGCTCTGGGTCAAAAATTCGGTCGCTTGGTTCGAAGTGGTGATCTTGACGGCGCTGAGAAAGAATTGGTTGAATTTGAAGTCTCCAGCTATCTCAATTACCAGGGCGATAAATTTGCCACACGCTTCGATGCTAACAGCTACATCTTGATTACTAAAATGCTCGACTACTTTGATGTTGCACAAAACTATCAAGACAATCCTGTGGCAGCATTTAAGCAATCTCAGTGTAAATTCTTAGTCATTGCATTCAGCAGTGATTGGCGTTTTTCACCACAGTGCTCCGAAGAGATTACCGATGCGATTGTTTCTGCTGACAAAGACGTTTCTTATCTAAGAATTGAATCTGATCAGGGCCATGATGCATTCCTTCTTCCTAATGAACACTATGAAAAAGGTCTTAGTCGATATTTGCAGCGTGTTGCGCAAGCGCACTTTGGAGCTCAGCTATGATTGATGCCAACCGAGTCATTGGTGACTGGATAGAGCCGCAATCACGCATTCTCGACTTAGGTTGCGGT
>DCBC01000007.1:26609-29403 GCA_002313335.1 Porticoccaceae bacterium UBA1117
TTGGAGATAGACCCCGAATCGATTAATCAATGCATTGCCAATGGCATAAATGTTATTCAGCAAGATCTGAATGCGGGCCTGGGTAATTTTGCCGACAATAGCTTTGATACCGTTATGATGACCCAAACGTTGCAAGCTCTGCGCTATCCGCATTTAGTATTGGATGAAATGTTGAGAATAGGCAAACAATGTATAGTGACTTTCCCCAACTTTGGCCACTGGCGGACACGAGGATTTTTGGCGTTTAAAGGTCGTATGCCCGTTACAAAACAATTATCATATCAGTGGTATGACACGCCCAATATCCACTTTTTCACCTACAAAGACTTCGAAGTTCTGTGTGCTGAGCGAAAGATCAGTATAGTCAATCGAACTTTCATTGGTGGTCGCGCCAGTGATCTTCGCCTTAATAAAATATGGCCTAATCTATTTGCTCATACAGCGGTCTATCATCTCGCGAGATAAGTACATACAGCAACCAAATTGGCAATCATGAGGCTTTACCTAATGAGACGAACTCTTTTGACAGCTGTGCTTTTAGCACTGCCCATGCTATCCCAAGGCATTGAAGAAAAGATTTATAAACAACATGGCAATTACAAAATTTTTTACACGGCTTTCACTAGTTCTTTTATAGAGCCCGATATTGCTGTAGCAAACAATATAGTGCGCGGCAAAGGCAAAGGATTGGTTAACATATCAGTGATGGAGGATTTAGCCATAGGTGTGCCCTCCATCGTGACCGGGCGCGTATTTAACATGCTACAACAGGGTCAGGCACTTGAGTTTGTTGCGGTGAAAGAACAACAATCACTGTATTATTTAGCACCGTTCGAATTCGAAGATGCAGACTATTTAACCTTTAAAATTACTGTGAAACCCAATGACGGAACTCGAAGCTATGATTATGACTTTAAATTTCAGAAAAAAATGTACCATGATTAACTGTAAGCACTAAGGAAATTTATCGTGAGCCAACAAAAGAAACTAGTATTAGCCAGTGCAAATCCCGGCAAGATTAAAGAGCTTCAAGAATTACTCGCCGACCAAGACATTACCATTGTTCCTCAGGGAGATTTGAGTATCCCTGATATCGAGGAGACCGGTCTCACCTTCGTAGAAAATGCTATTTTAAAGGCTCGAAATGCAGCCGCACTTTCAGGCCTTCCCGCTATCGCCGATGACTCTGGCTTAGAGGTTGATTATCTTCTAGGAGCACCAGGGATATACTCCGCACGTTACGCGGGTAGTGACGCTAACGATACTACTAATCGTGAGAAACTCTTAGCAGCACTTTTAGATGTCCCCGCAAAAAATCGCAACGCTCGCTATCAAACAGTAATTGTTTATCTTCGTCATGCTGAGGATCCAACTCCAATAATTTGCCAAGGGACATGGGAGGGGCGTATCGCGTTTGAAGATCGAGGCTCCGAAGGATTCGGTTATGATCCAATTTTTTATGTCCCAGAGACGGATTGTCATGCTGCGGAACTCGATAAGGCCACAAAACATAGCCTCAGTCATCGGGGCAAAGCTATAGCCCAGTTTCTGCAACACATGAGCCTGTGATCCAGTTACCGCCTTTATCCCTTTATGTGCACATTCCGTGGTGCGTGAAAAAATGTCCCTACTGCGATTTCAACTCCCATGTAGCAAAGGATAATATTCCTGAGCCAGAATATGTTGCCGCGCTCATTGAAGATCTCAAAGCCGACCTGCATTGGGTGCAAGGAAGAAAATTACACTCAATCTTTATCGGTGGAGGCACCCCCAGTCTTTTTTCTGGGTCCGGTATAGAAGCCATCTTAATCGCCGCAGAGTCGCTAATCGGCTTTCAGCCTGACATTGAGATTACGCTAGAGGCTAATCCTGGTACCTTTGAACAAAATAAGTTTGCTGATTTTTACCATGCGGGAATCAATCGACTCTCTATCGGGGTGCAAAGCTTTGATGACGCACACCTTGACCGCTTGGGTCGTATTCATGACTCTAGTCAGGCGCTAAGAGCTATTTCTACCGCTCGATTAGTAGGCTTTGATAATTTTAATATCGACCTTATGCATGGTTTGCCCGACCAGACTATTGACCAGGCAAAAACCGATCTGAAGTTAGCTATGGATGCCGGTGCCGTGCACATATCCTGGTACCAACTAACGATCGAGCCCAATACAGAATTCTTTTCAAGACCACCTCGACTGCCAGTTGATGATCGTCTTGCTGATATTCAACAAGCCGGCATGTCGATGCTACGAGAAAATCAATTTGACCAATATGAGGTCTCCGCCTTTGCTTTAGATAACAAAAAAGCGTCCCATAATATGAACTATTGGGAGTTTGGTGACTATTTAGGTATAGGGGCAGGTGCTCATGGCAAGATTACTATTCCTGAGCAGAAACAGGTCATCCGTACTGCAAAAACACGCCAACCCGATCACTATTTAGGCCGCGTCGGTGATCCTATTACTACTCAAAAGTCTATTGCCATTGATGAAATAGCTCTTGAATTTATGATGAATGGATTACGCCTAAAAGACGGTGTACCCGCCAACTTTTTTCCTCAACGCACTGGGATGAGTCATGAGACAATTAAAACGGTGGTATCGCGGCTGCAGTCGCAAGGCCTTTTGGAGCAAAGTTCAGCACACTACCGTACCACTAAATTGGGCTATCAATTTCTCAATACTGTACTTGAGCAGTTCTAAGTTTCCCAATGGGAAGCTTTATGCTTCAATGGCTACAGCAATTTTGAAAAGGAGATCCAATTTGTCATTCAAACTAATTTGTCTACATGGGA
>DCBC01000007.1:29794-33051 GCA_002313335.1 Porticoccaceae bacterium UBA1117
ATGAACATTGCTATGTTGAAGGTCTACCGGATCGCCTGCGTTGCGGTTATCTCCCCGTTGCTGAAGACCCCCAAAAGCCTACTGGCCGCAAAATTAACATCCATTATGTGATTATTCCAGCCATCAAACCTCTTGATACCACTGAAGCATTACTTGCCATTGCGGGAGGGCCTGGGCAATCAGCCATAGATAATGCGGCACGGTTTAACCAAACATTCAAAAAAGTAAGGGAAACTAAAGATATTTTACTAATTGATCAACGCGGAACAGGACGCTCCAATCTTTTGTCCTGTCCACAGGATGATAGTCTTTCTCCTCTCAGTATTGACGAGCGTTTAATAGACAACCTCGCTGAAACGCAAAAATGTCTGGATGCGCTTGATGGTAATTTAGCTATGTACAGTAGTTCTTTTGCCATTCATGATTTTGATGCTATCCGCAATCATCTAGGCTATAAAAAACTTCATCTCTATGGCATATCTTATGGTAGCCGAATAGCACAACTCTACATGCGCCACTATCCCAATGCATTAGCAACAGTTACCTTGGATGGGGTGGTCCCGATGCAGCAGTCTGTGCTGGCAGTTGGTCTCTCGGTAGACCGTGCCTTGAACGGTGTTTTTGATCAATGTGAAGCAGATAAAGCCTGCAAGGAACAATTCCCTAATCTGCGTCTGACCTTTCATCAACTTAGTGCTAGGCTAGAAAATAAAGCCATAGAGACGACTGTTTTTCACCCCGCGACGGGCGTAACAACACCTTTTTTGCTGACGCGTGACAAACTGCTCGGCATACTCCGGCTTTCAATGTATTCGCCCGCAACACGATCGCTTTTACCACTAACCATTGAAGGTACTGCGGCTGGTAATTATCAATCACTCCTAGGGCTCTATTCCCTAATGATGGATGGCTTAGATATGGCAACTGGTATGCATAATTCGGTGGTTTGTGCCGAAGATATTCATCGGATAGGTATTGATTTGTTAACTGAAATTGAGCAGTCCTATACAGCAAATGCAATGTACCAAGCTCTGACTGAATCCTGTTCAATTTGGCCTAGCGAGCAGACCGATGAAAGCTTCTCTGCACCCATTGAAAGTGATGTCCCGACACTCTTATTGTCCGGCGAGCTAGACCCCGCTACGCCGCCAGAATGGGGCGCCTTAGCCATGACTAACATGACCAATGCAAAGCACTTTGTAGCGCCCTATGCCACTCATGGAGTAGCAAGTCAGTCTTGCGGAAACGATTTAGTTGCTCAATTAATTGAGTCAAGGAGCGTTAGTGATTTGAACGATAGTTGTCTTAGTAAAGATCATCCCAGAGGTTTTTACCTTAATGCCAGTAGCGCTCAAGTAATGCCTAGCAGTGCCGTTAAAGAGGATTCACCATGATTTCAGTCTCTAACCTTTCTAAGCGGATTGGTGATGTACAAGCATTAGATAATCTTAGTTTTAATGCTGATGACGGTCAGATCACCGGACTATTAGGTCCAAATGGGGCCGGTAAAACAACCTGTTTGAGAACTATTTTTGGCCTGCTAAAGCCGAATCAAGGTAGCACGTCGATAAATGGTATTGATGTTGCACTACAACCGATTGCCGCAAAGCAACAACTTGGATTATTTCCCGATCCTTTTGGTATTTACGAGCGTCTTACGCCACGGGAATATATCCGTTACTTTGCCGAACTCAGCGGCATGTCTAGTCATTCTGCTATTGCAGCAACAACGAGAGTCATTAATGATTTGCAGTTAATGGATATAGCCGATCGCCGCTGTAAAGGCTTCTCGCAAGGCCAGCGTATGAAAACAGCGCTAGCACAGGCCATTGTTCACCAACCCAAAAATATTGTTCTTGATGAGCCTACGCGGGGGCTTGACGTTATGAGTACTCGAATTCTCAGAGATATGTTGGGCAAACTTAAGTCCGAGGGGCACTGCATCTTGTTCTCCAGCCACGTGATGCAAGAAGTCGCCTCTTTGTGCGATCGTGTTGTGGTCATGGCTGATGGAAAAGCAGTCGCTATTGGTAGTCCTCAAGAATTATGCGAGCAGACTAATCAAACGTCCTTGGAGGATGCCTTTATAACCCTTATTGGGACAGACGAAGGGATTGCCGCATGACTAATCTTATTACAACATTAGTCCGCAAAGAGTTAACTGATGCGATTAGAGACAAACGCTCCGTAATGGCCGGTCTCTACTATGCGATATTTACGCCCATAGTACTTGCTGTTGTCTTTACCGCCATAATTAGCAAAGTAACCAATCCCGAGGACATCCAAATCACCATTAAAAATGGTACCCAAGCCTCAGAGCTAATAAACTATTTAAGCAACCGGGGTATAACCCATAGCAATGACTCTGCTAATTTAAAGGCAATAGAGTTAGTGATTAGTTCCAATTTTGCGGAGCAACTCAATCGCGCGCAGCCTGCCGAGATAACTCTTATTGCAGATCGATCTGAAGATAGCTTACGCGGTCCAATTGGTCGAATTCAAAGTAATCTACGGGCCTATAGTTCTGGAATGGCTAGCCTTCGTTTAATCGCTAGAGGGGTCAATCCCACTATTATGAATCCACTGAAAATTAATGTGGAAGATCAGGCTACCTCTGACTCAAAAGGTGGCCAGTTACTTGGTATGGTGATTTTAACGATTGTTTTATCAGTATTTATATCGGGAATGAATCTTGCTATTGACACCAGTGCCGGAGAACGGGAGCGTAATTCATTAGCTCTACTACTCAGCCATCCTGTTTCGGTACGGCAATTGGTTGCGTCAAAAACTCTTGCAGTCAGCGTATTTGGTATCTTAGGCCTTGTCTTAGTAATGCTAGTATCAAAGGTTGTTTATCCTTTTGTACCTTGGCAAGAACTAGGTTTTAGTGTCGATATCAGTGCGCAATTTATGTTTGCGACCCTTTTGATCGGTTCAACTGTCGCTATTTTCGCCGCTAGCATGCAGTTGTTTGTTTCGTTTATGGCCAAGAGCTTTAAAGAAGCGCAGACGTATATTTCATTTGTATTAATCGTTCCTATGGCTCTCTCTTATGCGACAACCCTTGACTTCGCCGTTGATGAGCTTCGCTGGGCACCAGTGTCGGGTCAACTACAAGCGCTGATCGATCTAGCCAAAGGTAAAGAAATCCCATTGTTACAACTGGCTGTGTCTTGCTTGTCAACATTAGCACTATCGATTGCGCTAATTTTTGGCATGGAACGACTGCTTAAAAGTGAAAAAATTGTGTTCGGACT
>DCBC01000162.1 GCA_002313335.1 Porticoccaceae bacterium UBA1117
AAAATAATCGACTGAGGCTGAGACAGCTCATTAGGATCTACGGTGAGCGATGCGGGTGCGTAAATGACAGTCGTTACCGACAACTGATCTATGGCAATTAGCTCTGCTGGTATGGCCGCAGCACCTGCAACCATGCATATTTTACCCTTGTAACTGCAAACACTACTCATGCTGGTGTAATGACAATCAAAAGGGACTAATTTTTTGCTGGGTAGGTCAATAATGCCGGTATTCCAAAGCCCATTTTTTGTCCAAATGCAGCCAATAGTCTGAGCGTCTATAAAGCAATAGGTACTCATTCCTAAGTTCCATAGAGGCGCACCAAACTCGTAGTCAGCTTCAATAACTATTTCCCGTTGACCTTTAATAAAGCGACAAATATTCCACCAATTGTTGCGGTCTGAGATAAAATATAGCTCACCGTCGGGAGACCACTGCGGCTGAAAAATAGCCTCATCTAAATTGTTACCAGCGATAATAGTGTGATCGCCCAACCCGCCATCATTGTTACTAGCAAGACAGAGTTGAGTGTTGTCCCAAGGCATATGGGGGTGATTCCACTGAATCCAGCAGAGTTTTTTATGATCTGGACTGAGCCGAGGATAGGCATAAAAGTCTGCTCCCCAAACAACGCGTTCCACACTGGAGTTCTCAGCACAGAGACTAATACTGGCAAGATAGTTTTCAGGCTCACGACCCTCACTATGTTCCTCACAGACCGCAATAATACGATTATTATGGATATCAACAATCAGGTCAGCAAAGCGCCAGGGGCCAGCAGCTGTGAGTGCTATAGGTGTGCTCTTTGCGTTAAGATCAAGAGTATATATCCGCTGGTCTGAGGCATTGACAAAATAGAGTATATTCGCTGCAACCGTATAAGCTGTGCCACCATATTCATGGACCTTACTATTGTGGCTAAAAGGTTTTGGCAAAATATCGCTAATTTCGCCGTCAGCCTGCTTACACATAATGACACTGCGACCGGCTTCCCAGGGACGGCTCTCTACCCAAAATAACGCCTCATCGTGACATTGAACGCTACTAATACCCGGAGCAGCGCGAGTAATAAGTTCGGCGCTAATGGTAGATGGCCAACAGCCGTAGGGTTTTGTTAATTTTGTTTGTGACACTTTAGCCTCCTGCTAATTTAACGCTATGACCACGTTTTTCTAATTCAACCTGAAGTAGCTCACGGTGATCGCCCTGAATTTCAATAATTCTATCTTTAACTGTTCCACCAGTGGAACATTTTTGCTTTAACTGCTTCGCTAGTAGCTTTAGATCAGCCTCAGATAGAGCAAAGCCACTCAACGTGGTGACACCTTTACCCTTGCGCCCTTTAGTTTCTCGCCGTATACGAATAATGCCATCGGTCACCAAAGCGTCAGCGATAATGGTCGATTTTACGCGCCCACCCTCTGTGGAATAAACCAGATTAGACTCTTTATTTTTCATGACTTACCCTATTTCACTCTCAGCAATTAGTAGGATTTTGCCAATATTTTTATTTGACTCCATCAACGCATGCGCTTCACTGGCCTGTGTTAAAGAAAAGGTATGATCAATAATGGGCTTAAAATGCTGCTTCTCAATTAGCGGCCAGACATTGTTTTGTACACCTTTGGCTATTCGCGCTTTATGTTCAAGTGGCTGTGCTCTTAGGGTAGAGCCGGTGATAACTAATTGTTTTAACATCACGGGCATAAGGTCAATCTCCACTTTGGAGCCGCGCAAAAAAGCGATGCTAACAATTCTAGCCTTGGGCGCGCAGACACTGAAGTTTTTTTGAACATAGTCGCCACCGACCATATCCAAGATGACATCCACGCCTGCGGGAGTTATCTTCAGTGACTCGCTAACAAAGTCACAATCATTATAATTTATGGCTTTAACGGCGCCGAGAGTCTCACACATAGCGCACTTTTCATCAGAACCGGCGGTCGCAATCACATTGACCCCAAGTGCAGTAGCCATTTGAATAGCAGTCGTACCAATACCGCTTGCACCCCCATGTACCAATAACCACTCTCCGGCTTTTAGTTCAGCTCGCTCAAACAAATTGTGCCACACCGTAAAGCAGGTTTCTGGAAGTGCCGCGGCATTAGTCAGTGACAGCCCTTTTGGAATACTTAAGCACAGGGCCTCTTGGGCGACTGCATACTGCGAGTAGCCGCCGCCGGAGAGAAGTGCGCAGACCTCATCGCCCAATGCCCAATGGGTCACAGCAGAGCCTATTGCCACTACAGTTCCCGATACCTCCAGCCCAGGAATATCACTGGCACCTGGAGGTGGTGGATAAAACCCAAGACGTTGAAAAACATCCGGACGATTGACACCCGCTGCTGCAACTTCTATCAGTACCTGATTATCATTGGGTACAGGGGTGTGTCGCTGGCAGGGTTGCAATACATCGGGACCGCCTGGGTGAGTTATTTCGATACTAACTTGGGTAACTGGTAGGTTCATTATTTGAGCCTCAATGCTGAAATGGATATTTAACTAAAAGTATTTTAAGTGCCGGAGAAGTCAATTTAGTCACTGTCTCTAATGGCGAGCAGTTAATTTTTTAGCATAACGCCAAAGCCGACCGTCTATAGAGGCCAATCCTAATCCTATAAACGCCATACCAATGAAATGTTCAATATAAAGCTGTTCATCGAGCACTAACCAGCCTAACAGGCTTGCCGTTATGGGTACCAAAAAAGTGACTAGCACAACATTGGTGGCACCTGCTGAAGAGAGTATCCGGAAAAAAAGAATGTAGGCTAATACAGTTGAAAAAGCGGCAAGTGAGAAAACTGCAAACCAAACTTGGATGCTCGGATTAGATAACTGATCGGGTCGCTCTACAATCAGCGCCAATGGCAGTAAAATAACTGTCGCTGTAGTGACCTGACCAATAACCGTTGTCAAAGGGCTGATCCCCATGGCTTTAAATCGTCGGCCATAAACCGTTGCGAACCCATAGGATATGGCCGCACCTACCACCGCTAATTGCGCGGTAGTATCTGATGTGATTTCTATCATTCTCGACGGGCCAATTATTAGTACGGCGACCCCCAAAATTCCTAGTGCAACCCCTATGAGCTTTCCTCCGGTGATACGCTCATCAGATAACAGCGTGCCGGCAATCAAAATTGTAAATAGCGGTGTTGTTGCATTGATGATTGATGCAAGACCTGAGGCAATATGAGTTTGCCCCCATACGATAAG
>DCBC01000034.1:0-1351 GCA_002313335.1 Porticoccaceae bacterium UBA1117
TCACATTTTTGACCTTCTCCAATCACTGAATCACCAGCGAAGTTAAGATCATCTGCGAAAACTGAACCTGAGAATGCAGCGCTTATACTCACTGCTAAAAATAATTTATTCATATTAGAATTCCATGTAATTGTTAAAAGGGACGTTAAGTAAAAGTTAAAGTAGAGATTAATTTAGACTGTTTAATCCTATCTACTTACGTTATCTGTTAATATACGGTAGATTACGCATGTATAAACACATGAGTATTTTTACTTAAGTATATTCATTTACGAATAGGTTATGATGTTACAATGCATAATAATTTTTTGAGATTAACTTTTCTCTATTGACAGTATCCGTAGCGGTTGCTAGATTCCACATCCGTAGCCTACACTACTGATATTTTGAGGGCATTATTTATGGACAGAGCTACCGTTCGGCGTTTGCTGTGCCTTGCCGCATTGGTCTGCACATTGTTGCCGAGTTTAGCCCTCACTGAAGGGCTTGAGGAAAAAGTCGCTGACAAAGTTATAGAGTCAAATTTTTTGCTGGGCGTAGCGCAGCGTTTGTGCAAAGCCGGGGAACTTAAGAACACCCTCTCTAGAACAGAATTATTGAGCTCTCAAGAGTTAACAGATAAACAAGCGTTTAGCCTAAATAATGCCTTGCAGTCTGCATTAGGTGTTCGAGTGTCTAACGGGTGCTCTAGGTGTGGCGCCAAAAAAGTGGTGATCAATGGCTTTAACAGCGTCCATATTAATGTTCTTGTTAAAGAGAAAATTTGGTATTCAACAATTGAGGATAGCCGGTTGTTATGTTGAAAAGTACACTTGTGAGACCAAAAATATTAGGCCTTTATTTCTCGCTGATTAAGGGTGAAATCAAACCGGAAACCATGTCTAGGTCAATCATATCTAGGGAACCATGTAACGACAATTTGATAAGTGCTCAATCGAGGAGCCAGTTAACTCGATCTGAGCGACAGATAATTGTTGGGTTATTTTTGGGTCTCTCTGCGAAAGAAATAGCCATTGTCAGGGAATCTAGCAATCGCACCGTAGAGGGGCATGTTGCCTCAATAAAACTCAAAATGGGCGGCGAAAGATTGTCTGGAATAATTTTATCTGCACTATTCGAAGATTGTCTGGATAAAGGTTTCCACTAGACACAATTTATTTCAACAACTTAATAGTCTAAGCGTTGGCATTTAAAAGATCATGTAACGTGGGCAGTTGTTTATGGAAATGTCGTTATCGGCTGCTTTTTTGTTTTTATTTGGCTTAGCCCTATGGGTTCTGGTTTAGTCGTCAAAGACAAACAGCAAACTTGAGATGATCGGCATACACAAAAAGTAACTTATGGTAAGTTT
>DCBC01000034.1:1735-2715 GCA_002313335.1 Porticoccaceae bacterium UBA1117
TTTTTGTTTTTCATACACCTTACTTAAAGGGTCCCCGAGGCCTCACATCATTGCCCCAGAAAAGCTCTAGCAACATTTTTGTTAGTCAAAAGCCTTTATAGGCAAAGCAATCATTTGCTCCTCTTCACCAGCCCGAACAAGTGTCGCCACTTTCATTTTCTACTTCTACGATCCAATGTTTAGGTATATTGCATGCCGATGTTAATCCTGAACTAGTATAGAAGGGAAATATTAAACGGCCGCCCGATCCTTCACTTCCCAATCCACCACTAAACGCTAGGCTTTTCTCGGCTAAGCCAGATAATAGCCCCTCATGATGCGAATAGTCTTCTTGTAGGCAGGAGATACTAAAGTCTTGAGTTTTTTATCAATAACCGAAAAGCGTTTCTTTGGATTATCACTTATAAATAGTTCGGAAAGCCCGTGAGTGTTATAAGCAAGGATTCGTAATTTGTCAGCTTGTTGTTCGATTGAAGAAAGATTCATAGAGAGACTCATAAAAAGTCGCATAAAAAGAATCGCAATGCTAAGAAATAGAGCATTATGTTTTATCATTTAAACTTTATTTTTTTGACCAGTATTAATAGTACCATGCATGCTAATAAGCATATGTAGGGATAATGCCTCCCCAAACGTTTGTCTTTAAACGACTGTTTTGAAGGCTAGTAAGAGCTGGAAGTAGGGTGTCTAAATTGTCTATTCCCACCCAATCGTTTAGTGACACTCCCGTAGGTATAGGCTTCTTCTTCATTTGCTACATGATTCTAACCCTCACACACCCACGTCCTTACTAATTGATGTTGAAATAGCCGATAATTTGCATGCGAAGTATGCTTTTATTCAATATAAGTATATGTTATGTAAGCGTTAAAATAATTGACGGTGATTTTTTTTATAATAAATTTGAATCCGAAGTCAATTTATCCTACACTACGGAAAAAATATAAGTACCTTGTTAGCAACATTTTCGATCTCAACTA
>DCBC01000034.1:3110-3402 GCA_002313335.1 Porticoccaceae bacterium UBA1117
CAATGACAAATCGCTTTCGAAAAACAAAATTAAGCTACGTTATTTCTGCGCTAGTAGTAGCTCCAGTTATGGCTTCATCAGCTCTGGCTCAAACTTCAATGTTAGAAGAGGTTATTGTTACAGCGACTAAAAAAGCTGTGAATGCACAGGACATTCCGATTGCAATTACGGCGATTAACGGAGAGATATTGAACGATCTTGGTGTTTACTCCAGCATTGATTTACCTAAGTTAGCACCTGGGTTAAAAGTGCAGTGGAAGGGGGCCTTTCCTAGCTTCAAAATGCGTGGCGG
>DCBC01000034.1:3790-5458 GCA_002313335.1 Porticoccaceae bacterium UBA1117
ACAAGTTGGGCTGGCTGGATCGATCTTGAGCGAGTAGAAGTGTTACGCGGCCCTCAGGGCACGCTCTATGGCGCGAATACGCTCGGTGGTTTAGTGAATGTGGTCCCTAAAAAGGCAAGTACAGAAGGTTCAGATTACGGCGTGGCGGTTACCTTAGGTGACTATGCTATGCGCAAGGTTGAAGGCTTCGTCAACTTACCGATCAGTGATACTCTGGCTGTGCGCTTAACCGGCAACACGACTCAGCGTGATCCATTGATTGAAAATAAGGCCTTTAGTGAAGGCGGTCTTCGCGATGAAGACAATAGTTACGTTCGAGCTCAACTAAACTGGGCTCCAACGGAAACGATGGACTTAAACGTCGAATACACCAAGTGGGAAAACGACTCGATGGGTAATGCTAGCTTTGGCTCTCATTACGTGGGTCTCCCCATAAACCCTGTAACGGGTCGTTCAAATGGCTTCAGTGACAATATTGTTCCTCGAAAGGCGCCAATAGACGGTGACGTTCAAACCGGTGGTCGTACCTATCACAATGCTGATCCTGCAACCGATCCGACGGGCTACTTCAATACAACCGGCAACTTTGCGAATACTTGGCAGGCTGAAGCTGAATCCTTTACCGTCGAGTTCAATTGGGCGTTAGATTTTGCAGATCTCAGCGTGAAAGCTCGCCATAGTGATTCGCAGTCTTTAACACTCTGGGATACTGATGCTGGATCGGGCAATATCGCCGATGGCCAGGTTTCCTTCAATGCCAATGATCAGATAGATATGTATCTAAGCTCAAAAGGCGATGAGGCACTACGCTGGACGCTCGGTTACTACTGGTCGGACTCATGGGATGAGGATGATAACAACGGCGCATATGTGTGGTCCTACAACGGCACAGCAGGCGATTTACAAGCTGAGCAAACTGAGAATACACGATACCCTGCTTGGACAACTTGGGATCAATATGGATCCAAGTCTTCAGCTCTCTATGCCAATGCCGAATATGATATGACTGATGCGTTGACCGTCTCTGCTGGTGTTCGCCGTCAAGACGATTCGACTAAAGCTAGCAATTACCGTAGTAATTACTATGGTGACAAGTCTGTCTGGGGTGACGGGTACTCGGCTAGCGGTAAAGTGCTAAATGCAAGCTACTATACCGAGTTAAATAAGACCGCTGAGGTTTTGGATTCAGGCCACACTGACTACAAGTTAGCCTTAAACTATGCGTTCAATGACGATATTAATATTTACGGCAGCTTTTCCACTGGTTACATTGCTCGTACGGTAAATGCTGGCAAAATTCTTGATCCAAATGAGCTCGATGCATTAGAGCTGGGTATGAAGTCTTCATGGGCTGAAAACACTATAAGATTTAATGCAGCCCTCTATCACAGTGAATATACGAATCTTTCTTATACAGTTTTTGAAACTTGTGGTGCTAGTATTTGCTCAAGCCAAGAGACTGGGGGTGGTCTTACATCTAAAGGACTGGAGCTAGAGTTGTTGTGGCAGCCCGTAGAAGAGCTAAATATCATAGCGGGCCTTGTATTTGACGACACAATTTTGGATGAATTCCAGGTAACTGAAGCGGTATTTACTGAAGGTCAATATGTTGTGGATGCGAGTAGTGCCGATGGAGGTTACTACCCTTACCGTCCCAATGGTCACAAA
>DCBC01000106.1:0-135 GCA_002313335.1 Porticoccaceae bacterium UBA1117
TTTCGGCGTGCCAATAAGCAAGTAGAATATTAGGTCGATTGCGTTCTACAATAGTAGCAGTTGATAGGTATGGCTTTGAAAAGGTAATTTGACCATGACAACAAAAGAAAAATTAGTTATTTTTGATACGACTCT
>DCBC01000106.1:525-5003 GCA_002313335.1 Porticoccaceae bacterium UBA1117
ACGGTTCTAGAAAAAATGAATGTAGATGTTATCGAGGCAGGCTTTGCAGTGTCCAGTCAAGGCGACTTTGATGCGGTAAAACTGATTGCAGATACTGTCCGAGATAGCCGGATATGTAGTCTTTCTAGGGCTATGACCGGTGATATAGAGCGTGCTGGTGAGGCGCTTCGAGGGGCAAGTGCAGGACGTATTCATACCTTTATTGCTACATCTCCAATCCATATGAAATATAAGCTACAGATGGAGCCGGAGGACGTTTTAGCGCAGGCGATTGGTGCGGTCAAAATCGCGAGAGATTTGATTGATGATGTTGAATTTTCACTTGAAGATGCTAGTCGAACCGATTTTGATTTTATGTGCCGAGTCACTGAGGCAGTTATTGCTGCTGGAGCGAGAACCATTAATTTACCAGATACGGTTGGTTATTCAGCACCTGGTGAATATGGCTCAATGATTCAGCGCCTTATGAACACAGTTCCTAACGCTGATAAGGCCATTTTTTCAGTTCACTGCCACAATGACTTGGGTCTGGCCGTAGCTAATAGTCTTTCTGCGATCCAAAGCGGTGCGCGTCAGGTGGAATGCACGATTAATGGCTTGGGAGAAAGGGCGGGTAACGCATCCTTGGAAGAGATAGTAATGGCGATTCGAACGCGCCAAGATCTATATCCAGTTGAGACAATGATCGATCCGTCCCACATAGTGCCTATATCGCGGCTGGTATCAAGTATTACTGGGTTCCCAGTGCAGCCTAACAAAGCGATTGTGGGCGCCAATGCCTTCGCACATGAATCAGGAATACACCAAGATGGTATTCTGAAAATGCGAGAAACCTATGAAATTATGAAAGCTGAAGATGTGGGTTGGTCCACTAATAAATTGTCGCTTGGTAAGTTGTCAGGGCGTGCAGCACTTGCCGCTCGGTTAGAAGATCTTGGTATAAGTTTTGACAGTAAAGAAGATTTTAATCAGGCATTTCGGCGCTTCAAAGATTTAGCTGACAAGAAGCGTGAGATTTTTGATGAAGACCTTCAGGCGCTGGTATCTGATGTGCAGATGGGTACCGAAGATGAAGCCCTAACCCTTGTTGAATTGGAAGTATTATCAAAGTCGGGTCAGTCGCCCCATGCAAAATTAACTATTCGTTATCAGGATCAGAATCATGCGGCTGAAGCCAGTGGCGATGGTGCAGTAGATGCCATCTTTAATGCGATTGAAAAACTGATAAAGAGTGGTACTGAGCTGCAACTTTATTCTGTAAATGCGGTTACGCAGGGAACAGATTCTCAAGGAGGCGTAACGGTCCGTTTAGAAAAAGAGGGGCGAATCATTAATGGCCAAGGCGCCGACACTGATATTTTAGTAGCTAGTGCAAAAGCGTACTTGCATGCGTTGACGCTGATGCGCAACCCTGGCCGGCTTCATCCTCAGTTGGGAGGCGTTTAGTGGTTGACGCTCTTCGCCATCATTATTTAAAAACACTGGGTATTGTAGAATATATACCGAGAGGTTTTGTCGATGATAGCGAAGGGACCCTCGCTCCACCCCAGAAGCAACCGCTGACGGAAGTAAGGGCAACGGCAATTAGTCAATTACTAGCTGAACATGCGGGTATACCTGAGGTTATAGTTACTGAGAAAGCGCCTCTGGAAGTGTCTACCGAGACATTGTCTGATCAGAGTGCCGCCTCTGCAGAGACGACTTCGATCATAAGTGAAAGCATTGAGGTAAAAATAGCGCTTTGGCAGCCTCATGATAAATTACTAATCTGTGGCGCCCTAGATAATGAATTGCCAAGCCCTGAGCAGACGCAGTTATTGTCTAATATTCTCATCTCAATGGGCCATAAGGGTGGAGTCTTACCTCAGTTGGAGCTTGCACAGTGGCCGCCGTTCGCCAATATGCAGGGTGGCGAGATAGATGCTAGAGATTTTTTGTCGACGCTTATTAACGCCAGATTAGAAAGTAGTCAGACGCATATGATATTAATGCTAGGCTCAGTAACGACTGACTGGGTACTGACAGATCAACAAAAATTTGATCTTAAGCATGGGCAAGTTAAGGTGAATGAGAAGGTCACCGCTGTTGTAATTCCCTCACTGGAAGAAATGATTACTGATCCTAAATTGAAGCGCCAGGCATGGGATGTAATTAAACCTTTTGCACCAAATGGCGAGGTTCATCGGCAGCAAGAGACACAATGATCGCCAGCACTAGGGTAGTTAATGTGCGCCAAATGTGCCCCAATGATTTTGGCGCAGTGGTTGAGATTGAACAACGAAATGCAAAGCATGCGTGGACTAAACAGCAGATTAGCGAATCGCTTCAGTGCACTCAGGTTTTAATAGTGGATCAAAAGTTGGCTGGATTTGTAGTGCTTAGGACCATTATTGACCAAGCCGAGTTACAAAATATCTCGATTCATAATGATTACCAGTTGTTGGGTTATGGCGAGTACCTCCTTAATCATGGCATCAATAATCTTGCTAATAGTGTTAATCAAGTCTATCTAGAGGTGAGAGTATCTAATTTTTCAGCAATTCGTTTGTATAACAAGATGGGCTTCTTAGAAATGGGTCAGCGAAGAGATTATTATCCTACAGAGTTTGGTCGTGAAGATGCACTAACCATGTGCTTAGGTATTGTATGAGTTAGTCAGTTAAATCATTTTATGTCTCTTGTGTGGGGCAGAAGGTGATAGAGTATTCATCGTCAATAGGGAAGCGTGTATTGAGCAGGTGTTGATGCACCATTGTTTGTTAATTTTACTTAAGGGGTTTAAATGGATATTCAACTGTTGTACTGGCATTGGTTAGTTCTTGGCATGTTGTTGGTTGTCGCTGAAATATTTGTACCTAGCTTTACGATTCTATGGTTCGGCTTAGGTGCACTAGTAGTGGGTTTCGTTGAGATGTTTGTTCCTATGTCGATGACCGTTCAAATATTACTATGGACTGTATCCTCAGTACTTTTTGCAGTGGGCTGGTTCAAAGCGATCAAACCGAAAATGGCCGCAGCTAATCAAAATAAGCAATCGCAACAATCGGCTATAGGGGAATCTGGTTTAGTGATAAAGCTTCCCACAGAGAGCACCTTGGGAAGTATGAGATTCAGTACGCCGGTTCTTGATTGCGACGAGTGGTACTTTAAATGCGACACCAAAGTTGAACTAGGTGATAGGCTACACATACAGGAAATTTCTGACCAAACCCTTGTGGTTGTCAGACTCGATTAATTAATTAAGGAGATATTAAAAAATGGGTAATCTTATTGCTATAGGTACAGTATTTTTAGTTGCGTTAATCACATTATTTAAGGCTGTTCGGTTGGTGCCTCAGGGCTCAAAGTGGGTTGTGCAAAGGCTAGGAAAGTTTCATAAGTCATTAAGCCCCGGGTTAAATTTTTTGGTTCCCTATATAGATGTGGTAGCTTTTAAAGCGACCACTAAAGATATTGTATTAGAAATTCCTTCTCAGGAAGTCATTACGCGTGACAACGTAGTGATTATCGCCAATGCAGTGGCGTATATTAATATTCTGTCTCCAGAAAAGGCGGTCTATGGGGTGGAGGATTATGAGCTAGCAATTCGCACATTAGTCCAGACATCTTTGCGTTCGATTGTTGGCGAGATGACACTGGATGATGCCCTATCTTCACGTGATCAGATCAAAGCAAAGCTGAAAACATCAATTTCGGATGATATTGCTGACTGGGGCATTACGCTAAAAACTGTTGAAATCCAAGATATTCAGCCCTCGGGAACCATGCAGTCAGCGATGGAAGAACAGGCTGCGGCTGAGCGTCAGAGACGCGCAACCGTGACCCGAGCCGACGGTGAGAAAACTGCCGCAATTCTTGAAGCTGACGGTCGTCTTGAGGCTTCGCGGCGTGACGCTGAAGCAAAAGTAGTTTTAGCCGAAGCAACTAAGTCTGCGCTAACAAAGATTAACGAAGCCATTCAAGATAAAGAACTACCCGCTATGTATATGCTAGGTGAAAAATATATTGAAGCGATGCAATCCATGGCCAGGTCTGACAACGCAAAATTGGTAGTATTACCAGCGGATATACCTGCTGCAGTTCGCGGAATTATGAACAACACTAAGTAAACGGGTTGTTTATAAGTACGTAACAAAACTCGGGGCCAGCCTTGCTGGCCTTTTTAAACTGCTCTTTTTTATCTCATTTCAGTGCGCTGAACTTCAACCACTGCTGTAACCGCTGATATGTTGAATCCAGATTCGGATGTCGACGCGTCTTATTATTAGCTATGAGAATTATCAATTTAATCCTCATGTCCAAATGCGTTTATCAAATAGGGAAGTGCAATGAATATTTTTACGTTACAGGGAATGCTAAAGATGAACCCCGTAGATACCTTACCAAATAGGAGATTTCTCTGCGCTACCTCTAAATTGGCCTCATTTTTTACTGTCATACTATTTTGTTTACCTGCTTATGCAGCCACCACCGACGTT
>DCBC01000154.1 GCA_002313335.1 Porticoccaceae bacterium UBA1117
TCTTGATCGCTTTGTTAAGCTTGACAAAGACTGTGACTTTGTCGGTAAGGCTGGGTTGCAGGCTTGGCAGGAACGCGGTTTTGACAATACTTTTGTGACACTGGAAGTTCATGATATTACTGATGCCGATGCTCGAGGCTCTGAGGGTTTGTACAGCCATGGAGATCTTGTTGGACGAGCGACCTCTGGAGGCTTTGGCTTCCGTGTTAATAAATCATTAGCACTGGGCTTGGTAAAGACCGCTTTTGCTGCAGAAGGGACAGAATTAGAGATTGAGATTCTTGGTCAAAAGCATCGTGCGACTGTGGTAGCAGAATCTGCTTTTGATCCAGATAATAATGCGTTAAGAAGCTAATTTGTTAGGATCAAAATGGTGTCGCGACCGAATACGGCTAGGTCGTAACATCGTATGCGATGGTTAGGAAAGAGGCACAGACTGCCAAGCATAGAAGGGCGTCTTTAAAAGGGCCATCAACTGCTTTATTGGACTAATAATTATGACTGAGCAAACCGGTAGAAGAAGGCCAGGTAGAGAGGGTGGCGGACGTGATGCCCGCCGCGAAGCCCGTGCTAATGCGGTGGTTAAAACAGCACCGTTTATTGAACGAAAAATCCCCTACATGGAGTATCTTAGCGAGGAGAATCTGCAGCTCATCGAAGATAATGCCGATATCTTACTGGAAGAGATTGGCATTGATTTTTTGGACGACCCTGAAGCTCTAGAGATGTGGAAGGATGCCGGTGCTGATGTGCAGGGCACCCGTGTAAGATTCCCAAAGGGTTTATGCCGATCGTTAATTCAGGCAACTGCGCCAAGTGAATACATACAGCATGCACGTAACCCCGCTCGCAGTACAATTATTGGCGGCAAGCGAACGGTGCTAGTGCCAGCATATGGGTCTCCTTTTGTGCATGATATTGATAAAGGCCGACGCTACGCAACGATTGAAGATTTCAATAATTTTGTTAAATTAGCCTATATGGCCCCAGGTCTGCACCACTCTGGCGGTACTATTTGTGAGCCGGTTGATCTACCTGTCAACAAGCGTCACTTTGATATGGTCTACAGTCACTTTAAATACAGTGACAAACCATTAATGGGCTCGGTCACTCATCATGAGCGTGCTCAAGATACCGTTGACATGGCAAAACTTGTTTTCGGTGATGAGTTTGTTGATCAAAACTGTGTGTTAACGAGCCTTATTAACGTCAATTCTCCAATGACCTACGATGCAACGATGCTTGGTTCTTTAAAGGTCTATGCTCGAAATAATCAGGCAACAGTTGTTTCTCCCTTTATTCTTGCCGGTGCTATGTCACCGGTGACAACAGCAGGTACAGTTACGCAGATTCTTGCGGAAGCGTTAGCGGGTATCGCTTTTACTCAGTTGTGTCGACCTGGCGCACCGGTAATCTTTGGTACCTTTGCTGCTGCTGTGTCTATGGCCACTGGTGCTCCGACATTCGGAACTCCAGAACCTAGCCAAGTCATCTATGCTGCTGCTGCCCTAGCAAGGCGTTTGGGTGTACCTTTCCGTAGTGGCGGAGGTCTTTGTGGTTCGAAATTACCTGATGCACAGGCAGCTTATGAGGCAGCTAACACCCTACAGACCGCAGCATTGGCAGGGGTTAATTTCATGCTGCATACCGCTGGTTGGTTAGAGGGTGGTCTGGCAATGGGCTATGAGAAGTTTATTATGGATTGTGATCAGGCTAGTATGATTTCTGTACTACTTGGCGGCATGGATATGTCCGAGAATGGACAGGCACTTGATGCAGTGCGTGAAGTTGGCCCGGGTAAGCATTATCTCGGTTCAGCGCATACGTTAAAGAATTTTGAAAGCGCGTTTTATCGCTCAACTGTCGCTGATAATAATAGCTATGAGCAGTGGACAGCCGACGGTAGTTTAGATACTGCTCAGAGAGCAAATATAATATGGAAGCAAATGCTTAATGATTATCAGGCGCCCGATCTCGATCCGGCGGTTGATGAAGCGTTACTTGATTTTATGGCTCGGCGTAAGGGCTCATTTGCCGATCGAGACTACTAAGAATTACTAGACCTACCTAATTGAGGGTTGTGAACTATGTCTGAAGAAGACGATATCATTTTAGCCGACTTACCAGATGATGAGCTGGTACTGCAGATGCATGATGATCTTTATGATGGGTTAAAAGAAGAGGTTATGGAGGGTACCGATATTCTACTCGCCCGAGGCTGGTCGCCTGAACGCGTGCTGGGTGAGGCGCTAGTTGACGGCATGACGGTGGTTGGTGTTGACTTTCGAGATGGCATTCTCTTTGTACCAGAAGTGTTGTTGGCAGCCAATTCTATGAAAGGCGGGATGACTATTTTGAAGCCACTACTGGCTGAGACAGGTGCTAAGCCCGTTGGAACCATGGTGATTGGTACCGTAAAAGGGGATATTCATGATATTGGTAAAAATCTGGTCGCTATGATGATGGAAGGCGCAGGCTTTGATGTTTATGATATTGGCATTAATAATTCTGTAGAGGAATATCTTGCTGCGCTTGAGAGACATCAGCCAGATATTTTAGGAATGTCCGCTCTTCTGACTACCACCATGCCCTACATGAAGGTAGTTATTGATGCGCTTAAGGACCTTGGTTTACGCGATAAGTATGTCGTTATGGTCGGCGGCGCGCCGCTCAATCAAGAGTTTGGCGACGCAGTAGGGGCGGATGCCTATTGTCGTGATGCGGCAGACGCTGCAACCACAGCTATTCGCTTGGTATCTGAGCGCAGAGAACTTGACATGATTGCCTAATGAACGCTATCCGTGATCAAGTGGTTCATCCCGCGCCGATTTTAATTATCGCTTGCGGTGCACTGGCTCATGAAATTATATCGCTACAAGCACTCAATGGATGGACTCACATGGACTTAAAATGTCTGGATGCTGAGTTGCATAATAAGCCGCAATTAATTGCCGGTAAATTACGTAAAAAGATTGCCCAGTATCGTCATCAGTACGACAATATATTTGTCGCTTACGCTGACTGCGGTACTTCAGGCGAAATTGATAAGGTATTGCAGGAAGAGGGTATAGATCGATTGCCTGGCGCACACTGTTACTCGTTCTTTGCAGGAGAACAAAAATTTAATCAGATTGCTGAGCAAGAGTTAGGAAGCTTTTATTTGACTGATTTTTTGGTTCAGCACTTTGACAGAATCATGATTAAAGGGTTGAAGTTGGATGTATATCCGCAGCTTCGAGATCAATTTTTTGCTCACTATACCCGTGTGGTTTATTTGTCACAGCAAGATAATCCAGATTTGCTT
>DCBC01000015.1:0-823 GCA_002313335.1 Porticoccaceae bacterium UBA1117
CAGCCATAGTTGCAGAAAAGTCACCATACAGCGACGTTGGAATTCCTCTAGCCACGGCAATGGATGTGGCACAGCTGCCTGGTTTCGATGTCGGCGCCGTGAGTGTTCAAGATGAAGCCGCACAGTTAGCCTCCTCTTTACTTCGTTTGGAACCGGATCACATAGTTTTAGATGCCTGTTGTGCTCCAGGAGGTAAAACCTGCCACATTTTGGAAACTCAGCCGGACATCAAATCGCTTTTGGCCATCGATTCTGAAGCACGACGGCTTTTAAAAGTAAAAGATAACTTAGAGCGCTTAAATCTGACGGCAGATCTAAAGACAGCGGATGCAGGTGACTTAGATGCTTGGTGGGATAAAACCCCGTTCGACAGAATTTTACTAGATGCCCCATGCTCAGCGACCGGCGTCATTCGGCGTCATCCAGATATCAAAATCCTGCGAAAACCCTCAGATATTGATAAGCTTGCCGAAATTCAAGCGACACTACTCGAAAGACTCTGGCAAACGCTCGCAAATGAGGGTATTTTAGTTTATGCGACCTGCTCAGTCCTTCCTGAAGAAAATGATCAGGTGGTCAAGGCTTTTGTAGAGTCCCGGGAAGATGTTGAGATAATGACCATAGACGCTACTTGGGGTGATACTACAGATTGTGGACGGCAACTTTTTCCTACAACGGGTAGTCATGATGGCTTTTACTATGCACGGCTTCGTAAAATTAGCCGTCCAGCTTAATCCCTGGCAAAAAGCGGAATAACGATGAAAATAATCATAGTGGGTGCAGGGCAAGTGGGCGGAACTCTAGCCGAGAATTTGGCGCGTGA
>DCBC01000015.1:1230-7415 GCA_002313335.1 Porticoccaceae bacterium UBA1117
GGAACTGGTTGTTATCCTGACGTATTGGTAAAAGCCGGTATCGAAGACGCTGATATGCTCGTCGCTGTGACCAGTAGTGACGAGGTCAATATCATCGCCTGCCAGGTTGCATATTCCCTTTTTCACACCCCCACTAAAATAGCGCGCGTCAGAGCCTATAACTACACCAACCCAAAGTATAAAAGCGTTCTTTTTAATGACAAAAATATGCCTGTCGATGTAATGATCACCCCGGAGCAAGCCGTCACTGACTATATCCGTAAGCTGATTGAGAAGCCTGGTGCGTTGCAGGTTTTAGACTTTGCTGATGGGGTCATTCAGTTAGTAGGTCTTCGCGCGGTTAAAGATAGCCCCCTGGTAGGTCAAGAACTGCGGACCCTAAAAGAACATATGCCTAAGGCGGATGCGCGCGTCGCGGCGATCTATAGAAAAGATAGAGCTATTTTCCCAGTAGGTGACACTGTTATTGAAGACGGCGATGAGGTGTTCTTTATCGCCGCTAAGAAAAATATTCGCAAGGTAATGAGCGAGTTGCGTCGCCTAGAAAAACCATACCATCGCTTGGTGATTGCTGGGGGCGGTAATATCGGGTTTCGTCTGAGTAAAGCTCTTGAAGAAGACTACAATATTAAAATCATTGAATTTTCTCCCGAGCGGGCTGCTTACTTGTCTGAAAAACTTAATCGTGCAGTGGTCTTAAATGGATCGGCCACTGATCAAGAGTTATTACTAGATGAGAACATCGAAAAGACTGATGTTTTTCTGGCCCTTACAAATGACGATGAAGTGAATATCATGGCATCGTTGCTGGCAAAGCGGTTGGGTGCAAAAAAAGTGATGACCCTAATCAGTAATCCAGTTTATGCGGAGCTAATGCAAGGTGGTGAAATAGACATCGCAATCTCTCCCCAACAAGTGACGATAAGCTCCCTACTGACCCATGTACGTCAGGGTGATACAGTGAGCGTTCACTCGTTGCGACGCGGTGCAGCGGAAGTACTCGAGTTTATTGTTCATGGAGATGCGAGGTCATCAAAAGTAGTAGGGCGAGCCATTGGCGACATAAAGTCACCTCCAGGATCTACCTTGGCAGCGTTGGTCCGTAACGGCGAGGTCATTATTGCTCATCATGATATCGTGATCGAAAGTGACGACCATGTCATTGTTTTCGTTGTCGATAAAGCAAACACCAAAGCTGTGGAGAAACTCTTCGCGGTTGGCTTCACTTTTTTTTAGGGCACCGGCTTTATGCATATTGCAGTCATAGCAAGAGTTCTGGGTATGCTACTGATGATATTCAGTTTAACTATGCTGTCACCAATCATCGTCGCTTATATCTACCAAGAAAATACTGCGTCAATGTTTGTCTTAGCCTTCGCTATTACACAAATAGTCGGTTTAGCCTTTTGGTTGCCATCAAAAAATAAGACTGGCGAGCTTCGAACAAGGGATGGCTTCTTCGTTACCGTTTTCTTCTGGTTGGTTCTCAGTGTCTTCGGAACGTTGCCGCTGATGTTTTCTGACGCGACAAATTTAGTTTTTATTGATGCATTGTTCGAATCTGTCTCTGGTCTGACCACAACAGGCGCTACAGTGCTTTCTGGTCTTGATGATCTGCCAAAATCAATTCTTTATTATAGACAGCAACTACAGTGGCTAGGCGGTATTGGTATTGTCGTTATTGCTGTAGCGATTCTACCAATGTTAGGTGTGGGCGGCATGCAAATCTATCGGGCTGAGACGCCGGGTCCAATGAAAGACGCTAAACTAACCCCGCGTATAGCGGAAACGGCCAATGTCCTATTTAAAATATATCTAGCGCTAACGGCCGTGTGTGCACTCGCTTATTGGATGGCAGGCATGGATGGGTTCGATGCCATTAGCCACAGCTTTTCAACCGTGGCCATCGGCGGATTTTCGACTCATGATGCTAGCATAGGCTTCTTTGATAGCGATTTAATTATGGCCATATGCGCTTTTTTCATGATTATTTCTGGCCTCAACTTTGCCCTTCATTACCACGTTTGGCACAACCGAAGACTGAGCTTCTACTGGGCAGATCCAGAAGCTCGCATGTACCTATATCTACTTTTATTGGGCGCATTAATAACCTGTTTATACCTTTACTTTAGCGGCACCTATGGCTGGGAAGACAGCATAAGTTTAGGCGTTTTTCAGCTAGTCTCAATCTTGACGACCACCGGATTTACCACCACTGACTTTAATTCCTGGCCGACATTCTTGCCGTTCTTCTTAATCTTTTTGTCTTTCTTTGGTGCTTGTGCGGGCTCTACCGGCGGTGGCATTAAAATTGGCCGCATGTTAATTATGGCGCAACAAGGCATCCGAGAGGTCTATCGACTCATACATCCCAACGCCTTGCTGCCGATCAAAATACGCAATCGCAGAATACCTGATCGTGTTGCTGACGCAATCTGGGCTTTTTTCGGTGTTTATTTGGGCGTGTTTTACCTGATGGTATTATTACTACTAGCGTCTGGACTTGACTATGTTACTGCGTGGTCAGCCACAGCCGCGGCTCTAAACAACTTAGGCCCAGGGCTCGGAGCGGTAGCAACCAACTATGCTGATTTGGGATCCTTTGCAAAAGTTGTTTTATGCTGGGGTATGTTGCTAGGTAGACTCGAGATATTTACTCTTCTGGTACTATTTATGCCGACTTTTTGGAAAAATTAATCGGCCTCTACTGTTATTAGTGGCCTTTTAATCATCGGTTACTTTTGTTTTCGTGCTTGGTAATAAGCTTCTTCAGAAATAGCATGATAAGCCGTTGCCTGTCGCTGAAAGGCTTTTACAGACTCCGCAATCCGCCGAGAAAGATCTGAGTCATCTGCCAACTCTTCCAGCATTTCTACAGAGATGCTACGTAACTCCGAAATAACCTCATCAGGAAGCTTTCTTAACTGAACGCCATGAGTCTCGACTAAGCTAATCAACGCCTCATTATTTCGTGCAGTATATTCATCGAGCATATCTTGATTCACTGCTCGTGCGGCTGTTTCAACAATCGCCTGTAAATCATCTGGCAAACTAGCCAGCGCATCTTTATTAATAATTAACTCCAGAGTTGGACCTGGCTCATGCCACCCAGGGTAATAATAATATTTAGCCACCTGATGAAACCCGAGCGCAATATCGTTATAGGGACTTACCCATTCCAAAGCGTCAATAACCCCCGTTTGCATGGCCGTATAAAGCTCACCTCCCGCTATGGTGACAGAGATTCCTCCAGCCCGGGTGATCACATCACCGCCCATGCCAGGAATACGCATTTTCAGCCCTTTGATGTCTTCCATGGAGTTGATCTCTCGGTTAAACCAACCAGCCATCTGGACGCCAGTATTACCGCCAGCATAGGGGACTAAGTTAAACTCATCATAAAGCTCTCGCCACAACTCAAGCCCACCCCCGTAATGCAGCCAGCCATTCATCTCTTGCGCATTTAAGCCAAAGGGGACGGAGGTAAAGAAGGCTGCGGCCTTCGATTTACCGGTCCAATAATAGGAAGCGCCATGACCCATCTCGGCAGTGCCCTGGGAAACAGCATCAAACACCTCAAAAGCCGGTACTAGCTGACCAGCACCATAAACTTTAATTTTTAAACGGCCCGCGCTCATAGCCGCGACCTTGGTCGCAAAATTTTCCGGGGCTAATCCTAGGCCGGGATAGTTTTTCGGCCAAGTGGTGACCAATTTCCATTCAAAGGTCTGTTCAGACTGACTGGCTTGGATGGTATTGGATTGACTATCGCTATCCCCGCAACCAACTAGGAACATGGTCATCAATATGGCTAATATAATTCGCATTGTGTTTCCCTCATGTCCCTATTAATAGTAATTTTTTAATCAGACTGCTGCTAGATTCGCTGAAGCAAGAATCAAAATTTTGGTCCCAACTTGCTCAAATCGAACATGAACGCGTGCCCGTGGCCCATTGCCTTCAAAGTTCAGAATCACGCCCTCCCCATAGACATTATGATTGACCTGTTGCCCAAGTTGAAATCCGGTGTCATCTCCCTGATCACTCCGCATAGGACTTGCGGCATAACTCGTTGGCCGAGCAATAGTGTTCTGCAATCGTACTTCTTCGATGACCTCTTTAGGAATATCACGGATAAACCTTGATACAGAATTAAAGGACTCCGTACCATAGATAGATCGACTCTCAGCAAAGGTAAGATAAAGCTTTTTCATAGCGCGAGTAATGCCTACATAGGCTAATCTGCGCTCCTCCTCTAATCGTCCAGGCTCATCCAGTGACATCTTGTGCGGAAAGAGGTTCTCTTCGACCCCCGCAATAAACACCAAAGGGAACTCCAATCCCTTGGCACTGTGTAAAGTCATGAGCTGAACTGCGTCTTGGTCTTCATCTGCCTGACGATCACCAGAATCCAATGCAACTTGGTCCAGAAACTGAGGTAGTACCGGCAAGTCCCTATCCTCTGCTTCGAAGTTTCGACACGCACCCACTAGCTCTTCTAAATTCTCGACCCGTGCCTGCCCTCGCTCACCTTTTTCTCGACGGTGCATATCGATCAGACCGCTATGCTGAATGACCTGCTCTGCCTGTTCGGGGAGTGGCAGCTCATCGAGTTGTCCGCTCATCTCATTGATGAGCTGTATAAAGCCCGCTATGGCATTGCTCGCTCTAGCCGCCAACCGTTTCTCATCAACCAAAATCACTGCCGCAGCCCACAGCGAGGAGGTATTGGTGCGAGAAAGCTCGCGAACTGCTTCTAAAGTACGATCTCCAATGCCGCGGGGAGGAACATTAACTACGCGCTCAAAAGCAACGTCATCATGGCAGTTGAGTATCAATCGGAGATAGGACAGAGCGTTTTTTATTTCTAGTCGCTCATAGAAACGTTGTCCGCCGTAAATCCGATAAGGGATTTCTGCTTGCAATAAGGCGGCTTCTAGCACACGAGACTGTGCATTTGACCGATATAGTATCGCAGCATCCTCGCGAAGATTACCATCGCTCACCCAGCTCTGTAGCCGGTCAGCAATATATCTAGACTCATCGTGCTCATTAAATGCGGCATACAAAGCAATCGGCTCTCCATCGCCTGAATCAGTCCACAAGCTTTTGCCAAGGCGGCCCGCATTTTTGGCAATGACGGCGTTAGCGGCTATAAGAATATTAGAAGTAGAACGATAGTTTTGCTCTAACTTAACAGTATGCGTCGCTGGAAAATCCCGCTCATAACTGAGAATATTTTCAACTTTGGCACCACGCCAACCATAAATGGATTGATCATCATCACCAACGGCGGTCATTGCGCTAACTTTGCCAGCTAAAAGTCTTAGCCAAGCATACTGAACGGCATTAGTGTCCTGAAACTCATCAACTAAAATGTGCTGGAAGCGTTGCTGATAATGGTCAAGCACTTGAGGATTATGTTTCCATAATTCTAGTGCGCGAAGAAGTAGCTCGGCAAAATCAATAACCCCAAGTCGATCACACGTTTCCTCGTAACCACGATAAATACGTAACATCGTCACTATAAAAGGATCACCGCCTTCTTGAAAATGTGTGGAACGAAGTCCTTCGTCTTTTTGCCCATTGATCCACCACTGTGCTTGCTTAGGTGGCCAGCGTTGCTCATCCAGATCCATGCTCCGCATAACCCTTTTAACTAACCGTAACTGGTCATCCGAGTCCAAAATCTGAAAGTTTTCAGGTAACTTGGCATCTCGCCAATGAGCCTTTAACAAGCGGTGGGCCAACCCGTGAAAAGTACCCACCCACATACCGCGCAATGACATGCCCAAAAGTTCGTCAATGCGTTCACGCATCTCTCGCGACGCCTTGTTGGTAAAGGTAACTGCCAGAATACTGTACGGTGAGACATTATCGACCTGAACTTTCCAAGCGATACGATGCACAAGCACTCGAGTTTTACCGCTACCGGCGCCAGCCAATACTAGTAAGTGCTTTTTATCGCTAGTCACTGCCTCTTCTTGAGCAGCGTTAAGATTTTTTAATATTGAGGTCACATCCATGGGACTGCATTCTAGCAACATAAGTGATAAAAAAACGCGGTAGGGTGCAGTTCTTTTTTAGTTTTTTTGACCTGTGGGTGGCTTCATGGGCAATTTTCGTACAAAACCGTAAAAACTATCATGAAAAACCGAGTTTTTTACTACAAAACTAGCAATTTA
>DCBC01000015.1:7850-7989 GCA_002313335.1 Porticoccaceae bacterium UBA1117
CCCGTTTACGCAAATCAGAGCTTAAAGTAGCCGACTTTGTCCTGAAAAATCCCTTAGCTGTCATCCGAATGCGCATTGTTGACCTGGCTGAGAAGGCTGGAGTGAGTGAGCCTACCGTCGTCCGATTCTGCAGAGCTGT
>DCBC01000015.1:8412-9067 GCA_002313335.1 Porticoccaceae bacterium UBA1117
CGCGAGTATACCTATAAGGTTTTTGACTCCACCGTTGATACCCTACTAAAGGTACGCGATAGTCTCGTGTTAGAAAACCTCGAAGCCGCTGTAGCCGCTATTTGTGCTGCAGGGCGTGTTGAGTTTTATGGTTTTGGCGCTTCCGCTGCGGTGGCCTTCGATGCGCAACACAAGTTTTTCAGACTACAAATAAGGTCAGCTGCTTACTCTGACCCGCATTTACAAAATATGTCGGCGACCTCTCTAAATCCTGGCGATGTTATCGTTGCTATCTCTCAGTCTGGTCGATCCCAGGCATTGCTGGACTCCATGGAGCTGGTTAAAAATGCCGGTGGTATAGTCATTGGCTTGGCACCTAGCGCATCGCCAGTTGCTAAAGGCGCTACTATTGCTATTGAGGTCGATGCCAAAGAAGATATCCAGATCTACACACCACTATCTTCACGTATTGCACATCTTGCGGTGATTGATGTTTTGGCCATTGGCGTTGCACAAAAGAAAGGCCCGAAGCTGCAAGAACACCTTCAGCAACTTCAGGCCGGTTTGTCATCATTACGGAGCCACTAGAGCTGCCGACATAAACTATACTAACGCTTCATTTATGATGCCTTCACATCTAGAACGTATACGTGATCTCAGCGCTGAATTCTCGCCC
>DCBC01000015.1:9489-10103 GCA_002313335.1 Porticoccaceae bacterium UBA1117
CAATTCGCGTAGCAAGATTTTCTGAAAGCTTATAGTCAACATAAAGGTCATAGGTTACTCGGCCCGGAACCTCTAACAGCGGATTACAGCCACTTCGCCCGCAGCTAGGTTCTAAATCACTGGGCCCACTAGCCACCATAGTAGTGATGCCTCGAACACTCAAATTGCCGCTATCTGACAACCATCGGAGAGAAAGAACGCCTTCGGATGGATTAATGCTTAGTAGTTTTTCACCGGCACTTTCGCCATAAGTACGGTTACCCGATAGCTTTGCTGTTAGGTTTTCTGAGAAGCTTTTCTCCACTTCAAATTCCATACCTTTAATGGTTACATCCTTCTTGTTGACGTATTGATAGATCGCAATGCCTTGGTCGGTTGTACCAGTAAGCTCTGTCTCAATGAACTTTTCGTAATCTGTCGTATAAGCCGCTAAAGCCCAAGTAATATCAGCATGATTACCACGAACACCAACCTCAATACCCGCGCTTTTCTCCGACTCTAATTCAGGATTAGGAGCCACACTGTAATAATAGGCAAAGTTAGTAAATGTTAAGTTAGCACTTTCATAGTCTGGGCTTCTAAATCCTTCAGCATACTGCGCAAAGACAGAAACC
>DCBC01000124.1:0-3088 GCA_002313335.1 Porticoccaceae bacterium UBA1117
CTTGAGGCTAATAGAGCCCTGAGCCAGGTATCTAAAGAAATGAGCGCCTTTATTAATTCCTTAGATCACGCGGGTATCCCAGTACCAATGCGTATATTAGCCAATAAACTAATAGCTAAAGAAAGCGATATTGATTCAGCCATTGAAGTTATTTCGAAGACCTTTGGTAGTGCAATCAAGCACAATCCTGTCCTTGATGAAATGAAAGGAATCCATGTGATTGCCGGACGCTCTGGCTCAGAGAATACGTTGATGGCCGTACGAATAGCAAAACAAAAAGTAATCAATTACGGGGGGGGAAATATCGCTATTATTAGCTATAGCCCTCAACAGACTAAAAGCTGGACCCATACTCAGATGTTGGGTTTGCAGTTGGGAGTGGAGGCCTACCATGCTAGTTCTCCTAGTGCGCTCGCGCATATCGTTGCAAGTCTAGATGACCCCCGACTTATTCTTATTGAAACGGCAGGCATCAATCTTGAGCAGCAGTTAAAAGAAATCTGCACAAGCTTACCCGAGGCTAAGAAGCATCTGTTACTCCCAGCCGACGCATCTGAGGTTTCAGTCAATAAATATCTAAAACGAATCCGTATTGAATGGGACTCTGTAATGTTAACTCAGTTTGAAATCGATATTCACCCTTGGCCAGTAATCAATACCCTCATGGCGACAGGCAATGCTATTTCATTAGCGGCGTTTGATTCATCTCTTAACGATGGAGTCTTTGCTCTTGATGGAGTTCAGTTAACAAGGCACTGCTTGTCGAACCTGCCCTTAAGCCCGGATTAAGTCAGCCCCGCAGAGATATCAAGATCGCCGATTCGATATATTTATATAAATAAAATATGACAAAAAACATAAGAAAAAAGCTATGGAAAAAGTACATTCAACTCAAGTAATAGGGATTGCCAGCGGCAAAGGCGGCGTAGGGAAAACAACCGTGTCAGCTAACTTAGCGGTCTCACTCGCGTCAATGGGTAAGAGAGTCATGGTCTTCGATGCCGATCTAGGACTAGCCAATGCTCAGCTGGCTCTCGGCTGCAGAGCCAAATATAACTTTAGCCATGTTTTAAGTGGAGAGAAGACTCTCCAAGAAATTATTATAGATGGACCTATGGGTGTTCAGCTGGTCCCTGGCTCTAGTGGCATTCAACACATGGCTTCGCTCTCTATTGCAGAGACCGCCGGGATCATTCAATCCTTCGAGGAGATAGAAGATACTCTCGATTATTTAATTGTCGATCTTGCTGCGGGACTCTCTGATACTGTGATGACATTTATAAGCGCCTGCCAACATCGCTTTATCATCGTCAAAGATGATCCCTCTTCTATCGCGGACGCCTATGCTTCGATTAAAGTCATGATTCAAGACTATCAGCTAGACAATATTTCAATTATTACAAATTGCATGGCTTCTCAGAGGGCGGGAGACCGTCTCTATCAGGGTGTTGATTCTGTAATTCAGCGTTTTTTAGGTGCTCAGGTAGGCCATTTAGGGACCATCCGTGAAGATGAAATGGTTCTTAGGTCAATTAAAGCATCAAAACCTTTGCTTAAATTTTCTCCTTCCAGTGCCGCGGCGAGGGACTTTGAAAAACTTGCAAAAGCGGTTACGACGCTAACCACCAAAACCTCGATAAGCGGGGGTCTACAATTCTTTTTAGAGCGCCTTACGCGACAAGATACAACTAATAATTAGGATAAAAAAATGTCTAATATTAACGACTACAGTGACATACAACGCATGCACCAATCTGATGAAAGCCTGCTTAAAAATATTGGACTGGTTAAGCGTGTCGCACTGCACCTTCAAGCTAGAATTCCCAAGTTTATGGAGCTCGATGAGCTCATACAAGTAGGGACCATTGGTCTAATAGAAGCCGCCAAATCCTTTGATGCAAGTAAAGGAGTAGATTTCGATATCTTTGCAAAAAATCGGATTCGTGGCGCAATTTTGGATCAAGTACGAAAAATGTCTTATCTCCCTAGATCAGCCATGGTAAATATTCGCGAACATAATGAGGCGCGTCACAAAATAGCCACTCAATTTGGCCGTGAGCCTACCCATGCTGAGCTTGCTAATTTCATGGATAAAGATATACATGCTTATCAAAAGGAACGAAATCATGCTCATCAATTTCAGACCATTTCTTTAGAAGCGCAGCTCCCTGATTCCATTGATCCCCCCGCGAGTCAATCCAATGAACCAGAGTCTATTTTACTCAAAGACCAATTAATGAGCGCCCTAGGTGAGGCCATTGATCTACTTCCTGAAAGGGACAAGACAATAGTCTCTCTTTATTATGTCGAAGAGATGAATTTACGCGAAATAGGCGCTGTCCTTGATGTAAGCGAGTCGCGCATAAGTCAGATTCTGTCGGGCATAACACAGAAGTTAAGAAAAAATTTGGTCAGCACTGAACCTAAGGTGTCTTGATAGAATAGAAGATTAAGTTTGGATCTCGCGGTACTTTAACAATTTGTTTTCCTGCCTGCGCTTCTTGGAGCATGGTCTGTCGCTGCAACACTTCCATATAGTTTTCGCGCTCTAGGGTAATTAGTGCATCTACATCATCGGTGAGTCTTTTGACATCTCCCAACCTGTTTTCAAAGTTATCGATACGAGAAGATAACCCGGCCATGGCTTTGGTTACGTTCGCAAAGTTTTGACTCTGCTTGCCCAAAGTATCTTCAAGCTTATTAATTTTAGAATATACCTCTGTATTTTCTTCGGCGACTTTCTGCGCTGCCTCAGCTGGGATCTGAGTTTTAATCTCATCCACTGAGATTAGCATCAAATCTTGTTGGTCTGAAAATTGACCTTGAATTTCGCCCATTTCTTGAAGCGTTACATTTAGCTCCACAAATGAAGATATAGCAGAATTCATAGTCACTGCCCGCTTAGTTAAAGCAGAGAGCATGTCATCCACTTGGCTGATCTTATTGGACATGTGCCAAGCCATAACCAAAGATACCGTCGCTCCAAAAAAGAATACAGCTATCCCGCTAAATACCATTAGGTTGCTTGAATCTTTTGGCGCTTTAAGAATCCTTTTATCTGGGGCCTTCGCCTCCGCAGATTCCGCAG
>DCBC01000124.1:3483-11027 GCA_002313335.1 Porticoccaceae bacterium UBA1117
CCTGGACTTCTTCAAGAGATTCGTTTGTATCGTTCTTGTCACTCATGATTTTCCCAGAAACGTATTTTTTAGGATAGGGCAGCCGCCCAGTATGTTAACAATCGACAGAAAATAGATTATCTTTAGGTCTGATGTGGCAATATCAAAAATCACATGTCTGGTTTCTTTGACACCAGGCCTTCAATTCCTCAGCCTCCCAAAGCCAAAATTCTTTCGGTATTCCTGGGCCTGCAACAAATTCAGCTGCGGCATCTCTTGATGAGAAGGGGCCCGAAATAATGCCAAAGCTTTTGTTGCCCTTGGTATTAATGGGTAGGATCCGTGCGTCACTAAGAGATGGAAATTGGGTGATATAGTCCAAAATGCTCTGATCACTTTTTAAGACTATGTGCTGAACAAAAAACGTCTGCTTAGGTACGCTCTTTAAACTTTGTATACTGTTTTTCTCGCTTTCATTATCTGCATTCACATCTTCGAGTTCTGCTTTTTCAAGCACTGGAGGTGTGTTTGCTCTTGTTGTCTGATTTTGTGAAACAACCAACTCGCTTTTCAAGCTTGCTTTTGAATCCGCTGGCCGGTGGTGGTCTCCTGAGGAAGTATTCTGCTGATGGGTTGTCTGATTAACCTGCTCCGGCGGTATATCCTGTATATTTTTAGCGGTCAGCAAAGAGGGCGCTTTAAGAGTTTTATTCTCCACCTCCTGGCTAGTAAGCTCGCCAGTAACACTGGTTGAGAGAACTTTATATTCCCCCATCATAGTGTAAGAAAAGCCAAAAGCAGCAGCTCCCAAAATCCCTACGGCTAGGAGCCCTCTTATTAATCTCTGGTGTTTACCTTGCTTTTGCTTGATACCCTCACTTTTTTCTTTGGTGATCTGCTCTTCCCTAGATGAATCATTCCGGGTCTCTTTGATCGCTTGACCTTGTTGGCCGCCCAGCATTACCTGATCTGCCTCTCTCTGTATTCTCGCATCTTTAACCACCCCGCCTAGACCAACATCATTCAGAAATAGAGCTGCTTCCCTCTCATATGTGGTCCCTTGGGCGGCTAAAAAAAACTCTTTGGCTTCCAGAACAGAGGGTATTTCTATGTCCCAGCGGTAAATATTCCTGCCTAGCAGCATTAATGTCTCGTCGTAAGCTGGCCATGTCGCTTTGTCAAAGAACAGCACCATGCGAACATTAACACCAGGAAAATCAGAAAGTAGCTGTAACAGTAATGTCCACTGCACTGGATCGACCACATTCGCGTCATTCACTAGCATTAGGGTTATTGGCTTGTCCGCTAAAGGCTTTTGGCGAGCTTGGTCCATTGTCATTTGGGATAGTAATTGATTAAATTTTCGTAACAACTCTTCGGTGTTAGTCGGCGGAAACGTCTCCAGCTGAAATGTTGCTTCTTCTCGAAATCTTGACGTAATAATCCTTGAATAATGAGTCAATGCCGCTTCATTACTTCCAATCATAGCAAGTCCCATCGACTGATTAATAACTGCATCAAGGGCCAACCGAAAATCTTGCTTATTCTTGTGAGAGCCTACGATATCTCCATCGTCCAGGTATTGCTCTAGTTCAAGACTCTTATGCTTATCTGTGTTTTTCATTTATTGCCCTCCTCAGGCAAAAATTCACACCTGATGCAATGATCCATCAGTGTTGTATTGCATATCTAGCGGGACTTCCGGATTTGGTTTATCTGTCTCGGTCGCCCCTTTGTTTAAGCTGTTCAGACTAAATACATAAGCGATAACCTGAGCAACAGCGTAATATAAGGGCTCTGGAATAGGTTCTTGGATGTCCGTTGTAAAATAAAGTGCTCGCGCCAATGTGGGTGCAGAAAAAACTGGAACGCCCTTCTCTTTAGCCTTTTCTCGAATGCCTTGGGCTAGAAAATCTACACCTTTGGCTACTAGCATTGGGGCCCCTGCGCTTGACGGGTTATAGCTGAGTGCAACAGCAAAATGTTCCGGATTTACAACAATGACATCTGCATCGCCTACTGCATCCATCATTAACGCCATTGCCATTTCTCTCTGTTTACGCCGGATCTGCGCCTTTATTTCAGGCCGCCCTTCCGTATCCTTGAACTCGTCCTTTATCTCTTGTTTAGTCATTTTCATTTTTTTATTGTGCTCATAGAGCTGATAAGGAACATCAACACCTGCGGCAACAATTAATGTTAGTGCTATCCACACTACTCCGCTTGCAATAATGTCACCAGCGCCAAATATTGCTGTTTTTGCCTCCATAAATCCCAAGGCAAGTAATGCATTAAAGTTACTACTAACCACAATATAAAGAACTGATCCAACCAAACCAAACTTGAGTAAAGCTTTGGTCAGCTCTACCAGGGCCTTCATCCCAAATATTCGCTTAAATCCTTGCAGTGGATTAAGTTTACTGGCTTTTGGTGCTAGAGCTTTTAGCGATACGTTATAACCGCCAAGTAATCCGGCAGCGGCGAAGGCAATAATGATTGTCAACGCAAAAACCGGTAGTAGTACCAACATACTCTCCAGTGCGTGAGTTCCAAAAGTAAAAGGTAGCAGGTGTGCGTCAAAAATATCTTTGCGATCAAATACAAACCCTCTGGAAAATATTTCTCCGATCTTAATGACCAAATAACCGCCAAATAAATACATAAACAAAGCAGTGCCAATCATCATCGCTGCGACAGAGAGCTCTTGAGATCGAACAATCTGACCATCTTCTCGCGCTTTTTCAAGCCGCTTGGCGGTCGGCTCTTCGGTGCGTTCTTCGGTAGATGACTCATCTGACATTAGAAGCTCCCCATGGCTTGGCCTAAAACATCAAATGCTTGTTGCCATAACCAGGTGATGCGAAAGCCAATACTTGACATGGACATTAGCAACAGGATCAAGCCTGCCAGTATCATGGCTGGGAACCCTACAGCAAAAATATTAAGGGCAGGCGCCGCTCTTGTAATGACCCCTAAACCCATATTGATTAACAATAAAGAGGCCATCATGGGCATCCCCAAAAGTACAGCTCCAACAAATATCATGGAGCTCCACTGGATCATTAACCCCGCCAATGCTTGAATTTCAATTACGCCCCCTATTGGAAGCAGCGTAAAGCTCTCTAGCAATAGAGAAATAATAATAATATGACCCCCTAAGCCTAAAAATATGAGGGTTGAACAAACGACAAGAAACTGAGAAATAACCGGAACATTACCCATGTTCGCATCAATCATATTGGCCATGCTCAGCCCCATAGACGTAGAAATACTTTGTCCTCCTACGATTAGTGCCGCATTAACAATCTGTAATATAAGGCCTAAAGTGACGCCGATAAAAACTTGAACCAGTACTTCTTTTAGCCCCAATGCGCTAATTGGGTCGATCACCGGCCAATCCGTTAGAGGGAAAACAAGCCATGTTAATAAGGCTGCTAGCAACACCCGTATCCTTACAGTCACAGCCTGTAAGGAAAAAAATGGCGCTGCTAAAAGAAATGCCGAGACTCTTATCATCGGCCAGAGTAGCTTATAAAAATAATCAATAACCTCAGAAACTAGAACGTCCATCACAAAAACAACGCTGGGATCCGCTCGAAAATGCGCCTAAAAAAATCGACCATCACCGCAATTTGCCAGCTACCAAAGACAAGTAGGGCCACCACCATAATCGCAAGCTTCGGTATAAAGCTTAAGGTCATTTCTTGTATTGAGGTTGCCGCTTGAAAAATACCGATGAAAAGACCAACTGCTAATGCAGTTCCCAGCAGAGGTGCGGCAACTAAGACCGCTACCCATAGAGCCTCTCTCCCCAAATCAATTACTTGTGCTGCGTCCATGTCATCGCCCTCAGTTAATCGCAAAACTGGCTGCCAAAGAGCCCATAATTAAAGTCCAACCATCAACCAAAACGAACAACATCAGCTTAAATGGCATTGATATCATCATTGGAGAAAGCATCATCATGCCCATGGACATCAAGACGCTCGCAACGACTAAATCAATCACAATGAAGGGTATATAAATAAGAAAGCCGATAGAAAACGCACTTTTGAGTTCGGAGGTTATAAACGCCGGCACTAATGTTGAAAGGGGCACATCTGCTGGCTCTGTTATGTTCTTGTTGTTTGCAATCTCCACGAACATAGCAATGTCTGTTTCACGCGTTTGATTAAGCATGAAGTTTCTAAACGGCTCCTCTGCTTTCACAAGTGCTGTATCAAAGGACACTTGTTCTTCAAGGTAAGGCGTTATTGCTTCATCATAAACAGAAGTGAGCACGGGAGACATAATGAATATTGTCAAAAAAAGAGATATGCCTACTAGCACTTGATTTGGTGGGGTTTGGGCCGTTCCCAAAGCTTGTCGCAGTAGTGACATAACGATAATAATCCTGACGAAAGACGTCATCATCAGTAGCAGTGATGGTAGTAGTGTCAGCAGTGTCATTAAGGCAAGCAGTTGTAACGTTAAACTGTATTTGGTTCCCCCGCTGCCATCGTCAATCATGTTTATGATGGGTAGGCCCGTTTGAGCATCGGCCGGTAACGCTAACAGCACACCTATGATCGCAATACCGCAAACAAGCAGCTTCAGTCCTTGTGAAAAAAGTCTAGGAGAGCATGATTTCTTATCCTCATATCGACTATCAAAGTTCTGTGTGTTACCAATTATTCTGAACATCTTTTAATCCTTTAACCCAGTTTTCACTTTAGCCAATAGCGCGCCAAATCCTTTAGCATTTCGGCTAACTTTATCGGGGCTAACCTCCTTTTCTCTCAACTCCGACTGACTATTAATCGCGCATGCATCCTTATTCCAAATGGCCAACTGTGTCAAACTATGCGGTGATACTCCTATCAACAGTTGCTCTCCATTAATGCCAATTAGTACTAGTTTTTGACGGCCGCCAAGATTTTTAACCTCGATTAACTCTATTTTTTGCTGTCCCGAAATACCCATAACCGCGCTATATCTTTTTATACCAAATAAAGTCGCCGCTAACAGGGCTATCACTACTGCAAACGATCCCATCATGGTGATAACTTCACTGAAGCCAATAATTTCCATACCGCGCTACTCCCTTTAAAGATTTTTCATCCGTTCAGATGCCGGTACTACATTAGTCAGCTTGACACCATAATGCTCGCCCACAAGGACAACCTCGCCCTGAGCTACACGCGTGTCGTTCACTAATAAATCAAGAGGCTCGCCCGCAAGCTTACTTAACTCAACCACACTGCCTTGACTAAGGCTCAAGATGTCCTTTATTTTTAGGCTGGTTCTCCCTACCTCTAAAGATAAGGTAACGGCAATATTTTGTAGTAGATCAGCATCAATTTTGCTCTTTTGAGCGTTCTCTAATGTTGAATCAGCTTCCTCTAACTGGCTTTCTTGATCTACTGTATTTGGTTCTTGGTCTTCCATAATTTTCTCACTTTTTCTACTTAGTCAATTGTTAAATATAAACGTATATTTTGTTACTTGGGGCGAGCTAGAGAGGCTACCAATTGCACCGCCATATTTGACCGTTGGGTACCGACATTCCCTTCAAAAGCAGGGATATTCTCAACATGTACTTTTGCGAAGTGAGGCTTAGCAAAATAGATAATATCGTCTTGCCGTAAAGACTCAAATTCTTTTAATGTTGTACTTATCTGCGCTAGCCTTACAGTGATTTCAAGCTCCGAATCCATTACGGCAGCCTCTAAATTTGCGCTCCATCGCTCAGCCAGATCGTCTTTTGAAGTCTCTGAGGGAGGTCTGAGAAAAGAACTTCTGATCGACTTAAGGGCATAGTAGGGATATACAATCTCAACCATTCTCGTAGTCTGAGAAACGAGTAGCTCAAAACGGCTAACAAGAACTAGTTCGTCGCGCTTCATCGTTTTCGTTTTTCCCGGATCACTCGTGAAGCCTACTCCCGCACACGTCAGTGAGTGAATCGGAGCCCAAGCGTCTTGCAAAGCACCAAAGATCGCTTTCATTAAGATATTATTTAGGCTTAATTCCGTTTTTGTAAATACTTTTTGGCCATCTTCTGGCCCTTCAGAAATCCTTTCACCCCCAAAAAAACTGGCAAAACATTCAGCAATGAGCCCTGGGTCAATGACTAGTAGCGATTCGCCGTGAAGGGGGCGAACGCGAATAATATTTATTGCCTGGGGGGCTTTTAGCCCCGCAATGTAGTCTCCATACGTCTGAATTTTAACCGCATCTGCTACTCCATTCACCGGCACTCTTATCACACTTGACAGCCGCCTCTTGAACCCTAAAAGGATACGATCATTAATAGGGTTTATCGCACTCGTATTAATTCCCTTTGAGCTTTCCTCATTAATAAGATCATGCTTGATCGCACTAACCGGAGTAGTGAGGCCCATAGCTAAATCAATGGAGTCATCATTCATGCCTTTCGCCAAAGCATCTAACTCTTCTAGCGATAAAACGTTTTCTTTGTCAGACATATTGGCTCTCCATGGTTGCCTCTCGGCGAATATCGTCTACTCAGCGGACGCAGCTATTGAACGATAAACTCTGTAAAATATAGTTCTTCGATATGTCGGCCGCCGGTGCGTTCCTCCAGAACATCATTCATTGCTACTTTAAGTTCAGCGGCTAAAACGTCTCTATATCCTAATGTTGACACCTGGTCCTCTCGCTTCTCCGAAAGGATTTCTAAAAGACGACTTCGGACAGGAAATGCATGCTCCTTTATTTCCTCAACAAGCGTTTGTTCATCATTTTCTTTTACCATCACAGCAACTTTAATTTGAAGTAATCTTTGCGAGTTATAGAGGTTAGTGAGTAACTCAGGTTTTATTTCAAGATAGACTAACGCCCCGCTAGCCGAGCCCTGCGGTTCATCGCTGTCGACTATATCGTCGAGGTTATCACTAGTTTCTGACCCTTCCATTTCAGCGATAGCACTCTCGGCGTCTGCCGGTGAATCAAAGAACCCTACGGCGAACAGGGTTCCAAACACTACGGCTCCCTGCACTACCAAAGCCAAGACCACAAGCAGAGTAATCTTAAGTATTGGCCTTTTTTTTGGTGTCCCGCTATCTTCAGTTGCCTCTTCGTTACTCATTACTAGTCTTCCTTATTAATTTTAATATCACCCATTGCGGTGGATTGTCCGTCTAAATTGTAATATCTAAGCCATCGATTAGATTTTGTTGCGTCACAACCCCGCCCTTTGGTTCCAACACAGTCGCTTTTGGTCGGCGTTCCGCAACATCTTCTTTGTCATAAGGTGTCGAATTTCCGCCATTTGTCCCTTGCTTTCCACTCCCTAATCCTAGGTAAGCAGTTTCTATGCCATGTTCTCGTAATTCTTCTTTTAATCTTGGCATTCCATCCTGAAGAAGCTCTCTTGTGAGGGCCTTGGACGCATTAAAATGAGCCTCCAACTCTCCGCCTCTCATCTCTAAATGTATCTCTATGCGTCCCAATGATTTTGGGTGTATATCTAATTCGACCTGCCAAACTCCTCTGGCGATTTGAGCGGTAAGTCGCTGCCCTAGTGCCTCCGCTAGTTTTTTAGACATATCAGAATGTTGTTC
>DCBC01000124.1:11412-11570 GCA_002313335.1 Porticoccaceae bacterium UBA1117
CGTCCGTTAGAGTGACAAGAGAATCAGCATTTTTTGTATGCACCAAAATACCGTCATCGTATTCTCCCTCTAAGAGCGGGTTGTCAGGATTTAGAGGCAGACTTAGGTTATGTAAAGCTTGCGACGGTTGCGGTTGCGTTAAGGGGCCCTTTGCAGAT
>DCBC01000085.1 GCA_002313335.1 Porticoccaceae bacterium UBA1117
CGCACATAAGCACCAAGATTGCCCGGCAACTAAACCAGGGAATTCAAACTCAGGTCTGGGCGTTGATAAATCGTTGCCTCGAGACTGAGAAAAAACTAAAAAATCATCAGTAATCAATGCACAGATAGTGTGCGAGCCTCGATCATATTTAGTCGTATTGCAAAACCCATCACGGAAGTAACCCGTAATGGGATGACTACAGCACTCTTCAATGGATTCACCAAATACATTGGTTTGATTCACTTGATTCTCCCGAATGATTAGAGTGGTTTTGCCGGACAATACTGACTCAGAAATTGTTGATGTGTAGGTAATTGCCCGACGACCTGATCAACCATGGCTTTATTCGTTTTCAAGAACCGTTCTAGCTCAGTATCACTCATCATATCAACGATAGGATGGTACTGCTCTGGCATTAGACCTTGGCCCAACATAACCTGGGTCCAACTGTTTTCACCAAAAACATCTCCTTCCCCCTGAAATACACGCCCTGATTGTTTAAATAAACTTAGGCGATGATCTAAAGATTGAGGGATATCCATTGTTTTGCACTGTCTCCAAAACGCGGTGTCGCTTCGCTCCGTCACGTGGTAGTGCATGATAATAAAATCACGAATAAAGTTATATTCGTCACTCATTTGACGATTAAATTCATCACGGTCAGCATCTGTTATGCCTGTCAGCGGAAACATCTGCATTAAACGAATTATCCCGCGCTGAATAAGATGAATACTGGTGCTTTCTAAGGGCTCCAAAAAGCCTCCAGCGAGCCCCAAAGCGACACAGTTTTTGCTCCATTGTGTTTTTCGTTGACCGGTGCGAAACTTAATCACTCGAGGTGTCGTTAAGGTTTCACCTTCCACATTATTTAGCAAAAACTGTGTTGCTTCATCATCACTCATATATTGGCTACTGAAGACCAATCCGTTACCTACGCGAGACTGCAGAGGAATCCTCCATTGCCAACCACAATCTCTGGCGATAGACCGTGTGTAAGGAATGGGCGATGATACCGATGCCGTCTGTACCGCAATAGCACTGTCACAGGGCAACCAGTGGGACCAGTCCTCATACTCGACACCCAAAGTCTTGTCGATCAACAAGGCTGAAAATCCAGAGCAATCGATAAACAGATCACCATCAACCTTTAGTCCAGAATCTAAAACGACACTTTGGATATCCCCGTCGCTAGCTTGGTCGACCTTAACAATTTTTCCTTCTTTACGAATAACACCGCTCTCTTCGGCCATTCTTCGCAGAAATTTAGCATATAAACTGGCATCAATATGATAGGCATAATTCAATCCATTCTGCTTGAGCAAACCAAACTTATTAGCTTTTGCTGCCATTAGTTCAGGGGAGTAATGGCTATATTCTTCACTGAAACCTAGGGCTTTTCCTTTGAGCCAAAAATGCTGGAATCCTGCCGCCCAACATGATTTCCCTGTATACCCAAAGGCATGAATATAGTCCTCGCCTTTATTTTTCCAATTTTCAAAGGAAATACCCAGTTTAATGGTGCCCTGCACCTCGGAAAGAAACTCGGCTTCATTGATTTTCAGTAATTGGTGTAGGGCAAAAAAAGTTGGAATAGTCGCCTCTCCAACACCCACAGTGCCAATTTCATCGGACTCAACCAAAGTGATATTTAGGTCTCTACCAATTAACCTTGATATAGAGGCCGCAGCCATCCAGCCTGCGGTTCCCCCACCAACGATTACGACTTTTTTTATTCTTTGTACTGTCAAACTCAACTCTCCAATTAGGACTTTTAGTGCTTAAATTTTTCTAGCAATAGGCCACGAATTTGTTGGGCAGTCTGCTCGGTTATTGGATTTAGCGCTCCTCTTGCAGATTCAGGAATATGCGCTACATTTTCCTCACTAGGGTTGAATACATAGTAGTCAAACAAATCTTTCCATACTGCTCGTTGATCATGCGGTAAATCTCGCAGACCTAAAATAGCATGCTGTAATACAGCTAACGGTGGGCCCATAAAATTGGGGGTACTGCGCCACCAATAGTTGACTAATACATTTAGACTATCCATAGCTTCAACATGATGCCACCACATACTAGGTATTAGGATTGCATCTCCAGGTTCTAAATCTGCTGCCTGTGAAGCCTGTAAAGCCTGCTCAAATTTCGGGAAGCGTTGGTAGTCTGGGTCAGCTAAATCAACCAAACTGATTGGCTGACCTGCTGGAGAACGATCAATTGGACCCACATACATGTTATGCAATTGCTCGGGAGGAAACAGCGTAAATCGTCGCCGGCCTGCGACAGAGCATGCAATATTGGTTGGGAAATCATAATGAGGTGCAACACGGCTCCGATTACCAATCCACAGCGAGGCTAGCGGTGATCTGTCTCCAAGCACTAAATCGTTTTCATCTCTAAAGCCTGGTAACCAGTTATCTATGTTCGTCGATCCTACGTAGATCATTGGTGGTTTATCTGTACCTTGGTATTCAACCAGTTTCTCGAATACCTGGGCTAAACTCATTCGTCGATAGTCAAAATTAAACCCGCTAAAATCATCGTTGTAAAAAATTCGCCCATCAATATCTGCGCCACCTTCCATCGCCGTAAGAGGTCTACCACTATCAAACTTTTTTAAATAGGCAATGGTTTGCGCCGTTGATCGATTAGCTGCCGCCACTATTGGCCAATCAGCTACTAATCCTCGAAGTACAACTGGCTGAGAAGATAATAAGACCTCTTCAGGAATGCTGTCCCAAGCGCAGCAATCGATCTCTTTGATGTTATTTACAATTCCTAACATGTAAATCGTTCCTTAATAAGCGCTAGTAATTACAGTATTAAAGCATTCTTTTTTTCAACAAGCGGCCTAAGTCGAGAGTGCGAAGCCACCGCCATAAAAATGGCTTGGAGGTAACCGCGCTTATTTAACATTGCAAAGGTATCTCCCTCTAGCTCATGAAGCTTTTGTTCCGCGATGGTATAAAATCCGGTTAATTGATTTTTTGAACCATCATTAAGAACAACCTCCAAGGTAAATGCTTCAAGCAAGTCATACTCTAATAAAGTCTCAACAAAACCCTTATTGTGCTCATGCCCATGATGAATCGCTTCCAGCATACTAATGGATTCCTTCAAGTAATCCGTGGGCTCACCCTTATCAGAAAATAGAGACTCCCCTTCACTATCATTAATGCGAGGATTGTCCATATCGATAGAGACCACTGGCTTCTTCCCGCCTACATGCTCCGAGTCAGTTTGATAACCAATAAGAAACGGGTGCCGCTTTATCATCATCGGGATATACGACGCATCCCATTCATCTTCGGTTAAAAATAAATTCTGATTCTGCTCAAGGCCAAAAAGAGCGGCAGGATAGAACTGCCCAGATTCTGAATCTTTACAGAAAAATATTGGATAACTTGATTGAACGTCGCGAAATTCCATGGGGAACGTCATTGCATGCATAACATTATCGCCATAGCTTTCAGATCGGGTAGTGACCACTTTTAAATCTTTGTGGGCGACATTATTTAGCAGGACGTAATTGCTCATAGTTACTCCAAACAACTTATTATTTTAAATTCCCAACAGTTTATATTTTTTGCAAACCGTAGGTAGTGATTTTATCGATTAATTCCCTGTTAGTTGGCATTGAGGCCAGCAACTTTTTAGTCCTCTCTTTATTTTCTCGGAAAAGTCCCTCTGCTGCAGAATGAGCCTCTCTATCAGATTGTCTCACTGTCGTACTGCTTTGAGTTTCAAAACCCATTCCGTAAAGTACATATTGAAAACTTGCCGAAGGAAACATTTCGTCAATATGTCCAGTATCTCTATGCCAAGGACTTTGCCATCGCCATAGATCTACAAGTTCGGATAGACTTTCGGGAATACTCGACGCAGCACTATTATCTTTCCAGTAATCACTATCCTCCCTCTGAGAGAGAATATAATGAAGCTTCAAAAAGTCAATAATTCGGTCCCAGCGATAGAGAAACTTATTATTAAACCGCTTGGCCACAAGATCCATTACCTGTCGATTTGCAGGTAATTGCTCAGCAATCATAGCGGCAGACAGCTCCACTAACACCAGCGCAGAGGCTTCTAGTGGTTCTATAAAACCAGCCGACATACCTACGGCGACACAATTTTTATGCCAAAATTTGGCACGATGGCCTGGGTTAAATGCAACCTTCCTAATCGATGTTGATGACGCCGCTTCGACGCTAACTGTGGTTTTAATATATGCCAACAATTCTTCACTAGCGCGATCCTCAGTAGTATGAGCACTGGAATAAACATGGCCGATACCGCGTCTTGT
>DCBC01000127.1:0-354 GCA_002313335.1 Porticoccaceae bacterium UBA1117
TTCGCTGAGGCCATATATTTCGCTAACCAACTAGCAAAAGTAATGGAGAAAAGTGGTGCTTGGGGCGCAATCCGCGTAACACCCAACGATCAAGTCATCACCGATGTTTATATTACTGGGACGATTTTACACTCGGATGGAGAAACCTTAGCCTTGAGTGTTGTCGTCAAAGATACGAAGGGCCAAAAATGGTTTTCTAAAACTTACAGAAAAGTTGTTGGTAAATTAGCCTATGACAGAAAGTCGAGAAATAATTTGGGCGACCCCTTTCAAAATCTTTTTATTAGGATTGCCAATGACGTACTTATTTATCGCGAAAAAATCACATCCAAGGAGCTTATGGAGTTGCGGAGT
>DCBC01000127.1:758-977 GCA_002313335.1 Porticoccaceae bacterium UBA1117
ATTTTGAATTTGGAGCGCTTGCCTGCTGAGGATGATGAGCTGTTAAAAAGGGTACAAAAAATACGCCAGCGCGATTACCTCTACATCGATACCATGCAAGATTATTACGATGGTTTCTCACAGCAAATGCACTTTGCCTATCAAGAATTCCGACAATCATCTTATGATTCAGTTGTTAAATCTCGTCAATTAAATCGCCAAGGTAATCAACGTATTATT
>DCBC01000127.1:1362-7196 GCA_002313335.1 Porticoccaceae bacterium UBA1117
TAGCCTCCAACGCAAGTTCAGCGACCGCAGCAGTTGGTGGATTTATTTTAAAGTCGGGCTTAGAGCAGAAACAAAAGTCCGCCGAATATGACGAATCGATTGCTGAAATGGGCTCGTCATTAGAAGCAGAGATAGCCCCTCAAGTAATAGCATTAGAGGATCGCACCGTCACTCTGACCGGCACTGTTGAAGCTCAATATGGACAATGGCAGGCGTTAATGGCCAAAATCTATCAGCAAGAGCGCGGGTCGCTGGAATACACGCAGTCGGTTGAGTAATCAATAAATTGAAATCAAATAATCATAGCGGCAGGCAAAAACTAACCCTTATTTTGCTACTTTTTTTAGCCATTATAGTCATTGCGTTGTTACCAAAAATAGTTTCAGAACCCTGGGTCATTGAAACCAATCAAGCGACTACAGTTGAGGCTTCAAATACCTCAGTGTCAGCGTCAACGGCGGCGGAAAAAACCAAATATCGACAAGACGCACAACTACTTTTGGCTGAGATTATCAGACTGAGAGATGGGCTGCTTAGCCAAGCAGTAGAGCTCTGGGCAAGACTAGCATTTGAACAAGCACTGCTAGCAATTGAACAAGGGGACCAGCAGTACGGCAATGGGGAGTACCAACAATCAATCGTCAGTTATCAGCGCGCGCTTGATGAGTTTAATAGCTTAGACTCCCAGGCACTGATCACTTTAAACGAGGCAAAAGAAGCTAGCTTTTCTGCTATTGAGCGCGCCTCCAGCACTACAGATTTCACTACCGCTACTGACAATGCGCGTCTTGCTATGGCGATGGCCCCAGAAGATAAAATAGCCCAGACATTAGCTCAGCGTGCGTCTCGGTTGCCTGAGTTAATAGTGTTGCTACAAGATGCCGCAGTATTAACTCAGCAAGAAAAGTTGGATGAGGCTGAAAGTCTTTATGAACAGGCGCTGGGCATAGATTCTGTGCATATAAGAACACAGGACGCACTGCGCTCAGTCCAACAGCAGATCATCAATAATAAATTTTCCAGCCTAATGAGCGAGGGCTTTGATGCACTAGATAAGGAGAATTTTTCTGAGGCGCGGCTGAAATTTAGCCAAGCTCAGACTCTGTTCCCAAAAGAGTTAAGCGTGGATAGAGCATTGAATCAGGTTGATGGACAAGAGTCTCAGAAATGGGTCTCTAAAAATATGCGCCTAGCCAAACAATTTGAATCTGAAGAGAACTGGCAGCAGGCTCTGAGTGTGTATGATCAGCTTCTATCCACTGACGTCAGTCTAATAAATGCAAAAGTGCGTAGGATTTCTGTCTCAGTGCGCGCAATATTGAATAACCGGATTGAAGACATTTTCAAAGCGCCGCTTGCTTTGTCTAGCTCTGATGTATTCCAATCAGCACAACGAGTACTTGCAGATGCGCAAAACATACCTGATGCAGGACCCGTTTTAACTAGGCAGATAAGCCAGCTAGAAAAAGCTTTAATCGCTTCTCAGATACCGATTAAGGTTGTCATCCAATCAGATGGTCTAACCGACGTAGTTATCTATCGCGTTGGTAATCTTAATCGCTTTTTAGAAACAACTGTATTGCTCAAACCCGGCAACTATGTCGCTGCGGGAAAACGCCAGAGTTACCGAGACGTGAGGGCACAATTTATTGTTGATAGCCAATCAGAGACTGGTGTTATTGTGGTGATATGTACTGATAGAATTTAGTCGAGTACTTGATAAGAAGAGAAACAACTAAGACACCGACCTAAAAAAGGATCTTTTTGCGTATACTTTAAGCTAACAGATACATAACCCCATGATGCATTTTTGCCTTAACCCAATAGTAAAAAATTATGTCGCCTGAGAATAATACAAATAAGCCTATCTCTGCGGTTGAATTCACGCCAATAGCAGCGCCCGAAATAGATCGATCAGTATCTATATCACGCGGTTTGTTAGCGCTTCTCGCATTTGTATGTGTAGCCGCGGTAATTATGGTTTTGTTGTATTTATCTAAACCCGTTATTTTTAAAGTTGATCCAGCAGATGCTAATATAAAGGTGAGCGGTTTGTCCTTTAATATTGGAGAGAACTATTTATTCCTCAAGGGCAACTATCAATTAGAGGCCACAAAACCTGGTTATAGCCCACTCATACAAGAATTTTCAGTGGGTGATGCCGATAACCAAGAGATCCCTCTTAAATTGCTGCCACTGCCCGGCAACATAGAAATCACCTCATCGCTCAGTAACATACGCGTCAGTATTGACGGTCAACCAGAAATATTAGCGCCAACGCTGGTAATGGGTGTTAGCCAAGGCGTCCATCAACTGACCATTAGTAAATATAGATACTTTTCACTTGATCAAGAGTTCATCGTAGAGGGCCTTGGTAAAACGCAACAACTTGATATCAGTCTCAAGCCGGCATGGGGTGAGATGCGCTTCACTTCAACGCCCACTGGGGCTGACCTGTATATTGGCGATAATCTTCGGGGTCAAACACCACTAACCACTGAAGTGTTAGAGACCGGTTCCAAATTCAAGTTCAAAGCCCCGGGGTATAAGACTTTTAGCGGCTCGGTAAGTGTAAAAGCTGGCACAGTATCGGAATATAAAGCTGTTGAGTTAATCATATCTGATGGCACCCTAACCATCGTCAGTACCCCAAGCGAAGCTAATGTTACTTTGGATGGTAAGTTTTTAGGGGTCACTCCAATGACTGCTAATGTTTCACCCTTTGCAGAGCATACTATTGAGTTATATCGCGAAGGTTACTTAAAAAATACTCAAAAAGTCAGCGTTGAGCCTGAGCAGACGATTGAGGTGCGAGCCCAGCTAAGAGCCAATATAGGCTCCATCAAAATTACCGTAAAGCCAGAAGATGCTACATTAACGGTCGATAATCGTTCGGTCGGTGTGGGAAGTCAAATGCTGACTTTGCCAGCGAAGCCACACTTACTGAAAATATCTAAACCCGGGTATCAGTCTCAAGATATTAAAATTACTCCAAGGCCAGATCAAGAACAGTCACTAAATATAGAGTTACTGACACTGCAAGAGGCCTATTGGGCATCGCGACCCAATTTCATTCAAAGCCCTATTGAATCTGCGTTAAAACTATTCCGGCCCAATAAAGCTACTTTTTCTCTTGGGGCACCGCGTAGGCAGCCCGGACGAAGAGCTAATGAAGTAGAGCGGCAGGTTATACTCCAAAGACCGTTCTACTTGGCTACTAAAGAGATCAGTAATAAACAATTTAAACGTTGGAAAAATCAACATAGCTCAGCGGCAATTAAAGGGATTAGTCTAGATATGGCCAATCAACCAGCGGTCAAGGTAAGCTGGGACGATGCTGTCTTATTTTGCAACTGGCTAAGTGGCAAGAGCGGTCTATCTCCTTTTTACCAGATCGAAAATGGTTACGTGACAGGAATTGATTGGGAATCTAATGGCTACCGTCTTCCAACTGAAGCAGAATGGGCATGGGCGGCTAAAGTCGATTATCAAGGACTCGTCGCTCAGTTTCCTTGGAAAAATAATCTCTATCCGCCGTTGGAGACCATAGATAACTATGCGGATTCATCAGCCAAGTATCTACTACCCTTTACCATTGCCCAGTACTCCGATGGTCATGTGGTCTCAGCTGCAGTGGGTAGCTTCGCGCCAAATAGCAAAGGACTCTATAACATGGGTGGCAATGTTTCTGAATGGACTAATGATTACTACGACATTCAAATTCACCGAGGAGCCCCTATGATTGATCCTACAGGGCCACAATCAGGCAATCGCCATGTTATTCGTGGTGCAAGTTGGGCTTTGGGCTCACGCTCTGAACTCCGTTTAAGCTTTCGCGACGCTGGCTATGAAGGTAGACTCGATGTAGGCTTCAGAATAGCCCGCTATGTAGACAATCCTGGAGCAGTACCGTGAAATTATTTTTTATTTTGTTACTTTTCCCTACTTTGGTCATTGCCCAAGCAGAACCTGACAGGTTGGATGTCACCATGACTTCTTCTGCGCAACCTTTAGGTCAAGAATCACCTGCCGAAGATGCATCCTTGCCTAATAAAAACCAACAGCAGGAAAAATCATCACCAAAGCCAGATGACGATTTCACCCCCAGCGAGGAAATTTCTGAGGATTTCCCAGTATCCATTCCGTATGACATTTAAATGATTTTAGGGAGCAGCTAATGAGTAATTCAAACAACCGCACTACTAACGAAATGTTCTTCCAGTTAGTCGCCCTGCTGCTATCTATTATTATTGTTCATACTATTTTTGTGACTGTAGTACGACCCAATGCAGAGAATACTATAAAGCGGCATGCCGAAATGGCCGCAGCGGGCGAACAATATGAAGTGCCACGCTCATTCTTTATCGTCGTTAAAGATTTGGAGCAGGAGTCCTGTTTCATACTGATGTTTTGGGCCCTGTCGATTATGGGCTATAAAACGCGAACCGCAATGCGAGAAACATCCATGCTCGACCTGCCATTGATCAATATTACTGAGGGGTCTAAAGTCTTCCCTGAGGATGCAGGTCAAATATCAAGGCCACTGCAGTCTTTGCCAGACATACAACGTGGACTGCTGTTGCCGCGAGCCCTACAGACGGCCTTATCGCGTTTTGAGGTAACCAACAATGTTCAATTTGCTGCTGAGGCCATCGATGGTGTCTGTGATACCGAAAATGATCGCCTCGATTCGGAGTTGTCCATGGTGCGCTATATTACTTGGGCAATTCCTTCCATCGGCTTTATTGGCACCGTACGAGGCATTGGTGCCGCTCTGGGTCAAGCTCATGAGGCAATGCAGGGCAACATTGCAGGTGTCACCAGTAGCCTTGGTGTGGCTTTTAACTCTACTTTTGTAGCTCTTCTGATTAGTATGTTGGTGATGTTCTTCATGCACCAGTTGCAACTTACCCAAGAACGGCTGGTCCTTGATTCACATGCCTATTGTGAAAATAAGTTACTTCGCTTCTTAAAAGTTAAGTAACCATTACCGTGACCATAACAACGGCAATTTTAGACATTAATGATCAATCTCTAATGATCACCACTGACCTTGAGCGGTCCTTTAGTGAATGTGGCTTTGCACAGTTATCAAACAAGGGAATCACCTGTGGCGCAGATGCCTATGCTATGCATTGGCAGGTACCTCAGTCGAGCTTTAATGATTACTGGAGACGTTTAAACCAACTACCCCTGCCCAACAAACAGCAGTGGGCTCGGCATAATGCAGATATAGCCTTTGCCCAACTCCAACAAATGCTACTAGCAGCAGGCTCACCTGAACGGCTTATTTTGAGTGTCCCCGCAAGTTTTAGCGACCCGCAGTTGGCACTTTTAGTCGGTTTGTTAAATGCGACTTCAACCACATTACTAGGTGTTATAGATAGCGGATTATTGGCGGCTCTGGCGATCACAGAAGATAGCTGGGTAGTAGAGTTACAACTCCATCAAACAGTGCTGAGTTTGGTGCGCTATGAACATAGCAATGGTCAAACTAACCTTTCAGTTGGCCAACAAGAAATTATTGCAGATTTAGGCATTTTGCAAATTCATAATACTATTGCTAAACACATTAGTGACCGGCTTATAAAACAATACCGCTACGACCCACTGCACAGTTCTTCTGGCGAGCAGGACATTTATAATAAAATGGCGGGCTGGTTGTCAGGTCTAGTGACTCATGGCGAAATTATTATCATGGTAAGAAGTCCTAGTGGTGATCTCTCGCTGACGCTATATAAAGATGAAATTATAGCCTTACTCAAACGTCGTCTTGGCCATTTAGACAGAGTTCTTAGCACCTCGTCAGACACAAGCATAGTCTTCGCTGAGAG
>DCBC01000086.1 GCA_002313335.1 Porticoccaceae bacterium UBA1117
AGGAATGAGAACATTGAGAGCATATTTATAGTCAGGCCGACTCCGGGTAGGATCCACAGCGCACCCATGTAGGCAATGGCAATACCCAACGCTACCCAAAAGGCCAATTGGGGGCTTAAAAACAGCATGAGTATAATAAATACTAACACTAAACCACCGAGTGCATTCTTGGTCAGTAACGATAAGCGGCCTTCAAAGAGCACAGAAAAATCTCTCCACGTATCCATTTGAAGCTCATCCGGTAAAAATGAAGCACCTGTTGCTACATAGTCTTTGACCGCCTTCGTTGTAGCCATAACATCTGGGTCTTCACCGACACTTATCGCTAAAAATATGGCCTTTTTACCGTTGAAACGGGTAACGGCGTTGCGCTCTTCAAAGGTGTCTTTTACTGCGGCTACATCACCGATGGTGACTTGAGTGCCGTCACTCCCGCTAGTGATAGGGATACTCTTGAAGTCATCCTCGTAGTAAGCCTGGCCTCTGGTTTGAACTTGAATATCGCCGCTATCAGCGCGGATAGTTCCGGCGGGTAAATTAATCGATGTGCGGCGTACTGCGTTGACTACATTATCAAAAGAGATACCGTAGCGACGCATACCCATTTCAGATAGTTCGATGTCTACCTGAGGTCGGCGGACACCCCATACTTCGACGAAATCTACACTACCCAGGGCGGCAAGGTCGTCACGAATACGCTCACCATACTCTTTCAGGACGCGTTCATCGGCATCACCGAAGAGGGCTATTCTTATAACTTCTTCGCGATTTACAACCTCGGTAACAATGGGCCTTTCGGCGTCTTTTGGGAAGGTAATGATGGCATCTACACGACTCTTGATATCATTGAGCATCTTGGTCATGTCATAGTCCATATCGACTTCCACGGTGACAGAACCGCGACCTTTACGAGCTTCTGAAGATAAACTTTTGATACCCTCTAAGTTATAAATAGCCTCCTCGATACGCACAACTATTTGCTCTTCAACTTCTTTGGGCCCCGCGCCTGGGTAGGGCATATCAACGCTAATATAATTAACAGAGAGAGAGGGGAAGACTTCTTTACCAATACCATAGGCACCAAAAGTCCCGCCGATGATAATTAATAACATCAAGAGGTTAGCGGCTACTGGATTGGTAACAAACCATTTAATGGAAGCGTTCAAAGGGTTGCTTCCTCATCTAAAGACTGGTTTCCCACTAACTTTTGTTTTTTTGGTAATACTTTCATGCCAGCGATTGCGAGTGGAATACGGGAGGAGACGATTCGTGTTCCTGGAGTAATACCGACTGCAATTACACTATCTTTACTCGTCTGAATCACAGAAATTTTCTGGTAATTGATTTGGTCAGCTTGGTTTAGAACAAGAATTTGATTGCCCTTATATACCGCATCCTTAGGCAGAGTTACTGCGTCAGTAATAGTTTTTCCTGAGATCTCTGCTTGTACAAAAAGACCTATGTTCAGTGGTGGCCGATCCACCGAAAGATCAGCTTTAAAGGGATTTTTCACTTCTGCCACTGCGAAGGTCATTCTACTTTCGATGTCGATTGACGCATCTGTTCGAACGATCTTGCCCTGCCACTCATAGGAGAGTTCACCCACGCTACTACGCAACGTGACATTTGGATAATTGTCCGTCTGACTATTCTGGTAATTGGTGGGTAGCTGTATTAAGGCAGCCTGCCTGTCTGAGAGGGGTAGGCGCACTTCAACAATATTAGTGCTATACACTTTGGCGATCCGTGCTCCTGGGCTTACATACTGGCCAAGATCTGCAAATATTTGCCGAATTCGACCGGAAAAGGGCGCGCTAATCGCAGTGCGACTAAGATCTAAGAGCGCTTTCTTTAAATCGGCTTGGGCGGACTCAAGCGAGGCTTGGGCAGAATTCAACTGCGGCTGCCTTAGGAATAACGCGTTTGCAGTTTTGTCACCAAGTTCTCTCCATTCTCGCTTCGCTTGCCGAGACCGACCCTTCTCCAGAGCCACTTGCTCTTGTGCCTTGGCGACTTGCGCTTTGGCCCGTGTGACAGAAAACTCATAGTCCTCAGGTTCTATCTGTAGCAACGTTTCATCGGCATTAAAAAAACCACCATTCGCGTATTGCCCTGCCACGGATACAACGCGGCCAGCAACCTGTGAAACTAGATCTATTTCACGCTTGGGCGCGACAGTTCCCTGACTCAACACTGTCACTGCAAGAGGGGCAGGCAAAGCGCTGATAAAATCTACGGACAGTGGCGGTCTAATTGTGCGGGGTTCTCTTTGGGGCTTTGATTTGAGCATAGCAAGGGCAGCAATCAGCAATAAGCCAAGACACAAGACGGCAATCGTTACTATTCCTTTACGACTCAACAATGGCATTTCACTAAAACCTTTTTAAAGAGCGACCGAAACAACATTACTCACGGTCACAGACACGTAATTTATGGTTTACTGGCACTACAAAACGCTTCAAAATTTCAAGCGTTGACGCCTCTCAGGTTATTTTTTATACCCAGCTGCGTCATCTTTAAGCCATTACCTATTAAATGACGCGGTGAGCAGTGAATTTAGATTCAAAAAAGTTTAAATAAATATTGGTACGTCAAATAGCACAACGCAGATTAAGTTAGCTTGTTTGCGAGTCTTTATATTCTTCCTGCTCAGAGAGATCATTAAATATATCCTTGTCTAGCATGCCTTCGCTATTAGCCACCACCGCGGTCACCATGCCATCGCCAGATACATTGACGACAGTTCGCATCATATCCAGCAAGCGATCAACACCGATAATTAAGCCAATGCCCTCGACAGGTAAGCCAACTTGCTGCAATACCATGGCTAAGGTAATTAACCCTACACCGGGAACACCGGCAGTACCAATGGAGGCTAATGTGGCGGTCGCAACAACGGCTAGGTACTCGCCCATCGTCAAATCAAGACCATAGGCCTGAGCAATAAAGACAGTCGCAATGCCTTGCATAATTGCGGTGCCATCCATGTTGACTGTTGCTCCTAAGGGGACAGTGAAGGAAGCAATTGAATTGTGCGCGCCGACCCTTGTTCGGGCGACATTTAGAGTAATTGGCATCGTTGCATTACTAGATGAAGTACTAAAAGCGAATAATAATGCTGGGCGCATGTTTTTAAATAGGGTCAGTGGATTTAAGCGGGTAAGTAGAGCAAATATACTGGTATACACAACGCTGGCATGGAGAAATAGAACGAACACTATCGTGCCAAAGTACAGCGCCAGATTAATAATGGCCGAGAACCCTTGGCTGGTAAATAATTTTGCCAACAGGCAAAACACCCCATAAGGCGCAAGGTTCATCAAAATACCCACCATTCTCATAATGACATCACTAATCATCTGACAGCCGCGCAGAACGGTTTTTCCAGAATCACCCGCTTGCAATATAGCAACGCCGACTAGAATCGCGAAGACGATAACTTGCAACATATTACCCTCGACCATTGCCTGAAACGGGTTAGAGGGGAAAATTCCAATAAAGACGTCTTTAAAGGATGGCGCGGCTTTGGCGACATAGTCAGCCGCTTCAGCGGTATTGATACCTACGCCAGGGTCGACGATGTTAGCAATAGTCAGGGCAAGACTCACTGCAATGGCTGTTGTTACTAAGTAAAGGCCGATGGTTTTAAGGGCTACCTGACCCATTTTGACATCCTCGCCCATCGAGGCAGAACCGCACACCAAAGAGAAAAATACCAGAGGTACCACTAACAGCTTTAAAGAAATGACGAAAATCTGACCTATCACATCAAAAATATTGCTTACAAACCAAGCGATAAGGGGCGTTTTCTCAGGATCAGCGCCGCCTAGTGCATTGAGTACTAAACCTAGAATAATGCCAAGTACCATTCCTGATAGAATTTTTGATGAAAGTTGCATAAGCGCGTATAGCTCCTTTTTAGCGATTAGATGTTAATGTAAAGCGACTGGAGGACCAGAGTTTAAATCGTGAGAAAAATTCAGGGACGCGCAAAAAAATAATGCCGACAACCAGAACATTCATTACCGCTACAGTAATGAAAAACGACATTATACTCCAGCCTAAGATGCTGAGGAAAAAAATACCCATAAGACTCCCACCAACCATAAATGCCGCATTAATAATGGCATTAACTGAAAGAACGCGAGCACGTTTATTGGCGGCAGTTCGCTGTTGAACCATAGAGTTGAGGGGGACGATAAAAAAACCACCAAACATGCCAATCAACACTAAATCGATAAGAATATGAGGCCCACCAGCTAGGCCTATAAATTGACTGGGCATTACCGTACTGAGTGACCCATGAGTTTCTTGATAGGCAATTGATGCGAAGCTGAGATCAAAGGCAAAAATACTTAGACCAATTGCGCCCAGAGGAACAATGCCTGGCTCTACAACACCTCGAGATAGGCGATTACATAATAAAGATCCAAGCGCAACGCCAACGATGAAGGCACCCAGTAAAATTGATATTAGTCGGGGGTGACCATTTAACACAGTGACGGTAAAGTTTGGCACTTGGGTCAAAAAGCATCCTCCATAAAGCCAAAACCAAGAGATCGCTAAAATACAGTAGAACACGGTACGATTTTCGCGCGCCATACGGAAATTACCGGCCGTCTCGGCAAATGGATTTAGGCTTATTTTTTGCCGAGGATTTTCTGAGGGGGCCTCTGGAATTTCTCGGCTACTTAACCATCCAACAACAGAGACTAATACAATAGCTCCACTTAACAGGGTGATACCATTCTCAAGCGTTACCATCCAGCCTCCAATTAGGGTGCCAAGCAATATTGATCCAAAGGTACCCATGCTGATTTGCGCATTACCGGCTAATAACTCATCGTTACTTAAGTGTTGAGGGATGAGAGAATATTTTGCAGGGCCAAAAAAAGCCGATTGGGTACCTAGCAAAAATAAGATCAACAGCATGAAGTTGAGGTTTTGGGTCATTAGAGCATAGCTACCAGCCAGCATAATCAAAATTTCAGCAAGCTTCACTCTACGCATCAACATTGCCTTGTCATAGGTATCGGCTAACTGACCGGCGGTGGTAGAGAAAAGAAAAAAGGGCAAAATAAACAAGCCTACAGCGAAGTTAGTGGTGAAGTTTGTACTCGCATCTGAACCGGCGATAGCAGAGCTGACAACAATAACTAAGAGTGCATTTTTGAACAAATTGTCGTTCAGTGCACCGAGAAACTGTGTCACAAAAAAAGGTAAAAACCGTCGTTGTGTAAACAAGTGAAATTGACTTTTGAGCGGATTAGATTGTTTCATAAAAGCCTCGTTATTTAGCGTAATGACTCGCGCCTAAAAAGTGTATAGACACATAAGGCTGATTACCGACAACCCAAATATCATGAGGCTCTTTAGGAATATAGAACAAATCACCTTCATGCATTTCTATAACAGGGCCATCAGCAAAAGCTGCTACAGCGCAATCTGATATTACCATTCCAACATGCTCAACATTACAAAAATCTTTACCTAATGGTTGACCCACGTCTGAAGACCACTTCCAGCCCGGCATATAAGTTGCTCAGCCAATAGTCATGCCGCCAAGAGTAACTATTTCAAATTTACCCTTATCAAAGGTAGTGATCTCATCTGGATTATCAAACTGCTTGAGAACCGTATCCACGTTCACACCTGTCATTTTATCAATTTAAACTAAGACTAAGAATAGTTGTTTTTCTATTACCAGTGTTTCGACGCTCTAGGTCTAAAAAGCAATCGACCTCAACAAACCCGACTTTTCTCATCATGCCTGCAGAGGCTAGGTTTTGCTCATGTCTATCAATGACAAGTTCATTAACGCCGCATGCTTTAGCCGTTATGGCAATGTCATTAAGGAGAGAGCTACCAATACCTTGCCCACTCCAATGCTCATGTACCGTCACTTCAGCGATATAAACTGCGCGCTCTAGACCTGCATGTCCAGTAAAAAGTGTTGGTAGATCTCCGGGTTGACGATAGATGGCGATACCTACTAGTTCCTCACCACTTAGTGCCACAAGACATTGATCGATACCGTCAAAAATTCGCTGGAATTGTTCCTTCACACCATCCGTGGGGAGATAGTTCCATTGATTAGCGCCGTGGAGTACTAAGAAGTTCTCAAGTGCTGCTAGCTCGTTAATGTCGGCGATCCGCATTTTAATCATCTGTAATTACTCTGAATCTTCCTGAATTTTATGACCTTTGGTGTCGGCGATGCGATCGAGTCTTCGTTGAATCAATGCTTGACGCTTAGCGGCATATTTTTTCTCATACTGGGTGATTAACCGCCACAAAAAAAGTGCAATTAACACGCCCAAAAGCATACCGATAACCCAATTCATAGTCGTTTTATTGTTCGATGACTATTAACGCGCAGGATACTTTTATTGTCAGTAAAAATAACTATGCTCATAAGATACGTGCTCTTAGACATGAAACTATTAGATTAGTATGGCCGCGGTTTTGACTTGTGCATAAACCTTGTCACCTTCTTTTAGGTTTAGATCATAGGCCGATTTACAGCTAATTTTAGACAGCAGCGCAGTATCATCTGCCATCAAGCGTACCGTGATTTGAGCGTTATTTTGTTTGACCATCTGGCCGATGGTTACCGGGATTATGTTGAGGATACTGGTATTGGTTTGCTGCTCCAGCGTAATGCTCACATCACGAGCAAGTACTTGGAGACGGACGCGTGAACCTAAAGGCAGAGGACCAGAAACGACGGAAAATTGGCCACCAGAGAATACCAAAGTCGCCAAGCCATAGTCTTTATCATAGCCCAATACGGACGCAGTGATTATAGTTTCAGCATTCGCTTGATGAGCTAGTGGCAGATCCAAAGCGGTAAATAACTCACTTGTCGGGCCACATGCTTTTATTTTGCCGCTCTCAAGTAACAGTAAATGATCGGCTAAACGGGCCACTTCGTCACGGGAGTGACTGACATAAAGTACAGGAATATTTAGTGTTTTATACACAGACTCAAGATACGGCAATATAGCTGCCTTTTGTTCATCCCCTAGGGCAGCCAGTGGCTCATCCAATAGGAGCATCGAAGGGCTTGCAGCTAGCGCACGAGCTATGGCTACCCGTTGTTGTTCACCACCGGATAATTGCCAGGGCATGCGTTTGAGCAGTTGCTCAATATCTAGCAGCTTTGTAGTTTGCTGCAGAACATGCCTAGACGACTCGTCTTTGATGTGTCTAACACCATAGTTGATATTGGCCTGGACGTTGAGATGGTCAAAAAGGCTCGGTTCTTGAAATACATAACCAACTTTACGGTGGTGCGTAGGTAAAAATGTTCTATCATCCTGCCATACAATATCACCTACTTTTAGGTAGCCATCTTCCGCATACTCTAAGCCTGCAATAGTCCTTAAAAGGGTTGTTTTTCCACTACCTGAGGGCCCAAATATAGCGGTTACACCGGTCTCAGGTATCACCGTGTCCACATTTAGCAGAAATT
>DCBC01000156.1:0-369 GCA_002313335.1 Porticoccaceae bacterium UBA1117
GCTCCATACGCTTTACGCGATCAATACATGGGGTGACCGACAGGCCTACATGACGCGCTAGTTCGGTATAACTAATCCGCCCGTCCTTTTGCAATATACGCAAAATATTCCGATCAATCTTGCCTAGACTATTTATTACATCCATTGTGTTTTTCATATTAATGCCTTAGCCCTTAAACAGCAAAATTTCTTGTTATATTACTATTTAGCATAAAATTTAACGACTTTTATCCCAAATAAATAATAAATAGTATGCCTAATAATTACAATAGCAATATAAATTATTTAATTACTATACAGTCGTTAAAAGGAAATAAACATGTTGATAGGTGTGCCTAAGGAAATTAAAAACCATGAATATCGAGTAGG
>DCBC01000156.1:757-9906 GCA_002313335.1 Porticoccaceae bacterium UBA1117
TGCGGGTGCTGGTGTTGATTTTAGCGATGAGCAGTACATATCTGCTGGTGCGGAGATTGTTAGCACTGCTGACGAAATATTTTCCCGCAGTGAAATGATTATCAAAGTAAAAGAGCCGCAACCTCAGGAGTGTAAAATGCTTCGCGAAGGACAGATTTTATATACCTATCTGCACCTCGCGCCAGACCCAGATCAAACTAAACTATTGGTTGAATCTGGGGCTACTTGTGTAGCCTATGAGACAGTTACTGATGCAGAAGGTGGGCTACCACTTTTAGCACCTATGTCAGAAGTGGCTGGTCGCATGTCGGTGCAGGCTGGCGCACATCATTTGGAAAAAGCTCAAGGTGGTCGTGGCGTTCTACTGGCAGGAGTGCCCGGTGTTGCCCCAGCTAAAGTACTTATCATTGGAGGCGGTGTAGTGGGCGATAACGCGGCATCGATGGCGGTAGGTATGGGTGCTGACGTAACTATTTTAGATCGCTCTATTCCTAGACTCCGTCAATTAGATAATGAGTATGAGGGACGAGCTCGTTGTGTGTTCTCCACCAATGCGGCGATCGAAGAGTACGCCTTAGAAGCAGACTTAGTGATTGGTGCTGTGCTAGTGCATGGTGCTGCGGCTCCAAAGCTGCTCAGCAGTAATTTAATAAAGCGAATGAAAAAAGGCGCAGTTGTGGTTGATGTGGCCATTGATCAAGGTGGATGTTTTGAAACCTCAAAGGCAACCACTCATGATCAGCCGACTTATATTGTTGATGGGGTTGTCCATTATTGTGTTGCTAACATGCCTGGTGGTGTTGCGCGTACGGCGACCATGGCATTGAATAACGCGACCTTGCCCTACGCCATTGCCTTAGCTAATGACCCAGTGGGCGCTTTGTTTACCAATCCCAATTTACAGAATGGCTTAAATGTGCACAAGGGATCAATTACTTACAAAGCGGTGGCTGATGCGCTGGGCTATCCCTATGTGCCTGCGGATGAGGCTTTAAAAGCCTACGCACAATAATAGTTTAGAAGGGCACCTCGGCAACTACGACAGCACGTATGGGCGCCGGATGTCCTTCAGCTGTTTTGGTGATGTCATTGGGATCTAAAAAATCAACGAGTGAGTCATAGGTCATCCAATCGGTACTCCGTTGTTCTTCTGTGCTCGTAGGGCTTATGTCTACCACCCTCGGATTGACAAAACCCTGCTTACGAAGCCAGCTAACTAATGTATCTGGGGAGGGTAAAAACCATACATTTGGCATTTTTCCATAGCGACCCTCGGGGACTAAAACCTGTCCTTCTGGTCCGTCAATGACTAAAGTCTCAAGTACCAGTTGTCCACCTGGACGCAGTAACTCTCGTAACTCTCGCAGGTGATCCATGGGTGAGCGTCTGTGATAGAGAATACCCATAGAAAAGACAGTATCAAAGGCGGCCATTTTAGCCGGCATGTGCTCTATCCCCAACGGCAGGACATCAATAGGTAGTTCATGCCCGGCATATTTCTTGATAGCATTAAACTGAAAGACAAACTTTGCTGATGGATCGATGCCAATGACCCGTTTAGCGCCAGCACCAAGCATACGCCAGCAGTGGTAGCCATTGCCACAGCCGACATCTAAAATTAGGCGGTTTTTTAAGGGCTGCAAGTGCGGCAAAACACGCTCCCATTTCCAATCAGAGCGCCATTCTGTATCGATGGGCATACCAAATAGTGTAAAAGGACCTTTACGCCACGGATGTAGTCCCATCAGACTTTGCCCTAGCTGGTCGCGCATCTCGCTAGTTATATCTTTGGCATCCCCAATAATTACGCCTGAGTCAAAAGCACAACTCTGCATGCTAATGTCCGGTAGGCTCTCCAGTGTTAGAATCCAACCTGGCATGTCCCCCCAGCGACGACCATCTAGACGTTCATCGATTAAGCTTGGCAAAGTTTCATGCCAAGACTCTAAATCAGAGTTTTGTAGCCAGTCTAGAAACGGACTGTAGTTAATAACAGACGGGAGCATTGGAGAACCTAAACATTCAAAGGGACAGTGTAAATGATTTCACGAGTCCGCTCGCTAGGTTTTCACTCTTGGTTAGCGCTTAGTTGTTGTATTTTATACCTCTGAAGGTACTGGGTTATTTAAGAGCTTTTTTAAGACGCATAAATAATCACCAGCCACTGTTCGGATATTTTTGCCATAAAGGATGCCAATAGGTGCATAATTGTGCGGGCAAACGTATCATGAATTTGATCAAGGCATTGAGGGCAGTAAAAATGAGTGAAGAGCGCTTTCAGGCACTGGAAGAGAAGTTGGCCTTTGTTGAAATGGCTAATGTTGAGATGGGAGACGAGATTTTTAGGCAGCAGCAGGAGATAGAGGTGCTAACCAAAGGCCACCAAATGCTATTGCAGCGGATTGAGACTCTTCAAGACACAGCCGGACAAGACAATGAAGATGATAATGAGCGGCCACCACACTACTGAGTCTAATCAACGTTGTGAGCTAAATATACCGATAAAAGGGGTTATAGATGTCAGAGTTAAATGAGCAGGTAAAAACCGATATTGATAGTGTTTTTGCGCGTCAGCAGCGCTATGCGCTGGAGTTACGGAAATCAGATTATAAGAAGCGTCTCGCGGTGCTAGACCGTTTTGAAAAAGTGTTTCGTGATTCTCAGGAAAAAATCTATCAGTCAGCTGCAGATGATTTCTCTAAGCCACAGGCCGAAGTTGACATGTCAGAGATCATGTCGGTGCTGGCTGAGCTAAAGCATGTGCGTAAAAATCTGAAAAAGTGGATGAAACCTGTTTCAGTAATGCCCACTGCGAGCATGATTGGCACCTCGTCTAAAATTGTCAAAGAACCCAAGGGCGTTACTCTGGTGGTCTCACCATGGAACTACCCCTTTAACCTAACTTTTGGGCCTATGATATGGTCAATTGCTGCCGGTAATACGGTAATCATTAAACCCTCTGAGATGACACCACACATGTCTGCGGTCATCGCTGAAATTGTTGAAAAAGCCTTTAGTCCGGAAGAGGTGAGTCTGTTTCAAGGTGAAGCGGATGTAGCTAGTTACCTTACAGCGCTTCCATTTGACCATATCTTCTTTACTGGCAGTCCTGCAGTAGGTAAGCATGTGATGGCAGCAGCGGCTAGGAATTTGACTTCGGTCACCTTAGAGCTTGGTGGTAAAAGCCCAGTGATTGTTGACAAATCAGTGAATATTAAAAAGGCCGTGCAGTCTATTGCTTGGGGCAAGTTCAGCAATAATGGTCAAACCTGTATTGCGCCGGACTATCTCTATGTTCATGAATCGATCAAAGAAGAATTTGTCAGTGAAATGACCGACTGCATTGAAAAACAGTATGGATTAGGTAATGTTGCTAAGGATAACGGGGATTACTGCAGAGTGGTTAATAGCAGTCACTACCAGCGTATTAGTCGTTTATTAAGTGATGCACAGGATCAGGGTGGAACACTAATCACGGGCGGGCAAACCGATGATGCGAGTCGGTTTATTGCGCCAACACTCATTGAGGGTATGGCGGCTGATTCTGCGATTATGCACGAAGAGATTTTTGGGCCATTACTTCCAGTGATCACCTTCTCAGATATTGATAAAGTGATAACCTATGTTAACAACAAGCCCAAACCCTTGGCGTTGTACATTTACAGTACTGACAAGAGTAGTATTGATAAAATACTTTGCGAGACCAGTGCAGGTGATACCTGCGTCAATCAGACTATGATGCATTTTGTACACCATAATCTTCCTTTTGGCGGTGTCAACAACAGTGGCATTGGAAAGTCTGGTGGTGTTTGGGGTTTCAATGCGTTTACTCATGAGCGCAGTGTGTTGACTGACAAGTTCAGCTCAGCATCCATGTTGCATCCCCCCTATACTCCGAAGGTGCGAAAGATGATTAAAATGGCTATGAAAATGACAACCTAAGATCTTTTAGGGTTCTTTAATAGCGACCAATGAGCAAAAGTTAAAACACTGAAACCAAGGGCTTGCGGATTGAAAACCGCAGGCCCTTAATCGTTGTATGTGGGTATCTAATGTTTCGGGTATCAAGACGTTTTCGATAGAATCACGCTTCTGACTTATTTCAAGGTCACTGTATCCTTGAGCACGCTTGAACTGATGATGAAGGTCGCTAAGTAGTGTATTTAGGCTAGGCGGTTCAAAATGTAACTTTTCAGAAATGACTAAACAACCCCCCGGATTTAGGCCAGCATAGATCTTTTTTATTAAAGCCGCTCGTTGTGACATGGGAATAAATTGAAGAGTGAAGTTCATCACTACCATTGATGCATTGTTAATCTCTGTATCGCAGATATCTTGATTGAGTAGTTCGGTGCTTATGGGTGAGGGTACTGCAGCAAGTAGGTCTGCGCATTTATCAAGCATGGCAGCTGAGTTATCTACCGCAATGATTTTAGTATTACGATGATCTGTAATTCGTGAGCGCATCGCAAGCGTTGACGCCCCTAAGGAGCAACCTAGGTCATAGCAATGACTGTTGGCCTGTACATACCTAGAAGCCAATTCACCGCAATGGGCTAAAATAGTCTCATAACCAGGCACGGACCGCCGAATCATATCGGGAAAGACATCAACAACCGCTTTATCAAACACAAAACCTGGAATGATACCCAATGGATGAGCAAATAGATTATCTTGATTGGTCTCCGTCATTAGGTTATACCGCTATGGTCGTTAAGCCTGTTGTAGCTGCCAAATCAGTATTAGTGATAACCGCAGTCTGCGCAAATTCGGGTCGCAGATAATGGTCAGCAACGCGCTTTAAATCGTCTTCAGTCACAGCCAAAACGCGCGCTCTAAATGCCATAGCAGATGCTTTATTGCGACCGTTGAGCTCAGAATGGAATGCTTGCATAGCTTCACCGGCGGGAGAGCTTGGCTTATCCAAACTACCGATTACTCCAAGAACTGCCTCTTCGATTTTGTCGTTACCGATCGATTGTTCAAGTACCCAGGCGATTGACTGGTCAAAGTCAGTGAGCGTACCTTCGATGCGCGGATCTCTGTAAGAGAAGAAGCGGAATGCCCCTGATTGATTATCTTGTGAGGCGCCGCCGCCGTAGGCACCACCTTGTTCACGAATGGCGCGGTGCAAAAAACCATTTCGCAACACGCCCCCGAGTACTATTAGTGGTGCTGCATCTGCATGACCCGCAGCAACCGTTGGATATGCGCGAGCACAGAAGCTTACTTGTGTGTTTGCCGTCCAGCAGTGATTTACCGGTGTCAAAGACGGCTGGTACTGAATCAGATTAGATACTGTAAAAGGTGTTTGGTTTTGATGGCTAAATCCGCTTTGCATCTGTGCTGCGAAGGCCTCTAAACGCTCATTCTCTGCAACCAGAAGGTACTGGCGAGGCTGTTGTAAAACCTTGGCGTGGATACCTTTTAATTGTGAGGCTAGTGCAGCTAACTGATCATGTTCATCAAGGGAGTTATCAAGACTTTTAAGTAGTGATAAGCCCGTCAAGCCACCCCAGCGCTGACTAAGATGACCATTAGCTGACATGCCGCTGGCAGCCGCCACCATAGCCATAACATGGCCATTGCCTACAATAGACGATTCACGATAACTACGGATTTGAGCCACCAACTCGCGTAGTCTGGGCAGTTCATCAAATCGTGTTTGCTCGATAGACTGTTGCATCAGATCAGTCATCGCAGACTGATTAGAGGCCAGGCCTTTCGCTGAGAAGCTAATATTGCCATGCAGTTTTTCTAAATCGTCTTTATCCGCACGCACATTTGCCGAAGCGGAATAAGAGCCTACCACACTGGAGTGCCACAGCTGGGTTGCCATGTAGTCTTTATCACCAACACCCATTTCGGTAGCACAGGTGCTGTACAGCGGTAATAAATCCATTTCTTGGCTGGTCAAATCGGGCATAGCCATAATAACTTGTTGGTAGACTATGCCGTTTGTACCGGCATTATAGCTAGTAAGCGCCACCGGTGAGTGGCTGGTCGAGTGTTTCTCTGCGTAAAAAATATCTGAAGGGACATCTTCAATGCCGACCTTTGGTAGTATATCGAGATTTTCTTCCATCTCTTGTCGTTGTTTAAGTGCAATAGCCTCATCAACGATTTGCTGTTTGCGCTCCTCACTTAACCCCTGCTGAATTTCAGTAAGACGAGCTTTTTCTTGTTGTTCTTTAGCTTTGCCCAAATCTGTATCTGGCTTCATTACCAAGCGGAGACGATGTTGATTATTAAGGAGTAGATCACGCGCTAGACCCTTAATAAACGCAGGGTCTTTGATATCCTCTTTTAGCTTAGCTAATACCGGGTCAAGGTTAAGAAGTGATACAGGGTCGCCACGATGAGTGGCGCTGGTCAATGCAGTAAGAATTAACTGTAGGCCATAGGGGTAACCTCCACCAGAGACTTCGCGCTGTGAAAGTTCTAGTTGATGAAGACTAGCCTCAACCTGCTCTTGAGGTAGACCATTATCAGCTACATTTTGTAAGACACTCAAAATAAGGGCTTCTACGGCATCAGCATTTTCGGGATTTGAACCCTCGACACCACAGGCAAAAATAAGCTCTTTTTGAGAATCCTCAAGACCGCACATTGGTGATGGAGAGGTTCCCAGGTCAGTCGTCTCCAAAGCCTGTTGCAATGGTGAGCCACTGTTATCGAGTAATACACTAGACAGTAACCGCGCGCACATTGTTGCTTCAAGATTCGTTGCGTCGCCAAGCAGCCAGGAAAGTACTATGTGGCTTTGATTGTCAGTGCCCTCGGGTTCATCAAACGCATACGCTTCTTCCACATATTGGGGGCGATCATAGCGCCGCTCGTTATTGACCTCAATGTGGCAGTCGAGTCTGTCGAAACGACTCAGGGCATTCTCTTCAAACTGGGCTTGATGCTCGATGGCTGGAATATCACCGAAGGTTATAAAAATGGCGTTACTTGGGTGGTAATGAACATCATAAAAGGCTTTAAATTGCTCATAAGTAAGATCGGGGATATCCGTTGGATCACCACCACTGTTGTAGTGATAAGTGCTTGTTGGGCAAAGATGCTTGGACATAGTTTGCCACAGCGTTGAGTTTACAGAACTCATCGCACCTTTCATTTCGTTGTACACCACGCCTTTAAAGGTCAGCTCAGAATTTGAATCCTCTGCATCTGAAAATTCTAATCTGTGTCCCTCTTGCGCAAAATCGAGCGGGTCCAAGCGGGAAAAAAACACTGAATCGAGGTAGACACTGAGTAGATTATTGAAGTCTTTTTTATTTTGACTGGCAAATGGATAGGCGGTCCAATCAGAACTTGTAAAGGCGTTCATAAATGTATTTAGAGACCGTCGGATCATCATAAAGAATGGATCACGAACTGGGTACTTTTCACTACCACAAAGGGCCGTATGCTCTAAGATGTGAGCTACACCAGTAGAATCTTCTGGTACTGTTCGCAGCGCCACCAAAAAGACATTTTCTTTGTTATCGGAGGCTAGGTGGATATGCTGAGCGCCAGTGACTTTATGACGATACTCTTGATAATGTATCTTAAGCGACGGTATATCTTGGCTGCGTAACAATTCAAAGGCAGGGTTAGTCTGATCGGTCATTCTATTTAGCGCTCCGGGGCGAATATTGGTTGGGTTCCTTTAACGGCGTCGCCATTCTACGCGAATCCGTGGGCATGGAAAGTCAAAATACAGAACACTTTTTAGCCGTCTGCATTTTGAGTACGTTGCCGGTAAACAATTGGTGTTGTGCCTTGCCAGCGTTTAAACGCTCTATAAAAAGTACTAGGCTCACAAAAGCCTGTCAGATAGATGATTTCGCTAATCGCTTCATTGGTTTGTGAGAGTAAACGAAGAGCTAGGCGATGACGCAGGTCATTGAGTATTTTTTGAAAACTAGTGCCGGCAATATTGAGTTGGTGACGCAAATGGCGTGGACTCATGTCCATTAGTTTAGAGACGGATATCAAGCTGACATCTCCAGATTCGAGGAGGCTAGCCATGTGGTTGCGCACTTCCTTGATTAGATCACCTTGCTTGAGTATTGCTAGATGTTGATCGGCGGCCTGCATGTGCAAATCGAGTAATTGCGGTTCAGCATATAGAGAACGATAGTTTAATATGTCCCCAGAGAAGTAGAGCTGAAAAGACTCGGCATTAAATTCAATGGGACATTTAAAAATTCTATGGTATTCATCAATATCCGTATTGGGCGGGTGATTAAATACCACCCTGTCGGCTTTAAATGCACCATCTGTTACCGCTTCAAACACTTTAATCAAGCCCAACACCATGGCTTCTGCAAGATGTGATGTAGCGTATTGATGATTGGAAAAGTAGCTGGTTAAACACGCTTTCGGAGACTCCTGGACTGATCCATGCAGAGCATCACTTATAAGACGCTGGTAACTCAATATTCGCTTCAGACCATCGCCAAAGGTTTGGCTGCTTAGCAGTAAATATTCTAATATTTGTCCTTTATACACGGGCATTTTCTCACCCAAATGCAGCCCTATGCATGGATCTTGGGACAATTCAACGGCGGCCTTCCAGAATAAAGGTTGGGCGGCGAAGGGTGTGCGCAAGTTAGCTTGGTATAGCTTTGATGGATCAAATCCGGAGCGCCGCAAAACCTCGTCGGCATTAACATCAAGTGCCTGAAGTCCTTTGTAGGCTAAGCGCACTAATGCACCAGAATCTGTTAAACCATTCATAATTATTCCACAAATAAGTCGCCATGATACACCATTGACCCAAATGACAAAGGTGTTAAACGTTTTGCTAGTGACATTGACCTTCGGACAACCTATTGTGGCACCATGAATAATTCTATCCAACAGTTTGATGATGTAGCTATTTCTCCAGTGCCTGAGCAACTTATTGAACTTCCCAGTTTATTGGGTCTGTTTCGCAAAGCTATGGTTAAATCCGATAGTTTTGAATTAGGTCAGGCCTTGCCTTGCCTGAGTAACTGCGTGGAGGGCGTGCAGATTGATCTTAATCATTTGCGGAGCTACCAAAAGCTTTTAGGCTTCGATCAAGTTAAAAAGCTACCGCCTACCTACTTAAGCATGCTCGGGTTTCCGATGATGTTGCGTTTAATGACCCATGCTGATTTTCCTATGAAGGCGATGGG
>DCBC01000010.1 GCA_002313335.1 Porticoccaceae bacterium UBA1117
TTAAAGGGCTCTAGGATAGGTTTTGTCCCAACCATGGGTAATCTGCATGACGGGCACTTGGCCCTCCTAGAGCAGGCTAGACAGACCAATGATATTGTCGTCTGCTCCATCTTCGTCAATGCATTGCAATTTAGTCTAAATGAGGACTGGGATAAGTATCCACGTACCTATCAATCAGATTGCGAGAAGCTACGAGACGCCGGCTGTGACTATCTTTTTCACCCCGGTGATATTGAGATGTATCCCAATGGGCTAGACACTCAGAGTAGGGTGATCTGTCCGACTATGACTGATGTGCTGTGTGGGGCAAGTCGGCCAGGCCATTTTGAGGGCGTAACCACTGTAGTCAGTAAGCTTTTTAACATAGTGCAGCCTGATGAGGCGATATTTGGTATTAAAGATTATCAGCAATTAGCTGTAATTCGTCGTATGGTTGAAGATCTATGTATGCCCATTCAAGTTACCTCGGCACCTATTCATCGCGAAACGGACGGGTTAGCGATGAGTTCTCGCAATCGCTATATTACCGATAACGAGAGACCGAAAGTAATTGTATTGAAAAATTCTTTGGATTGGGTTGCGGCTCAAATTGCAACCGGCAATCGCCACTTTTCTGACCTAGAGGCCTTGGCAACCGAGCAGATAGAACAGGCTGGCTTTAAGGTTGATTACGTCACCTGTAGTAACAGTAAAACGTTAGACTTAGCCGCCGATGATGATTCTGAAATCACTATTCTGGGTGCTATTTTTACCGAATCGGCTAGACTGATTGATAACGTCAGTGTGACCGGAAACTAACGTAGATGCTCAGCTGATGTCATGGTTTTTTGTACACTTGCTTTCCTGCCAGCCACGTTTGTAAAACCTCTATTTTCCATAGGTCTTGAGACGGTATCGTGAAGATATCTTGATCAATGAGGATGAAGTCTGCCCATTTTCCGGCACTCAATCCACCTAGGACGTTTTCTTGATGAGCAGCCCATGCGGCATCTATGGTAAATGATCGCATTGCTTCTTCTATTGTAATCGCTTGCTCAGGTACCCAGCCGTTATCCGGTTTATTCTTTTTGTTTTGCCGAGTAACTGCTGCATGAATGCCATGAAAAGGGTTAGCTAACTCAATCGGATAGTCAGATCCAGAAACCAATCGACTACCCTGATCAAGAAAACTACGCCAAGCATAGGCTCCTTTTAAGCGCTCGGGACCAATTCGTGCTTCAGCCATATTCATATCACTTGTAGCGTGCGTTGGCTGCATCGAAGGGATAACGTTTAACGTCTTAAATCTCGGTATATCAGTCAGAGCGACGATCTGCGCATGCTCCATCCTATGCCTCAGATTTTCTCCGCCAACCGTACTGTAAGCATACTCAACCTCGTCTAAGCCGATTTGGTTACCCTTATCCCCAATTGCGTGGATGGCGACTTGAAAATTTGCTGTGATCGCATCATTAAATATACTTCTTAGCTGTTGCTGGGAGGTTAGCAAAAGACCGCTATGATCAGGTCGATCTGTATAAGGTTGAAGTAATGCTGCACCTCGGCTTCCCAATGCACCATCGGTATAAACCTTGACACTTTTAACACTATATAAATCATAATCATCAACCATAGGTCCCGCAGATAAAATGGATCCTAGCTCTGGGTCGGTCGAAGAAATCATTCCGTAGAGTCTCACGGCCAATTTATTACGCTGTGCAAGACTTGCATAGAATCTATTCTCAGTAGCGCTTACGCCTGCATCGTGGGTCGAAGTGATACCAAGAGACAACAGATGACTGGTGGCAACATCGACCGCCGCAGCGAGCTCTTCAGGACTCGGCGGTGGTAATATTCGATTGATGATGCTCATGGCATTATCGACTAAGATTCCCGTAGGCTGGCCGTTGGCGTCACGTAATATCTCCCCGCCTGGCGGTGATATGGTATTAGCATTGATACCTGCAAGTGCGAGTGCTTTGCTATTAGCCCAGCCAGCATGCCCATCGATCCTTTCCAGCCAAATAGGCCTATCAGAGACTAATTCATCAAGAATTTTGGCGCTAGGAAATTGTTGTCCCGGCCATAATACCTGATTCCATCCTCGTCCTTGTATCCAATTTAGATAAGGCTTTTCTTTTGCATAAGCAGCAATTTGTGTAGCCGCTTGACGAGCCGAATTAGTATCACGAAGATCTATCTGAAGTAGCGCGTAACCCAGGCTAGAGACATGGCCATGTGCATCGGTGATACCTGGAATTAAGGTCTTTCCTTGCCCATCAATAACAGTTGCATCAGCAAAGTTTTGTAGAAGTTTGTCATCTCCTATCGCGACAACCTTCCCTGAATCAAACACCAGTGTCGTAAATTGTTCGAGCTCACGGGCATTATCAAAGCTATAACCGTTGATATTAGTAAGCACGGTAGTCCCTGATTGAGGTCTTTCGCTACAACTAGCGATCAGAAGTAGTAATGGGATAGCTAATACTACAAGCACATTCTTTAATAGTGTCTTTAGGCGTATTCGTGTCAAAACAATCTCCATTACTTGAAAAGTGATGCTCTCCGAAACTACGCTGAAGGCACGCTATAATCGCTCAAGTGCTGATTTTTTGTCAATTGATTTTGCGGCTTGCCCGTTAGTTCTAGTCGAGTTGTATTCGTTAATTCATTGACTAAACAGCGCAAACTGTTAAGGTATTGGTGTTTCAGCTAATACCTTTGCTGGAGATTATCGAAAAAGTACCAGACAGGCGTAACCCATGTCGCTGGTCATCAACAAAGATAGCGCTATTACCCATAGCTCTAACGTCAGTCAAAAGCACTCATCCGTGTGACTGAACATGCTGCATTTGCGGCGTCTCTTTTGATGTTACAGCCTAACTTGACTGGAAAATTTCACACAACTGATTTGTGAGGAACTATTTTGGAAAATTTATCGGGTGGTGATATTTTAATCCGTGCTTTAAAAGATGCTGGCGTAAAAGACGTTTGGGGTTACCCCGGCGGTGCTGCGCTGCATATCTATGACGCCCTGTATCGACAGGATGACGTCTTTCATATTTTGGTTCGTCACGAGCAAGCCGCTGTGCATGCTGCTGACGGATTTTCTCGCGCGACCGGTAAAGTGGGTACGGCGCTGGTGACCTCTGGTCCCGGTGCGACCAACGCGATTACCGGTATTGCGACGGCCTACATGGATTCAATTCCTCTGGTGGTTATTTCTGGGCAGGTGCCTCTGAGCAAGATTGGTCAGGATGCCTTTCAGGAAACCGATATGGTCGGCGTGTCACGCCCGATTGTTAAGCACAGTTTTTTGGTCACTCGGGCAGAAGACATTGCCGAGACTATTGCCAAGGCTTATTACATTGCGTCTACTGGCCGTCCCGGCCCTGTGGTTGTTGATATCCCTAAAGATGTTACTGACCCTAGTTATAAGGTGCCTTACCACTGGCCGACCGAGACCAAAATGCGCTCTTACCAGCCTACGGACAAGGGTCATCGCGGGCAGATAAAGCGTGCGGTTAAAACCTTAATAGAGGCCAAGCGCCCGGTTATTTATGCGGGTGGCGGTATTGTTATCGGCAATGCAGCGCCGCATCTTATTGCCTTGGCGCAAAAGCTTAACTTCCCAGTGACCAATACTCTGATGGGCCTGGGTGGCTACCCAAGCACTGATAGACAGAACTTGGGCATGCTGGGTATGCACGGTACTTACGAAGCCAATACGGCGATGCACCATGCGGATGTGATCTTTGCCATCGGCGCTCGGTTTGATGACCGAGTGACTAACGACTTAGAAAAATTCTGCCCTATGGCAACGATTATCCATGTCGATGTAGACCCGACAACAGTGTCAAAAAATATTGAGGCTCATATTCCTATTGTTGGCACCTGTACTTCGGTATTGGTAGAGATGATGAGTATCGCTGAGCAAATGGATATAGAGCCGGACGCAAAGGCTCTGGCCGAATGGTGGCAACAGATTGACCAATGGCGTGCGGACAAAGGCCTGTATACAGCATCTCGCTACGAGCCCAGCGTGGGCAACTTAATCAAGCCTCAAGATGTGATTAAGATGCTTTACAAAGTGACCGACGGCAAAGCTATTGTGACCTCGGATGTGGGCCAGCATCAGATGTTTGCTGCCCAGTATTATCGGTTTGATAAGCCCCGTACCTGGATCAATTCTGGCGGCCTTGGCACTATGGGCTTTGGTTTGCCTGCGGCTATGGGTTGCAAGCGCGCTTTCCCCGATACCGACGTCGCCTGTGTGACAGGTGAGGGCAGCATCCAGATGTGTATTCAGGAGCTATCGACCTGCACTCAACACAATTTGCCGGTCAAGATTATCAACTTGAATAATGCTGCGTTAGGAATGGTTCGCCAGTGGCAGGATATGAATTACAGCAGCCGTTACTCTGAGTCTGTATACGAAGACTCTCTGCCTGATTTTGTTAAATTGGCAGAAGCCTATGGTCATGTGGGTATGAAGATTACCCATATCGATGAGCTGGAAGAGAAAATGCGCGAGTGCTTTGCTATGAAAGACCGCACGGTGTTTATGGATATCTGTGTTGATCGCTCTGAGCATGTGTACCCCATGCAGATGCCCGGTGGTTCTATGCGCGATCTATGGCTGAACAAGACGGAGAGAACCTAATGAAACGTATTATTTCTATTTTGATGGAAAATGAATCTGGTGCGCTTTCTAGGGTTGTCGGCCTGTTTTCTCAGCGTGGTTACAATATTGATACGCTGACGGTGGCCCCTACTGACGATGACACGTTGTCTCGCTTAACTCTGACCACCAATGGCGATGACCAGATGGCGGAACAGATTGTTAAACAGCTGCATAAGTTAATCGACACTATTAAGGTGGTTGATCTTACCGAGGGGCCACATATTGAGCGAGAGTTAATGTTAGTGAAGATTAAGGCGTCTGACAGTGACAGCCGAGCTGAACTGAAAAATTGTGTAGAAATTTTTCGAGGGCACATTATCGATGTTACCCCAACCACATACACTGTTCAGCTAGCGGGGGATAGTGACAAACTTAATGCCTTCATCGAAGCGGTCAGTCAGATTGGTATTATGGAGGTTTCACGCAGTGGCGTGACGGGTATTTCGCGCGGTGATAAGTTTATTCGTATTAATTGATAGTGAGGAATATTAGCGCTGTGCTTTATAATACCAACGACCTTCATGAACAGGGTCGTTTTGTTTTTAAACCTGTGCAATACTGCATAAAATTAACGAAATAACGAGTGTCAAATGAGCAAAGCTAGTACTTTTCCAAGAGTAGTGGACCTAGATGGAGGAATTAATTTTCGTGACTTAGGCGGCTATTCAAATAACCAAGGTAGGACGGTGAAGTGGCGTAAAATTATGCGTTGCGGGCACCTCGCTAATCTTAGTGAGCAAGACTTAAATGTACTAGAAGATATTGGCGTTACCCAGATTCATGATTTTCGTCGCAAAGATGAGCAAACGCAGTCGCCGAGCTGCGCAATTAGGGCCGAATTTGTCGATGATTATCAGATATCTATTGGTGATATTTCACGCTTTTGGGAGTTTTTGTTTGAGGGAGAACTCACACCAGAGTCCTCGCATGAATTGGTGGTTAATTCTTATCGTTCTTGCATCGATGTTGTTATCCCTGCCTTCAGCCGCTTTATGCGCCAGATCGTTGATAATGCCGATAATTCAAGTGTTTTTCATTGCTCTGCGGGCAAAGATAGAACGGGTATGGCTGCCGCACTGATACTAGCAGCTCTTGATGTACCGCGTGAAACCATCATTGAGGATTATCTTCTTACTCGCGAGCATTATGATTCAACCAAATTGATTGAGATCATTGAGGGCCATTTGAAAGAGGCTAAGGTCGAAAGTTGGGAGAGGGCATGGCTTACTCCCTATGTGTCTGTGCACCGAGATAATATAGATGCATTCTTGGATGCCATTGATGAGCGTTATGGCTCAATAAAAAGCTATCTAATGGATGCATTGGGGTTGTCAGAAGCTGATTTAGGCCAAATGCATAAACAGTTTTTGGATGACTAAGAGTGATTGGCGTATAATGGACAACCGAATTCAAGGGCAATGTCGAGATTCGTAATATGGTAAACAAGTCAGAGTCAGTAGAAAAAGTGGTTGAAATTAAGCAGGCAAACAATTCTGAGTCAGGGGTTAGGCCGGTTCGGAAGGGGATCTATCTGTTGCCCAACTTACTGACCACCGGTGCACTGTTCGGCGGCTTTTATGCGGTACTATCAGGATTTAGTGGGCAGTATGAATGGGCCGCGATGGCAATCTTTGCTGCCATGCTGTTTGACGGTCTTGATGGACGCGTTGCTCGTATGACTAATACTCAAAGCGATTTTGGTGTTCAGTATGACAGCCTATCGGATATGGTTTCTTTTGGGGTTGCCCCAGCAATTGTTGCTTATGGTTGGGGTGTCAGCGACCTTGGGAAGATAGGGTTGGCAGCAGCTTTTGTCTATGCCTCATGTGCAGCGCTGAGACTGGCACGTTTTAACGTTCAGGCAGGAATTTCTGATGGCAAAGTCTTTACTGGGCTTCCCAGTCCAGTGGCGGCAGCTTTAGTCGCCGGATTTGTGTGGTCACTTCATGATGTAGTGCCATCATTTTGGTTGTCCAGTCTAGGTGCCGCTCTTACTGCGACTGCTGGCCTCTTGATGGTATCTAACTTTCAGTACCCTAGTTTTAAGCAGGTTGATTTAAAAGGCAAAGTTCCCTTTATTGTTATTCTATCTGCGGTGATGGGCTTTGTGGTAATTACCATTGACCCACCGCGAATATTGTTTGCCATTGCTATAGCATTTGCATTTTCGGCTCCA
>DCBC01000005.1 GCA_002313335.1 Porticoccaceae bacterium UBA1117
GGCCAAACGCGGGGAATTAAGGTTATTAAAGGTCGCATTGGAGGTAAATAGCATACCGTTGAATACAAACGTCACTGCTAAATACGTACAAAATAAAGCAACAATATCAGCGGCTTGAGAATTTAACTTAAATGCATCTATAACAAAATCTTGTACTAACCACAGTAGTCCAGAAATACCAGTGCAGAAAACTACCATTACGATCAGTGAGTCGCTTAGCGTACGCTGAATACGATCCCATTTGCCGGCCCCAAAGTTTTGGCCAAGTATCGGTCCAATAGCCCCCGATAGGCTGAAAACAAACCCGAAGCATACTGGGATAAGACGCCCAACCACGGCGTATCCGGCCACATAGCTACTACCATAGACAGCAATGGCGGAAGTTACATAAGCGTTCCCTAGGGGCGTTGCCATATTGGTTATAATGGCAGGTAGCGCGATGTGTAAAATGGGCCGCGCACAGGCCTTAAAGCTAGTCATACTGGGCTTTGTGAGCAATCGATGCTTGTAGTGCACGCGGTATAGGGCATAAGTAAATACTGCCAAGCGTGCAAACACGGAGGCGATAGCGGCGCCAGTAACACCAAGCTCTAAACTAAAAATTAAAATAGGGTCTAAAATGGCATTAACCACGCCACCGGACAAAGTACACAGCATAGCCCCTTTAGCATCGCCTACCGCTCGAAGGGCGGCACTAGCAGCTAATCCTATAGCCAGTAATATCGCCGCTGGCAGGACAATAAGCAGATAGCCCTTGGCCACTTCTGCTACATGCCCTTTAGCTCCGAGCCAATATAATAATTGATCTAAGCTCATTATGATCAGGCTGACGGTTATAATGCTTACTATTCCAGCAATAATTAGCGCATTGATGGCAAATTGTCTGGCTTTTTCTTTATCTTTTGCGCCCAGTGATCTAGAAACTAGCGCGCCTGCGGCAATAGATGTGCCGATGGAAATAGAGGTAGCCAAAAAGGTCAACGTGCTGGCAAACCCAATAGCAGCGACTAGATCAGGATCCCCTAAAAGGCTGATAAACCACATATCTAGTAGATCAACCATGAATATCGACATGAGTCCAAACGCACTGGTGCTGGCCATCACAATAATGTGACGCATCAGCGAGCCTTGGACAAATTTTGCAGTGTCAGTCATAGAGTTTCCGGTGCTGAAGCACTGGCTAGTTAATAGGCCTAAGATGCATAAGGGCACCTTCTAATCATTATATACTCAATAGCACTTACCCCAGATGATTATAAGCGTAAAAACGGTTAAATTTAGCTCAGAGGATAGTCTGCGCAAGCCAAGTCGCGTTAAACTGACGTGAGGGTTGGTGGCAGCCTTCAGCTTTAGGGAAAATTATGACAAGCAACTACCGATACTCAAGATTTACAATACTCTTAGCCTTTGCGTTACTAACCACCGGTTGCGGTTTCGTAGATCTTACGTCTGTGGAGGCTAAAGAGCCGGAATTTAATCCATCCTCTTCACGTGATACGGTCAGAGATCAGATCGATAAGTTGCCGACCGATGATGTCTGGTGGAACGTGTATGGCGAAGATCAGGCATGGAACTTTAAAAACCTTCACCGATTTATGCCCATCGTGAATGTTTACCGGCAGGGACAGGTCCGGTTGTTACGTGAACGTCCTTTACCTCGTATCGCAAATCAATTGGTCGACACGCCTCGTGGTAGTATGGGTTTCAAGACTTTTCTAGACAGCGATGAATCAAAAACTATGGGTATTGTTGTCCTGCACAAGGGCGATGTAGTCTTTGAGCACTATCCGCGGCAACAGCCCTATGAAAAACCTATTTACTGGTCTGTGACTAAGGTACTTGTATCGGCATTGGTCGGTATTTTAGAAGACCGAGGTCAGATTGATGTCAGCCTGCCAATTAGTCAGTATTTACCGCAATTAGCCGAGTCTGATTTTGCCCCAATCACCATCCGCAACCTACTGGACATGGCGACAGGTCTTAATTGCCCAGAAGAATACATCGACAAAACCTCCTGCTACTACCAATACTCAACCACAATTGGCGATGGCTACTGGACTGATGAGTCAGGTCGTAGCCCGTATACCATGATCGCTTCGCTTAAACCTGGGGTTCTTCAGCCGCAAGGCGAGACCTTTCAGTATTCGGGGGTTAACACTTTTATACTGAGCTGGTTAGTGGAAGAGCTAATGGGTATGCCATTTCAAGATGCACTGAGTAAAGAAATTTGGCAGAACATAGGCGCTGAAGCCGATGCTGGCCTGCTTGCTCCGCGTTATGGAGTTCCAAATACCCATGGTGGTTTACTCGCTCAACTGCGCGATGTGGCCCGCTTTGGCTTGCTTTACACGCCGAGCTACAAGAAGGTTAGCGATCGAAAAATTATCTCCGACAGGGTAGTGCAACTTATTCGCAATGAGGGGAATCCAAAGCTCTGGCAAAAAGCACGAATAGCTAACATGCTACCTGGTGATTTTTCACATTCGGTGTACCAGTGGGATGCTATTTATAGTAATCATGACTTCTACAAAGGTGGCTGGGCCGGCCAGGGTCTTTTAGTCAACCCAGATAAGGATATAGTGGCCGTATTTACCGGCTATGCAACGGATGCGGAGGAGTCTCAGCCTGACCTGCTACCCATACTTCGGCAAATGCTGAATAGTATATTTCCAAACTAAAACGTTCGATGTCCTCCACTTTTACCAGTCTACATGCCTACGTGATAGGCTCAATCACCCTAATCAAGGTAAACTAGCGCTTATGGCTAAAAAACTGTTTAACACGAAAATTGGACTTGCTCTTGGCGGTGGCGCTGCAAAAGGTGTCGCTCATATTGGCGTATTAAAGGCGCTTGAAGATGCGCAGGTAGATATTAACTACATAGCAGGGACTAGCGTGGGCGCTATGATCGCGGCTCTTTATGCGTTCAATGTCAATATAGAGACTATAGGCGACCTGGCACGTCGGTTAACGATGTCAAAGGTGACCTCATTTAAACTCAATAAGACCGGATTTTTTAGCACAGAATCGCTGAAAGACTTGATGCTTGAATATGTTGGCGATGTCAATATTGAGGACGCGGTAATTCCACTATCGATTGTTGCAACCGACATAAACAGCGGGGAGGAAATTATTCTGACCACTGGCTCTGTTGCCGATGCGGTCTGTGCCTCTGCGGCTATACCCGGTATATATATTCCGGTAGAAATCAATGGAAGAACTCTTGTCGATGGAGGATTAGTTCAAAACGTACCCATAGAGGCCCTGCAGGCTGCAGGCGCTGGGGTGACCATTGCCAGTCATCTCAACAGTGTCAGCCATTACTCAGATATAAGCCATGTGCTTGATGTCATGCGTAACGCCTTTGAAATTGCGGTTAGTCAACATACTCAGGATCAACTCAAGGAAGCTGATTTATTGATTTCAATGGATCTAAGCGACTTTAGTCTTAGGGATAATACCGAGCGATATGATGAGTTATTTGATATTGGTCACCGAGCTGCAACGATCCAGCTCGCTAAATTGGTATGGTATAAGAAAACAAACCTATTATTGTATGTAGGGCGACTAATTCGTGAACTGGCGCCATTTAAACTGCCTGAATTTATAAGACGAGTAGTGAGTAAACCTAGACAATAGGGAATTTTAAGGCAGTCAGGGCCTTAAAGAGTCCTAGCAGAGCACCTGCAGTACTCATAAACTATTAGGCGTTGCCCAATTGGCCTCTCAGAATTAACTCCTGAAAATAGAGTTTGGCTCCATCTATACTGATCTTAGGCTATCTTAAACATATGCCTATCGACTATTTTCATATAACCACACCGCCTGTTGTTGCATATGTTAACCATCTGCATGTGCCCGACATTGAGGGTGAAGACTCTGACGATCGATATAAAATTACCATTTTAATTCGAAAGCAAGATAGTGACTGTATTAAAGCAATTGTTGATGCCAGTCATGCTGCTGCGCAATTAGAGTGGCCAGATTCCTGGGATAATGTTCTCAATATGCCGCTACATGATGGGATTGATAAGTGTGCCACCTGGGACCAGTTAGCTGATTATTTGATGTGCACGTTTCACAGTTATCACCCGCCCTTATTACAGATGCCCGACGGTAGCATCATGCCGCGCTCGGTAGACATTTCGATTGGTGCCTCGGTGCGAGTATTCGGTGCAATGGGAGGGATCATTGTTAATGGGGAAAAGACTATAGACTGCTATCTGAGCGGTGTTCAGCTGCTTAGCGATTCACCAATGGCGGCAGAGAACACTACCGTCTATGATCGAGTTGAGCAATTGATCGATCGTTATCTACCATGGAGATAATCGTATTAGGTTATGTCATGCTGGGATTTATGGTGTTGATGGGGGCTGCTACGGTGCGACTTCATAACAACTCTGCCTTAGCGGTACTAGCGGACAGACAGGTTTTACTATTCTCGATGCTGTGTACCTTGTTCTGTGCGGTGCTAATCGTTTTTTGGCTACATCTTTTTTGGTTATTTTTCAGCGTTTGGTATTGCTTGGCGATGGCACTGTTAGCATGGGTTTTAAATGAGACTCTAAGATCGATCCATTATCAATCAACCATGTGGGCCCTGCTGCTAGTAGGCATTGTGGGTACTCTTCTAATGCAAGTCCTTTATTTTACTGACTATTACCCCCTGGCATAGTGACCAGCGATATGAGCGAAACAGGGGTGATTTAAGTGTCTTTTTTAGAGCGGGGCACAGTAGTGACTACATCGCCCTCGCTAAGACGCTGGTCAATCTCTTCAATCGACATATAGTCTAAGTCCCAATGGTTACAGATATCATTCCTGTAACGCGTGTGGTTCTTCTCGGTAGAATCAGAATTTTTCCGATTGAAATATTTTAGTAATCGTTTGCTTATAGACATTTGATAAGTGTACGGGTTTTTTGTGGGGTCGTCTTGTTGGATTGAAAATTTCTATGACGTCGTGTTGCCCGAGGTCAGCTTAATTTCGCCGTTTGGACAATCGATCACTACCGAGATACTTGGTTGGGTAGAGTGCACGACCTCTGCGTTTAATCCGAGACATTTAAGTTTAAGACGAGTATCAACGGGGTGCGAAGTTTCTAACACTAGGCTTTTCAAAACTGCACCAGGGGGACAGTTTTTACTCGGGTGAGGAGTGTTGCCCCAATCAATAAAAAACGGAAACAGACTAAATAAATCGACCGTGGGAGCAAAGGTAAGGTGCCAATTAAGTACGCTACCCTCGGGTGTCAGTCGTGACACTGGGATAACCATGCCAAGCTCAATGTCTTGTTTTCTTAAACGATCAACAAACTCTCCCAAGCCGTCTTGACGCGCTACCCATGTAACCAACTGGATATCATTGAGCCTATCAATATTAAATGGGCGCATCCCGCTAAAGCAAGGCTGCTCTGGATCTGGAGCAATAATTTCCAAATAACTATGCGCGCCTAATCCGATGTAAGCATTTCGCGTGCCTAGGCCTGGGTGACTTCCACCCAAGACTGCAGATACTCCGAGTAATCGCTCAAAATAGGCTATTCCTATCTCTAGATCAGGTCCGGCGAATACTAAGTGATCAAACTTCACATCTACCATGGCAGCGTCCTCAGTATTTACTACGCGGGTGTTGTTTTAAAGGCCGATACCCCAAGAAAGTCTGCCTTGCCTAAACTGACGCCATTGTGGCGCAAAATGTTATAGGCCGTCGCTACATGAAAGTAGAGATTGGGTAGCGCCCAGCAATTGACGTAATCGGTACCATTAAAGGTTAATTGATGAGGTCCAGCTTGCATAACGATAGTCTTATCCTCAGCGCCTTTTATGTGTTCAGGCAAAATAGTGTTGAGAAAGGTTTTGGTGCTCTCAACACGAGCTTTTAGTTGTGTAAATGTCGTCTCGTTATCCGCATGTATAGGAGGTGTAACATCTGCCATCCTAGCAGCAGCAAGTTTTACGATATCACACGCAATTTGAACCTGCTTAGTCAACGGTAGCATATTGGGATAGAGCCGCGAGCTGGTTAAAACATCTTCATCGATGCCATGAGCGAGCGAATGCTTTTCAGCATGCTCCAGCAATCCAGAGAGGTTGTTCAGAGAGTGTATAAAGACAGGGATGGAACACCCATACAGGGAAAAAGACATGATGTACCTCGGCATAATAAAGTGATAGTTTTTGGATCGTTTACTGATCTCCAGCGCGCGAGATGCTAACAGATTTATCATTCTGAGATAGCTCGATATGCGTTTTTACCAAAAAATAATTTAGTTGGCATTCTCTATTGGGCAATTATGTTAGCTCGCCTAAAAAACTAAGTGCACGTTCTCGTGCCCCAAGGGTAATACATTTATATAACGGCGGAGTCCTAGCTAGCTATCATGAGCAGCGTTTCAAAAGAGTTGACAAATTTATGGGTGATTATCAGACTCGTCAGCCTATGATCATCGAACGGTTAATGTTGAGTACTACCATTCTTTAAATCGATTAACATCCTAGGTTTTAAAGAGTTTGACGCGCCTACTTATCATTATCTGTTTCATCGCTTCACTCTCGTTTATACTCTACCAGTAAACTCCGCTAACTTCTGTTCATGCGATAGGAAAGCAGATTAGCACATTAAAAAGTGCAAAAACGGCCCCACCACTATACCGTTGCCCAGTATTTATGAGGGATGATGGAGACCTATCGTTTCTGCACAGAATTAAGTCGCTTTGGACTACCGACTTGCCTAGTTTTATATTACTGTCGAGGTTATAGAGGTTGGTCTCTAGCGCTGCGCTAATAACTGAGATTTATTAATGGAAAAGTTACTCCTAAGTTTGACTGATATATTTGCTGCTGCGCCTAGTGCCGTGCTGAGATTTAAGCGCGTAATATTGGTTATATTGACGTTAGTGTCCCTCATAATGTTTTATTCCATGGCAACGCGGACGGTGTTTGATCTATCCTCAGAAGCATTTTTAAACGAAGAAAGTCCAGCGCAACAGGCGCTAGATGAGTTCCGTCGACAATTTGGCAGTGATCGCTCGGTCTACTTAATCTACAAGCCTGCTGATGGCGATGTGTTTTCAACGGACTCGTTAAGAGCACTGCAAGGGCTCACTAATAAATTAGAGAACTGGCAAGATTTAGATAGTTTAAAATACCCTGATGTCGACCTCAGAGAGCTCATCCACATTCGTCGGGTACAATCATTAACCAACCTACGCGTTCAAAATAGTGTAGGCGATGCGTTAATCTCCGAGCGCTTAGTCCCTAAAATAATACCTACAAGTCAAAAGGAGCTCAGCCGTATAAAAGCGCTAGCTATGAGCGAGCCGGATTATATATCGTCTTTTTATGCGGCCGATGGCAGTTTTGGTGCGCTATTACTGCAAACAGATTTTGGTACCGAACCAATCGACGGATATCAATCAGCATTAGATTCTGATGCCATAGAACTTGATGAAAGCTTTGAAGACTTTGACGTGTCTTTTGACACACAAGCCATCGTTCAAAAAATTGAGTATAAAGATGTTAACCCTCTAGATTATTTAGCCTTCAACGATGCATTGGAAGCTGTGTATGGACAATACTCTGGACAGTTTGAATACTATGCGGTTGGCGAGCCCTCTCTAATGAGCCAGCTACAAGGAATTCTCGACCAGCTCAAGGTTCTCGGCTATCTCATGGTACTAATATTTGCATTTCTTTTGTGGGTATTGTTTCGCTCCGCTAGCGCTTTGCTTTGGCCGTTAGTGACCATTGCGCTGAGTGTTTCCTGGTGCTGGGGAATAACCGTGCTTTTAGGAGTTGAGCTATCAACGATGATCGGCTTGACGGTGCTGCTGATATTCTCGGTAGGAATCGCTGATTGTGTGCATGTAATGAGCGCTTATTTTAGTTTTAGAAGAGAGGGTTTAGAGCATTCCAAAGCACTAACCAAGGCCTATGAAAAAGTCGGCTTGGCTATTTTGCTGACAACACTGACCACTGCCGCCGGCATTATGGTACTAGCCAGTTCAAGTCTTGAGCCGATTAGAGTTTTTGCCATTATGTGTGCTTTTGGCGTAATACTCGCCTTCTTTTTTACTATCATACTGCTTCCTATTTTATTAGACTTTTGGCATCCGACTGGCACCACAGAGAAGGGCAGTACCGCAGATAAGCTAGGGTTGTTCTGGAAGCAATTAGCCTCTAAAACAAAAATATTGTTGGCATTAATAAGTGTCTCTGTCGTGTTTATGTCACTTGGAAGTCTAGTCGGTGGGTTTATTAATGCAGTCATCCTCTTGACCTACTGGATAGTAAATTCTCAGTCTCAGATACTTGCACGAGTGCCCGCTATTGTAGAACGGAGCCCGCGACGGATTATGATGATATTTGGTGCGGTCTTCTTACTGTGCTGTTATGGCGCGACTAAAATTGTGATTGATACCAATGTTGCGGGTCTATTTAAGGAGGATCATCCACTAGCCATTGCCATTAACGTGGTAGACAACAATATGTCCGGTTCACAGAACATGGAAGTGATGATAGATACCAAAACTACCGACGGTATGCTTGATGCACAGTTACTAATGGCAGTTGATAACCTACAGACAAGTCTACAAGCACGTTACCCTGATACCATCGGCCGCACGCACTCATTAGCGAACATCGTCAAAGATACCAATCAAATAATGAACGACGACGACCCCAGCTTTTATGTTATCCCAAATTCAAATCAGTCAGTTGCTCAGCTACTTTACTTGTTCAACAGTGCGAATCCTGAGGATCGTCGCAATTTAGTATCGGATGATTATAGCCGTTCTCATATTGCAGTTAACTCCAAAAGTATGGGCTCTTATGGGTATCAGAAAATGTTCACTGAGGTAGAGCAAGAGATTAGCGACCAATTTGGCCGCTTTCAAACGATCTATCCAGACTTAGAAATTGTCCTTACCGGCACTATGGCAACATTAATGGTAGTCTCCGACGAGATTGCCACATCACAGTTCAATGGTTTTGCACTGGCCCTGTTGTTGATAAGTGTCATTATGATTGTTACTTTGGGTTCATTACGGGGAGGGTTGATGGGCATGATCCCAAATGCCATTCCCGCATTTTTAGGCCTTGGCTTGATGGGGCTATTTGGTATACCACTGGATACTGACACCTTATTGATTGCACCGGTCATCCTTGGAATAGCCGTAGATGACACTATCCATTTTATGACCCATTACAGAGTTGAGCTGAGTAAATCAAAAAGCGTTAGCATAGCGTTGGAGAGTGCCATCCGAGAAGTGGGTCAAGCTGTGCTCTTCACTACGATGATTATTGGTCTTGGCTTTGCAGTGTTAAGTTTTTCTGACTACTTAGGAATGGCTAAGGTCGGATTTTTTGGCTCACTATCTATTTTTGTTGCGCTACTGTGTGATCTGTTTCTGATACCGGCGATGATTATCGTTTTCAAACCAACCTTTGGTGTCGTCAATGTAGATACCCATACTAATTTTAGAGGAGTTAAAGCGTGAGTTGGATGAGAAATCTGTCGATACTCAGCATTACAATGCTCAGTGCTCTCACGTTGCCCATTCAGGGTGCGGAGAACACCACCGGTTTAGAGATCATGCAGGCAGTAGGTGATAATCAGCGAGCAACCAATGATTCCTCATTTACGCGTCTAAAGCTATCTAGCTGTAAATTTGGGGTTAATAAGGGTCGCATCGCCTGCGCTGAAAAACCACGAGTCAAAGTGCTTGAGTCAATTGCTGCTAACTATGGAGAGTTACTTAAAGATACCAAGAGCGTAAGTATCACTATTGAACCCGCCTCAGAGCGCGGTATCGGCATGCTAAGCTATTCCTACGATGAAGAAGGGCGCGACAACCAAACCTGGCTGTATCTTTCTGCCCTTGGTCGAGTCAAAAGAATCGCCGGCGGTGACTCAGATGGCAATACTGAACCAGCATCCATATTTGGCTCAGAATTTACCACCGAGGATACTGAGACGGGAAAATTAACTGAATATCAGATAAACATCCTCGAGGAAACGTCACGCAATGGCCGCGAAGTTTGGAAGATAGAGATGATCCCCAATCAGCAAAGAGCCAAAAAGAGTCGTTATTCTCGTTCCGTCCATTACATTGATAAAACTCGCTATGTTGCCCTGCGTTCTGAGATGTATGACAAATACGGCAAAGAGATAAAAAGACTTGTAGCCTCTCGTATTGAGCGCGTGAACAGCAGCTGGGTAGCTCGCTCAATTACTATGATGAATTTAGTCTCCAATCGCCTATCAAACATGGCGTTTGTTGAAGTTTATACCGACCTTGAGATCAAAGATGATTTTTTGACCCAACGTACACTTACCGATACGGCGTACCGAGAGGCGATGCTCAAAGAGCTGAGAGCACAACTTAATTAAATGCATCAGGATATTCATGATTATTCGTAATGGGTTATTAATCCTTACTTTACTATCTCAAATTACTCTCGCTCAGCAGGCTAGTGAGCAATCGTTGGAGGATGACGTTTTTCTCGGTGAACTTAGTTTAGATGACGATCTTTTTGCAGATGCTTTTGATTTAAAAGAAGATACTAATATCGATTCATGGCGAGATGGGTTAACGATTCGACTCAGCCAACAGTTGTCGGGGCAAGTTAATAACCACACGGTAGAGCCTATAGAAGGGTATTTACTGTCTAAACCCAGTGAGCTAGAGAATAACCGATTTGGTATTAACGTTCGATTTCAGAATGCTTTTGCTGATGGTTGGTTGGTTCAGGGTAGTTGGCAGGCTCGTGCTTATTGGCGGGGTGATTATGAATATACGGCTAACAATAACAATATCGAGACTGAGTATCGTGCCAATGAACTATTCGTGCAACGGAGCCAAAGTCAGCAAAGCCTAAAACTGGGTCGTCAGACCGTTGTTTGGGGCGAGACTGTCGGTAATTCGGTACTGGACGTCATCAACCATACCGAGTATCGAGACTTTGGCACTATTGATATTGAAGATGCCAGACTCAACCAGTGGATGCTGGTTTGGGATGTATTTAAAGATAACGGTAATTGGTCTAGTTTTATTAACCTCTACCCAGAGTTTAATCCTACGCCTGTAACAGGGAGTCCATTTTATAACCCACTAGACTCCAATCTGGGCGGCTATTCCCGTAGTGGCCAATCAATTTTTGAGGCAGGCACTCAGTGGAGTAAGTCCTTTGATGGCAGCGACATAGCCTTTATGGCCGCTTACCTTTATGAAAATCAGTTGCAGTATCAGGCGCCAAATGTACCGTTGGATCAACCTTCAGCGTTAGCTAATGATTTTATACTTATTGGCTTTAGCGGCAACAGGGCGTTAGGGAAATTGTTGCTGAGTCTAGACGTTGCATTGAGCCATGGTCTTTTACTCGACCAGTCAACACTTGCCGGTGCAGCAAGCAATGAACTGAGCAGCGGCATAAAGAAAGACCAAGTTGGTATTTCCCTAGGCTTTGAGTATGGTGTCAATAGCCAGCAAAGCATCAGCGCAAGTATTCAGGCCAAGACTATGTTAAATGAACGGGATGGGTTGATCGACGAGCAACCATTGATCAACGAGGGGGTCTATGGAAACTGGCTGGTGCGATATAGTAATTTAGTGATGAACAGTACATTAAACTTATCGGCAAATATTCAGGGTGATCTTGAAGGTGATGCCGGTTTACTCTTTGTTGGCGCTGATTATTCAATTAACGACCACTGGCAAGTTGCTGGGCAGGTCATAAGTATTAAAAGTAACAAAGCGAGCCCTTTGGTTATTTTCGATGAAGATCTGCGTCTGGGACTTACCGTCTCCTACGCTTTCTAAAATTTGCTACGACTCAGTAGCTCCAAAATTAATCGTTCTCCGTATAGCTACATGTCAGCTGCAAAAAAACGTTGGTTTAGCTTGCTAGCGCTTACCTGAGCCGCTGATTGTGTTGTACCATAGAGTACTCAAAGACCACCAATACATCGGCACAATTAATGACCAATCAGAACGACGGCGACAACTGGCAAGATGATAGCGGAACGGCAACGCAAGAAGCGCCACCCAAGCTGCAGAAGCCACGCATGTATCAAGTAGTACTTTTAAATGATGACTACACACCTATGGAATTTGTGGTTGAATTAATCGAGCAATTTTTCTTTAAGTCGCGAGAAAATGCGACACAAATCATGCTTAAAATTCATTCCGAAGGAAAAGGTGTCTGTGGTGTCTATACTGAAGATATAGCAGAAACAAAAGCGGCTTTAGTAAACCAATATTCACAGGACAATCAACACCCACTTCTGTGCCAAGCAGAACCCGCTAGTAGCGATGAGGAGTAAGGATTATGTTAAGTAGAGAGCTGGAAGTTACCCTCAATTTGGCGTTTAAGTCTGCCCGTGACAAGCGTCATGAATTTATGACCGTAGAGCATTTATTACTCGCGTTGCTTGATGATGCATCTGCAGCCTCGGTATTAAAGGCCTGTGGTGCCGATCTCAACGCTATGCGCGAAGACCTTAATGAGTTTATCGAATCCACAGTACCAATGATTCCAGATACGATATTGGAACATGAAACGCAGCCCACACATGGGTTTCAGCGGGTATTACAACGCGCCGTTTTTCAGGTCAATTCTGCGAATCATAGCGAAGTTGTAGGGGCTAATGTGATTGTAGCCATTTTTAGCGAGCAAGAGAGCCAGGCGGTTTATTTCTTGAGACTGCAAGATGTTGCGCGCATTGACGTGGTTAATTACATATCCCATGGTATTTCAAAGTATGCGGATCATATTGAGAATGTTAACGAATCTGAACAAACATCGACGGACAACGTTAAGGAAGGGGAGCCTGCAGAACAGAGCTTACTCAGCCAGTTTGCTACTAATCTAAACGATCAGGCTCGCTTGGGACTCATCGATCCATTGATTGGACGTGATGCGGAAATTGAAAGAGTTAGCCAGATACTGATTCGCCGACGAAAAAATAACCCGTTGCTTGTTGGAGAGTCTGGGGTTGGTAAGACCGCTATTGCCGAAGGTCTTGCAAGACTTATTGTAGATGGCGATGTACCAGAGCCGATGCTCGACAGCACTGTTTTTTCCTTAGATATGGGCTCTTTGCTGGCTGGTACTAAGTATCGTGGTGATTTTGAGAAGCGTTTAAAGGGACTAATTGCAGAGCTTATCGACCATGAAAAGTCGATTCTTTTCATTGATGAAATTCACACTATTATTGGCGCTGGTGCAGCCTCTGGAGGCGTCATGGATGCCTCTAATTTGTTGAAGCCGCTATTATCCTCAGGAAAACTACGCTGCGTTGGTTCAACAACCTATCAAGAGTACCGTGGCATCTTTGAGAAAGACCATGCCTTGGCTCGTCGTTTTCAAAAGATAGACGTTCCAGAGCCCAGTGTTGATGAAACCTTTGAAATCTTAAAGGGTCTCAAATCGCGGTTTGAGGAGCATCATGACTTGAAGTTCACTAATCCTGCTCTAAAAGCGGCGGCTGAGTTATCAAGCAAACATATCAACGATCGATTCTTGCCTGATAAGGCCATTGATGTGATCGATGAAGCTGGTGCTTATCAGCGCCTGCAGCCCGCCTATAAGCGTAAGAAGACTGTTGGGTTAGCTGATATTGAGCTGGTCATTTCTAAGATAGCAAGAATTCCAGCAAAGAGTGTTTCAGTTTCTGATAAAGCTCAGTTACAAGACCTAGCGTCTAATCTCAAGATGGTGGTGTTCGGACAGGATATGGCGATTGAAGCACTATCTACGTCCATTAAACTTGCTCGAGCCGGTTTGAGAGAGGGTAGTAAGCCAATAGGTAGCTTCCTATTTGCTGGTCCAACAGGTGTGGGTAAGACAGAAGTCTGCAAGCAGCTTGCTAATGTGTTGGGTATTGAGCTGGTGCGGTTCGATATGTCTGAATACATGGAGAGACACACAGTCTCTCGACTCATTGGGGCACCTCCGGGATATGTTGGGTATGACCAGGGCGGGTTGTTAACTGAAGCGGTTAATAAGCAGCCGCACTCAGTCATTTTACTTGATGAAGTAGAAAAGGCGCATCCTGATGTGTTCAATCTTTTGCTGCAAGTTATGGATCACGGCACATTGACCGACAATAACGGTCGCAAAGCAGATTTCCGTAACGTTATTTTGATCATGACAACTAATGCCGGCGCTGAGCTTATGAGCCGCTCGTCGATTGGTTTCGCGACTCAAGATCATCGCACTGACGGTATGGAAGCCATCAAGAAAATGTTTACCCCTGAGTTCCGTAACCGACTAGACAGTATTGTTCAGTTCAGTGAGCTGGGCATGGAGGTTATCAAAACGGTAGTAGACAAGTTTTTGGTTCAGCTACAGTCTCAATTGGATGACAAAAAGGTTTTCATTCAGGTTGATGATGAGGCGAGACTTTGGCTAGCCACCAACGGCTATGACGCCAAGATGGGCGCTAGGCCAATGGACAGGCTGATACAAGAGAAGATTAAAAAGCCGCTCGCAGAAGAGGTGTTGTTTGGCTCTTTAGCTGAGAAGGGTGGTACTGCGTTCATTAGTGTTGAGAACGATGAGTTGGTACTAACCACAGACGTTAAAACAGAAGCGACAGCATAGGCTGTCGCTCAACGTTGCTTAAATAAAAGGGGAGTTGCGCTTACCGCTCGCGGAAAGTAATGCGACCCTTGGTCAGGTCATAAGGCGTCATCTCTACCTTAACCTTGTCGCCGGTCAAAATTCTGATGTAATGCTTACGCATCTTTCCTGAAATGTGGGCAATGATCACGTGATCATTTTCCAGTTTCACTTTAAACGTTGTATTGGGAAGAGTGTCGATCACCTCTCCTTCAAATTCTATGTGCTCTTCTTTCGCCATACTAGATATTCACGCCTTTAAAAAGTGGGCATTTTGCCTTAAAAATCATCCCATAGCAAAGTCATTCGGTCAATTTCCACGTATTTTCCTGCAAAAGTTCAATTGGCTGATACTGCCGTTTATAGCTCATTTTTTTACAGTCTTCGATCCAGTAACCCAAATAGACATGACTCAATGCTAATTCCTTTGCCATAGCAATCTGGTATAGCACTGCAAACTTACCTAATCCACGTCGCTCCTCATTAGGATCAAAGTAAGTATAAATAGCGGATATCGCGTCAGGAAGCACATCAATAATCGCGCACCCAATAAGTTTGGTATCTACACGAAACTCAACAAACTGCGTGCAATCCCATGCAGTGCCTAAGAAATCAACAAACTGCTCTGTCGTAGGAGGATACATATCGCCATCAGCATGGCGGTGATTAATATAATCGGCATAAACCGTATAATGCTCGGTAATATCAATGCTGTTAACACAGATCACTTTAAGGTCACTGTTAGCTTTAACACAACGCCGCTGAGATCTACTGTGAGCAAATAAGTCGACCGGTATACGCGCAGAAACACAAGCAACACAGTCACCACACATCGGTGTGTAAATGTAGGGGCCGCTTCGTCGAAAACCATTCTCACTGAGACGAGCATACAGATCGCTATCAATCTCCAACTCAGGGTCAACAAAAGCAGTGCTTGCCTCTCTGCCGTTTAGATAGCTACAGGCATGCGGAGCCGTTTTAAGTAGCTTTATTTGCTGGATGGGTCCGCTCTGATCGGTACTCATGATCTCACTTTGCTATTGTCTATATTAGTATAAACCGGTTTTTGCAGAGCGCTAACATTAATACTAATACTAAGGCCCCCAGTTGATCGCATGGTCATTAAACGTCCACTCAACCTGTGTTGTACTGGCATCATTTAGATGTTGCAAAAACGTATCTCGAGGTATCGTTTGCGCCCCAAGAGAGGTTAAGTGTGGGTTTGTCAGCTGGCAATCAAGCATATCGAGCCCTGCAGTTTTCATCCAGCGAAGAAGATGAGAAATTGCTATCTTTGACCCGTTACTGACTCGACTAAACATTGACTCCCCACAGAATACACCTCCAACCTGTATGCCATAAATCCCACCAACTAGCTGCTGACCATCCCATACCTCTACCGAGTGGGCATTTCCATATTCATGGAGCCTGGTATAGGCGTCAATCATTTCAGTAGTAATCCAAGTACCGCCGTCGCCACGGGGTTCGGCGCATGCCGAGATGACTTCAAAGAAGGCCTTATCTGAGGTTATTTGGTACTGAGCCTGACGCAACTGTCGGCGCAGACTAGTAGAAATGTAGAAATTATCTGGCCGAATAACGCAGCGTTCTTGCGGACTCCACCACAATATAGGGTCATCATCTTGGTACCACGGAAAAATCCCCTGACGGTAGGCTGCCAGAAGAGTCTCTGGTTCCAGATTACCCCCAACCGCCAGCAGCCCATCAGGCTCTTGGAGCGCAGCGCTAGGCTCCGGAAATAGCGGATTATTGGGATCCAAAACAGTAAGATTCATCGATATCGAGCCCCTTTACTGTGAACGATAATACGCGAGCTAGTCGTCCAGAAATCGCTCTGCGTCTAAGGCCGCCATGCAGCCACTTCCGGCCGATGTAACAGCTTGTCGATAGACATGGTCAGCCACATCGCCAGCCGCAAAGACGCCTTTAACACTGGTTTCTGTCGCATTTCCGGTCAAACCACCTGTTATAGTCAGGTAACCATCTTTCATAGCGAGCTTATCGGTGAAAATATCAGTATTTGGCTTGTGACCAATAGCAATAAACACGCCACTAACATCAATTTCTTTCGTCTCTGAAGTTCCGGTTCCTGCAAGGCGTAATCCAGTCACACCGTCGTCGTCGCCAAGCACCTCATCAAGATTTTGATTCCATTCAATGGTGATGTTGCCATTTCTCTCTTTTTCGAAAAGCTTATCCTGAAGCATCTTTTCTGCTCTCAGCGCTTCTCTACGATGCACCAAAACAACCTCAGAGCATATATTGGACAAGTACAACGCCTCTTCAACAGCAGTATTACCGCCACCAATAACCGCAACTTTTTGATTGCGATAGAAAAAACCATCGCAGGTTGCGCAGGCTGAAACACCGCGGCCCATGAATGCTTCTTCACTTGGAAGACCCAAGTACTGAGCTGATGCACCTGTTGCGATAATAAGCGCATCACAGGTGTAGTGACCAGATCCAAATAGTTTGAACGGCTTTTCCGATACATCTACCGAATCAATATGGTCAAAAATTGTTTTAGTATCAAAGCGTTCCGCGTGCTTTTGCATGCGAATCATTAAGTCTGGGCCTTGAACGCCTTCGTCGTCACCTGGCCAATTATCAACGTCGGTTGTGGTGGTTAACTGGCCACCTTGCTGAATCCCTGTAATCACCACTGGATTAAGATTAGCTCGAGCAGCATAGACCGCTGCAGTCCATCCGGCGGGGCCAGAGCCAAGAATAATCAAAGGGTAGTGCTGAATATCGGGCATAAAAAGTCTCAATGTAAGTAAATTTAGCGTAAGTTGAGTGCGTTGGCACATTTCTGAGGCACATCATAAAGAATCATTGCAGATACGCCAAATGCCTTTTTAATTAAATTTCAAAGATGGCATCAAAGAGACTCTCAGTTCTGTAGTTTACGACAGAATCAGCTACAATTAGCTAAGCCGAAATTATAGGGAAGCTCCCCGTTGACTAGCGAAAAGCCAAAAAAAATAAGAAACACACAGCCGACTGAAGTCTCTGTTACATCGCGGGGCAAGTTACTTTTTGCTGAGGGCGCTTTAATAGGCTGGTTAGTAGTATGTATTATCCTGCTACTCGCGCTACTTAGTTACTCTCCTGCAGACCCTGGCTGGTCGCACACAGGTACTCGGCAAGACGTCACTAATCTAATCGGACCAGCAGGCGCATGGATATCAGACATCTCATTTGCACTATTCGGAATGATGGCTTATTTACTGCCGCTACTCTTAGGGGTCCGTGCATTGCAGATACTACGTACATATTTTCTGGACGAGCCAGACCAGTTTGACTCTGCCGCATGGGTACTGCGAGTAATCGGGTTTATGCTGGTCATGATCAGCGCAACGTCGCTTGCCAACATCCAATACCAAGATGTCGCCAATTCATTTCCCGAGGGCATGGGTGGAATCTTGGGCAAATATACCGGCGATGCAATCATTGCAATATTTAGCCATACGGGGAGCACACTCCTGTTATTGGCGCTATTTTTGTTTGGTTTGACCGTCTTCACCGATATTTCCTGGTTTAAACTGATCGATAGACTTGGCCTACTGACCATGATTGTATTTGATGCTTTGCGAGCTTGGTACACCCAGCGTAAAATCCGCATCGAAGATAAAAAGAGGGCTAAAGCAGCGCTTGCAGAGCGTATTGTTAAAGTAGAGACCGCGGTAAAGAAGCAGCAAACAAGAACCCCACCTGCAATACAGCCTGTGGTTCAAACGAAGCTCCAGAGCCCTCGGGTACTGAGAGAAAAGCAACAAAAGCTGTTCGATGACAGCCAAGTGATTGGCTCACTTCCACCAATTAATCTCCTGGACCCTGCCGATAATAGTGGTGTAACAGGCTACTCGGCCGATTCTTTAGAACATCTCTCTCGACTTCTAGAGTTAAAGTTACTGGACTTTGGGATTAGTGCTGAAGTGGTTGAGGTACTGCCAGGCCCAGTGGTGACGAGATTTGAGATTCAGCCTGCTGCAGGCATAAAAGTGAGTCGCATTAGTGGTTTGGCCAAAGATTTAGCTCGCTCAATGGCTGTTATCAGCGTTCGCGTAGTTGAAGTTATTCCTGGAAAATCGGTGGTGGGTATAGAAATACCTAATGAAAAACGCCAAATGGTTCGTCTGAGTGAAGTCCTTTCTTCCGAAGCGTACGACCGTTCAACCTCACCGCTAACATTGGCTCTGGGTAATGATATCGCGGGTGTACCTACCGTAGCTGACCTTGCTCGAATGCCTCACTTACTGGTCGCGGGCACCACTGGCTCAGGTAAGTCAGTGGGTATTAACGCAATGCTCTTAAGCCTATTGTTTAAGGCATCTCCTGATGAGGTCAAACTCATATTGATAGATCCAAAGATGTTGGAGCTTTCAATATATGATGATATTCCGCACCTATTGACGCCGGTAATTACCGACATGAAGGATGCCGCTAGCGGTCTGCGCTGGTGTGTTGGTGAAATGGAGCGACGCTATAAACTGATGGCAGCACTTGGCGTGCGTAATATTGCTGGCTATAACCGAAAAATCGAAGATGCCATTAAGGCTGAAAATCCGATTGTCGACCCACTTTGGACGTTCGACCCAAGTGCTATGGGTTGGGATGCAGAGCAAGAAGTCCCTGAAGCGCCCACGCTGGAATCACTTCCTTATATTGTAATAGTGATTGATGAATTTGCCGACATGATGATGATCGTCGGCAAAAAAGTAGAGCAACTAATAGCGCGTATTGCTCAAAAAGCGCGCGCCGCTGGAATCCATTTGATTCTAGCGACACAGAGGCCCTCGGTTGACGTTATTACGGGCCTTATCAAGGCGAACGTGCCAACTCGAATCGCCTTCCAGGTATCATCAAAGATCGACTCACGCACAATCCTTGACCAGGGTGGTGCTGAGCAGCTACTGGGGCATGGTGACATGCTCTACTTGCCGCCTGGCACCAGTGTACCAGAACGTATTCACGGAGCTTTTGTTGACGACCATGAAGTGCACAAGGTAGTTGCAGACTGGAAACGCAGAGGTACGCCAAATTATTTGTCAGAGATTACTGACGAACGCGCTGTATCCTCCATTGCGGTGCCTGGGTTTGAAGGTGGCGAGGAGGGCAGTGACAGCGCCGAATCGGATCCGCTCTATGACGAGGCAGTCGCCTTTGTACTGGAGAGTCGTAAAGCTTCGATATCCTCAGTTCAGCGTAAGTTGCGGGTGGGTTACAACAGAGCTGCAAGGTTGATTGAGCAGATGGAAGAAACGGGTATCGTCAGCGCCATGAGTAGCAATGGTGCTCGTGAAATTTTAGTTCCGGACCATAAATGAGTTTTAAAAAAAGTACAGTTATGACTATTTATCGATATATCCTTCTGGGGCTAGTCCTGTCGGCTAGCAATGCTGCTAATAGTGATACGGCTAGCCAAAGGTTGTCGGCACTTTTACAGCCGATAGAAACTATGTCGGCCAGTTTTAGTCAACAGTTGTTCGATGCCGATGGGACTTTAATAGAGTCTGCTGAAGGGGTTTTTAAGCTCGCCAAGCCTGGAAAGATGCTCTGGCATATTATTCAACCCATGGAGCAAAAGCTGGTTTCTGACGGCACTGTATTGTGGATATATGACCCCGATTTAGAACAAGTGGTGATTGAAAGCTTCACTGATAAAATTAAGACAACACC
>DCBC01000145.1 GCA_002313335.1 Porticoccaceae bacterium UBA1117
TAGCCAATAAGTCAATAGGATTAGGGGGTAGAAAAATAGATTTTTTCATTAAGTCTTTAATAATTTCATTCTGAGAATCGTTGTATCAATTTTATAGTGGGTGCTAAACTGAGCGCTCCTTAAAAACATTTGAATAACTGTACTTGATGCCTAAACCTGAGCCAATAGATCAGATTATTGACCCTTCATGGTCCGTCTATGCGGCACCACTGATTACGCTATTGCAAGTGGCAGAGCAGCTAGGCGTGAGCCAACAGCTTTTGCTGAGTGAGGCGGGATTGGATGTAAAAGATCTCAGCATTCCAGATCGCAGATTTCCGGTAATAATTTATTACCGTCTTTATCAAGCGGTTGCCCTTGCGTCAAACGATCCAGATATAGCCTTAACCGTGGGTCGGATTCAGCATCTTAAGGGATTAAATTTCCAGTTGTATATGGCAACGGTATGCAAGTCCTTTAGAGATTATCTTAACCTCATGCCTAGCACCCTAAAATTACGGGGTGACATTGGTGAAATTCGGGCTCATCGTGATGGCGAACTCGTAGAGTTACGATGGGAGCCTCTATTATTAGGTACCCAGCGAAAACGCTTTCTGTCAGATGAGATGTTGTCTGCTTCGGTAAGAATCATTAATTCCATCTGTATCATGCCCGTTAACGTTGTTAAAGCCAGTTTTAGTTATGCAAAACCTATAAATCTAGTTAATTTGGAGATGCTGTTTGGCAGTAACCTTAGTTTTGATCAGTCCCATAGTAGTATTTTCTTTCATAGAGATGCGCTCCACCTGCCCATGCTAAAGCAGGACTACCAAGAGGGACCGGATCATAGTCATCCATTTCGAGATTTTTTTGAAGATGAAGACCCATCCGATGAGTTACTGTTTAGTCTCAGGCAATCGATTGCTCAATACTTGCCAGAAGGAGAAGTCACTATCGACAAGCTGGCCAGCAAACTGAATGTTTCTCGCCGCACCTTGCAGCGCCGGCTATCAGACCGAGATACAAATTTTTTAAATATTTTGCAAGAAGTTCGATCTCGAATTGCACTACGCTATCTGTCCGATGGACGTCTTGGGATTACCGAAATAGCGTTTCTACTGGGTTATGCTGATCAGGGGTCTTTTTCTAGTGCATTTAAAAGCTGGCATGGTGTTTCACCCCGAGATTATCGTCGTAAATAAGAACTTTTGTTGGCGTTTATTCCTAACAATATGGCGCTGATTACCTTGCTTGCTGGCAAGTACCTGCCTACTATTTGTGCATAAAACCAATGAATCGGAAATTATTATGTCATTAGATTTTGATAGCGCTCGACTACCCAACCCTTTTTTGAAACCCGAGCACCATGAATGGCGGGCGCAATTGCGGCGTTTCTTTGATCGTGAAGTGATTCCCTACGCTGCGCAATGGGATGAAGACGGCCGGCTCCCTGATGAGCTATGGCCTAAATCAGCGGCGGTTGGCATTCTCGGGTTGGGCTATCCAGAAGAGTTTGGCGGTGTGTCAGAAGGGATTGATATCTGGTATGGCATTATTCTTAACGAAGAAATAGCTCGTATTGCTGTGGGTGGAGTCGGCGCAACCTTAATGGTGCATGGTATTGCATTGCCACCGATCATCAATTTTGGCAGTGATGAAGTGAAGCAAATGATTGCTCCACCGGTATTGGCAGGTACTAAACGTATTTCATTGGCGATTACAGAGCCTGGAGCAGGCTCGGATGTGGCGCACCTAACAACCACAGCGCGGCTAGAGGGCGATCACTATGTGGTCAACGGTTCAAAGACTTATATCACCGGTGGTATGAACGCTAACTGGTTTACGACGGCGGTTAGAACTGGGGGGGAGGGTGCTAGCGGAGTATCGGCACTACTTATTCCTGCTGATGCTGAAGGCGTCTCACGTACGGCCTTAGACAAAAAGCAGGGCTGGTGGTGTTCAGATACAGCGACTATTTATTTTGATAATGTACAGGTTCCCGTTGGCAATCTGATTGGACAAGAAAATAAAGGCTTCAGTGTCATTATGAATAACTTCAATGCTGAGCGTTTAGCCATGTCTGCAGCAATGGAAGGGTTTTCTAGGGTGTGCCTTGAGGACGCCGTGGCTTGGGCGAGTGAGCGAAAAACCTTTGGAAAACGTTTGGCAGATCACCAGGTAATTCGGCATAAAATTGCCGATATGAAGATGCGTATTAATGCCACTCAAGCTTATCTCCAGCTAATATGTCGAGAAGTACAGAGCGGTAATGAAAGTGCGGGTGATATTGCAATGCTAAAAGTTCAATGTAGCCAGACTATGGAGTTTTGTGCACGAGAAGCTATGCAAATTCTGGGCGGTATCGGGTATATGAGAGGTAACAGGGTAGAGCGGATTTATCGCGAGGTCAGAGTTAACGCCATTGGTGGTGGCTCTGAGGAAATTATGCGCGACTTAGCTGCACGTCAATTTGGGCTTTGAGCATGGGGTTTTCAACAGCAACCAACAAACCCACGGGTTGGCAGTGCAATAACTCACCCTCACTTATCAAGGCCCAGACCATGGGCGGCCAAAACAGTAACGTTAAATAACTTTTTGATATCCCTGCGTCTAGGCGCGGGTATATTGGCGGAGACCAACTATGATTTTTACCCCAGAACATGAAGCCATTCGCAATACTATTGCCCAATTTATTGATAAAGAGATCAATCCCTTTGCCGACCAGTGGGAAGAGGAGGGTATTTTCCCCGCTCACACGCTATTCAAAAAAATGGGTGACCTTGGTTTGCTGGGTATCGCCAGGCCAGTAGAGTTTGGTGGCATGGGACTTGATTATAGTTATGAGGTTGTATTCTCCGAAGAGCTTGGGCGTATTCGATCAGGGGGCGTGGGTATGGCTATTGGTGTACAAACTGATATGGCAACACCTGCGCTGGCTAATCATGGCAGTGATGAGCTGCGTAAAGAATTTTTAGTCCCTGCCATTGCCGGTGACATGGTGTGTTCTATCGCCGTATCGGAACCCCATGCAGGCTCAGATGTTTCAGCGATTAAAACCACCGCTGTAAAAGATGGTGATGACTACATTATTAATGGCACTAAGATGTGGATTACTAATTCTACCCAAGCAGACTTTATTTGTTTGTTGGCCAACACCAGCAGCGATGGACCACATGCTAATAAATCACTGATCGTTGTGCCGATGAATCTGCCCGGTATCTCGTTATCGGAAAAACTGAATAAATTAGGCATGCGTTCCTCTGATACCGCACAAATTTTCTTCGACGATGTACGTGTACCTCAGCGTTACCTGATTGGTGAAGAAGGTGCAGGTTTTCGCTATCAAATGGAGCAATTTCAAGAGGAGCGTATTTACGCAGCGGCAGGTAATTTAAAGATGATGGAATTCGTCATTAATGACACCATTGAATACACCCGTCAGCGTCAGGCATTTGGGAAATCGATACTTGATAACCAAGTTGTACATTTCCGATTAGCTGAATTACAAACGGACGTCGAGTGCTTGCGAGCCTTAACCTATGATGCGGTAGAGGGCTATATTAATGGCCAAGACGTGACGCTAAAGGCATCTATGGCAAAGTTAAAGGCTGGTAGGCTGTCTCGCGAGGTGACCGACAGTTGTCTTCAGTATTGGGGTGGAATGGGCTACATGTGGGATAGTCCCGTAGCGCGTGCTTATCGAGATGGGCGCTTGGCCTCCATTGGTGGCGGTGCTGACGAGGTCATGCTTGGTATCATCAGCAAGCATATGGGTATTATGCCAAAGCGGAAATAAAAAAATGCCCCACTAAACAAATAGCGGGGCATCTTAAAGGACTACTTAAATGTCGTTTAAGCTAGGATCGGCCCTAGTTTCATGGCGATACCCATATCTCCTTGAATCTTTAGCTTTCCAGACATAAAGGCCGCAGTGCCATCCAGCTTTCCTTCGGCCATTTCCATAAAGTTCTCTATGCTAATCACCATGGTGCACTGTGCGTCACCATCATCATTGCTAATTGCATTAGGTACTTGCGTTGCGTCTAAAAGTAGTACGCCATCATCGCCAAAATCAAACTTTAGCGTCGCTCCCAAACCGCAATCTTCACCTACTTTCTCTTTTAAACCTGCTGTTACAATTTCCAATGACATACTTAAATTCCTCTTAGTTATTAATGGCTCAACACTATATATTTGGCGTCGATTCTTGTATTGACCTCACTTTATTAATGTCCGGTGAAAAAATCAAGAGCATTAGAGCCCATATAAGAAATTATCAGCAGTTTTTTGTTAGGGGATGCTCTAAAGATAATATGGTTAGCTGAAAACTTACCGCCCGAACCACAGAGACAGGGGCCATTTTGGTTTAACGTGCGATATGGGAACCTTTTTAGTAGACCAAGCCTGTAAGCCCCATTGCCGATAAGCAGCAGGGTTAAAGTGGGCATAGCCATTTGGTGGTACCTGCCTTCCATTGATATGCAATCTTCTCAGGGCATCTCGCGCAGGTTGAGCTAAAAAGAGGAATGTGAACTAC
>DCBC01000142.1:0-5137 GCA_002313335.1 Porticoccaceae bacterium UBA1117
AACGGTACGACCACCTTCACGAATTGCAAAACGAAGACCGTCTTCCATCGCAATCGGGTGAATCAGCTCAACAGTCATTTGCACGTTATCACCCGGCATGACCATTTCAGTACCTTCAGGTAACTCACATGCGCCGGTTACATCCGTGGTACGGAAGTAAAACTGCGGACGGTACCCTTTAAAGAATGGTGTATGACGACCACCCTCATCTTTAGACAGGACATAAATCTCTGACTCAAACTTAGTATGCGGCTTAACAGAGCCTGGCTTAGCCAGTACCTGACCACGCTGCACCTCTTCACGCTTAGTGCCGCGCAATAAAATACCACAATTCTCTCCAGCACGCCCCTCATCAAGGAACTTACGGAACATCTCAACACCTGTACAGGTAGTCTTCGACGTGTCAGCGATACCAATAACTTCGATCTCTTCGCCAACCTTAACAATACCACGCTCAATACGGCCAGTAACAACAGTTCCACGACCCGCAATTGAGAACACATCCTCAATCGGCATCAAGAACGGCTGATCAACAGCACGTACTGGCTCAGGAATATAAGTGTCCAGCGCTTCTACAAGCTTTCTAACAGCCGTAGTGCCTAACTCATGTTCATCCTTACCTTCTAACGCCATCAGCGCAGAACCAACAATAATGGGCGTGTCATCACCAGGAAACTCATATAGATCAAGCAGCTCACGCAGCTCCATCTCAACCAACTCAAGCATCTCTTCATATTCTTCTGAACCAACACCACCGCAATCTTCAGCCAGCAAATCAGCTTTGTTCAAGAATACTACAACGTAAGGTACACCGACCTGACGTGACAACAGGATGTGCTCGCGAGTCTGAGGCATTGGGCCATCAGTTGCTCCACACACCAAAATAGCGCCGTCCATCTGAGCAGCACCTGTAATCATGTTCTTTACATAGTCAGCGTGACCTGGGCAATCAACGTGCGCATAGTGACGAATGGCTGAATCATACTCAACGTGAGCTGTGGAAATAGTAATTCCGCGCTCGCGCTCTTCAGGTGCATTGTCAATTTGATCAAACGCCTGCATTGTGCCACCAAAAACTTCTGCACAGACGCGCGTCATAGCCGCAGTCAATGTTGTCTTTCCGTGGTCAACGTGCCCAATGGTGCCGACATTCACATGCGGCTTATTTCTTTCAAACTTTTCTTTAGCCATCTCAGCGTCTCCTCAATAGGCATCTATGTTAAATTTGTTCGGCTTGTGACGTGGTGTTTTAGATACGTCGCGGTCGAAGGTGGCCATCTTATACTTCGGTTCACAAGAGTCAACGCTCTTTGACATTAAATATAGGATTTTTTGCGTTTTTTTGCGTTTTTTTCGAAAAACCAGCGTATGTTGCACCACAGAGCGAGTAAAACTAGTAATTATGGAAAATTTAACCTTTATATTCTAATTTATGCCCGCTTCGAGGCTAATATCCTGTATACTCGCGCGCGTTTTGCAGGCCCTAAAATCACCAGACTTTTAAAATTGAGCAGAATAATGACTGAATTATCTCACTACAGAAACATTGGCATCTTTGCACACGTTGATGCTGGAAAAACCACAACTACTGAAAGAATTCTAAAGCTTACCGGTAAGATTCATAAGACCGGTGAAGTCCATGATGGCGCAGCCACGACTGACTTTATGGAGCAAGAGCAAGAGCGCGGAATCACTATCCAGTCAGCAGCTACTACCTGCTACTGGAGAGACCATCGCTTTAACATCATTGATACTCCCGGACACGTAGACTTTACTGTTGAAGTTTATCGCTCATTGAAAGTGCTTGATGGCGGCGTTGGTGTGTTTTGTGGTTCTGGAGGTGTTGAGCCCCAGTCAGAAACTAACTGGCGGTACGCTAACGAGTCAGAAGTCGCTAGAGTTATCTTCGTCAATAAGCTTGACCGTATGGGCGCTGACTTTTTGCGCGTAGTCAAACAGGTTAAGGACGTACTGGGTGCTAATCCACTTGTGATGTGTCTTCCGATCGGCGTTGAAGAAAATTTTGTTGGATTGGTCGATCTTCTTGAGCGAAAGGCATATGTATGGGATGACTCTGGTCTCCCTGAGAACTATGAAATTGTCGATATCCCGGCTGATATGGTTGACGAAGTCGAACAGTACCGTGAAATGATGATCGAAACTGCTCTTGAGCAAGATGATGATTTACTGATGGCCTATATGGAAGGCGAAGAGCCCTCAATAGAAGATGTTAAGATGTGTGTTCGTAGGGGCACCATTGCACTGGACTTCTTTCCAACTTACTGTGGTTCAGCATTTAAAAACAAGGGCGTTCAAATGGTTCTCGACGCCGTTGTCGACTACTTACCTTGCCCAACCGATGTAGTGCCTCAACCATTAACTGACGAAGATGGTAATGAGACCGGCGATAGAGCTATTGTTTCAATCACTGAGCCTCTCAAAGCACTTGCCTTTAAAATTATGGATGACCGTTTCGGTGCATTGACGTTTGTGCGCGTTTACTCAGGCGTACTCAACAAGGGAGACACTATTCTTAACTCCTTTACTGGAAAAACCGAACGTATTGGTCGAATGGTTGAGATGCATGCTGATGACCGGAACGAGATTGATCGCGCTCAGGCGGGTGATATTATCGCTATTGTAGGTATGAAGAACGTGCAAACCGGTCATACTCTTTGTGACCCCAAGCACCCGGTGACACTGGAACCGATGATTTTCCCTGAGCCAGTTATTTCTATCGCGGTCAAGCCTAAGGATAAAGGCGGCTCTGAGAAGATGGGTATTGCTATTGGCAAGATGATTGCTGAGGACCCTTCATTTCGGGTTGAAACCGACGAAGACTCTGGTGAAACCATTCTCAAAGGAATGGGCGAGTTACACCTAGACATCAAGGTAGATATCCTAAACCGAACGTACGGTGTAGATTTAATTGTTGGTCAGCCGCAGGTTGCTTACCGTGAAACTATTACTACAGCGCTCGAAGACAGCTACACTCACAAAAAGCAGTCGGGTGGTTCTGGTCAGTTTGGAAAGATCGATTATCGCATCAAACCAGGCGAGCCCGGAACAGGTTTTGTTTTCAGCTCGAAAGTAGTCGGTGGTAATGTTCCTAAGGAATTTTTCCCAGCAATCGAGAAAGGCTTTAAAGGCATGATGGATCAAGGTCCGTTGGCTGGCTATCCTGTCCTTGATGTTGAAGTTGAGCTATATGATGGCGGCTTCCACGCCGTTGACTCCTCAGCAGTTGCGTTTGAGATTGCCGCAAAAGGCGCTTTCCGCCAATCTATGCCTAAAGCAGGTCCGCAGATCATTGAGCCCATCATGAAAGTAGACGTTTACACACCTGAAGATCATGTTGGTGATGTAATCGGTGACTTGAATCGTCGTCGCGGTATGATTAAGGATCAAGAGCCCGGTGTTACAGGCGTTCGCATTAAGGCCGATGTTCCATTGTCAGAGATGTTTGGCTATATTGGCCATCTACGCACTATGACCTCAGGTCGCGGGCAGTTCTCGATGGAATTTGCTCACTACTTGCCTTGCCCGCAGAACATCGCTACTGATGTTATCGCGGCGGCTAAGGAACTCAAAGACGCTAAGTAACGAATGTCCTTGAAGAAAAAACCCCCGATGGTAGGTGCCATCGGGGGTTTTTTTTGTCTGATAATTTGACCATGAGGCAATCAGCTCATATTTTTCGCCATTACCGCTTCGGTAATGTTTTTTGGCGCCTCGGAGTACTTATCGAATTCCATAGTGAAAGTGGCACGCCCCTGTGTAGCAGACCGAAGATCCGTCGCATAACCAAACATTTCACCGAGAGGCACCTCAGCATTAATAACCTTACCTATCGCATTATCCTCCATCCCTAATATAATACCTCTACGGCGATTGAGATCTCCGACCACATCCCCCATATTTGACTCAGGAGTGACAATCTCAACCTTCATAGTCGGTTCTAACAAAACAGCACCACCAAACTCAGTTAACTTTCTAGTCGCCAACGAGCCAGCAATCTTAAATGCCATTTCAGACGAATCAACGTCATGGTAAGAACCGTCATACAGGGTAGCCTTAACACCCAATAATGGATAACCAGCCAGAATTCCATTCTGCATTTGCTCCTCAATCCCCTTAGCCACTGCAGGTATATACTCTCGGGGTACACTTCCCCCAACCACCTCATTGACAAACTCTAACCCTTCAGCGCCTGAGTCTTCGGCCGGCTCAAACTTTAACCAAACATGACCATATTGCCCACGACCGCCAGACTGTCGAACAAACTTCCCTTCGATTTCGCAGCTATTGCGAATGGTTTCACGATAAGCCACCTGAGGCTTACCAATATTAGCTTCTACAGTAAACTCGCGGCGCATGCGATCGACAAGAATATCAAGGTGCAGCTCTCCCATCCCTGAAATGATCGTCTGCCCGCTCTCTTCGTCTGTTTTAACCCTAAACGAAGGATCCTCTTGGGCAAGTTTACCAAGGGCAACACCCATCTTCTCTTGATCGGCTTTTGTTCTGGGCTCAACAGCAACAGAAATGACGGGTTCAGGGAATTCCATACGCTCAAGAACAATCTTATTGTCCTCAGAGCAGAGAGTATCGCCCGTGGTAGTATCTTTTAATCCAATCGCTGCAGCTATATCACCAGCCCGAACTTCCTTAATCTCCTCGCGACTATTGGCATGCATCTGTACCATACGACCCACGCGCTCGCGCTTCATTTTCACCGAGTTATAGACCGCTGTGCCACTTTCCAGAGTGCCTGAATAGACTCTCATAAACGTTAAGGTACCAACAAAAGGGTCAGTAGCAATTTTGAACGCCAGTGCCGAGAAAGGTGAGCTATCATTAGCACTACGCACTGCTTTGTCGCCATTTTCCATCTCACCTTCAATCGCCTTAACCTCTGTAGGCGACGGCAAATATTCAATGACGGCATCCAACATCGCCTGAACACCTTTATTTTTGAACGCTGACCCGCCCAGGACCGGAACAATCTCATTCGCTAATGTTCTGATCCGCAATCCCTGCTTAATTTCCGATTCGCTTAGGGCCTCGCCTTCGAGATATTTTTCCATTAGCTCGTCAGTCGCCTCCGCGGCGGCCTCGACCAAATTTTCATGCATCT
>DCBC01000142.1:5514-7626 GCA_002313335.1 Porticoccaceae bacterium UBA1117
CCCTGATCTGTTTCACTCCAGAAGATGGATTTCATTTTGACTAAGTCAACAACGCCCTTAAATTTTTCTTCGGCGCCAATGGTAAGCTGCAGTGGAACGGGCAATGCGCCAAGACGCTCTTTAAGTTGCTCTACAACCATTAGATAATCGGCGCCAGCGCGATCCATCTTATTGACGAAGACCATACGCGGTACTTCATATTTGTTAGCTTGCCGCCATACAGTTTCTGTTTGTGGCTGAACTCCAGATGAACCGCACAAGACAATAACAGCACCATCAAGCACACGCAGAGATCGCTCAACCTCAATGGTAAAATCTACGTGCCCGGGGGTATCAATGATATTGATGCGATGATCTTCAAACTGTGCATCCATACCGCTCCAAAAACAGGTTGTCGCTGCAGACGTTATGGTAATTCCACGCTCCTGCTCCTGCTCCATCCAATCCATAGTGGCAGCACCGTCATGCACCTCACCAATCTTATGTGACATTCCGGTATAAAAAAGCACCCGCTCAGTGGTCGTGGTTTTTCCTGCATCAACGTGAGCACAAATGCCAATGTTGCGATAGCGATCGATCGGGGTCTTGCGTGCCACAATATTTTTCCTTTTATTTAAAACACAAAAAGGTGGCTATTATAGCCACCTTTTTGAGAACATCTTCTATTACAGCGAAGTTTAGAAACGGAAGTGCGAGAACGCCTTGTTCGCTTCTGCCATACGATGCACGTCTTCACGCTTTTTAACCGCACCGCCTTTGCCTTGACATGCATCAATCAGCTCTCCAGCTAGACGCTGTGGCATGGACTTCTCACCACGGCTACGTGCGTAATCTACCAACCAACGCATTGCCAGTGCAGTGCGTCGCGATGGACGGACCTCTACAGGCACTTGGTAGGTGGCACCACCTACACGCCGTGACTTAACCTCAACTAATGGGGCTACGTTGTCTAGCGCTTCTTCAAACACTTCCACTGGGCTCTTCTTTAAGCGCTCTTCCACTATATCTAAGGCGCCATATACAATACGCTCAGCGACTGATTTCTTGCCACTAACCATCACGTGGTTCATAAATTTAGCAAGGGTGATATTACCAAATTTCGGATCCGGTAAGATCTCTCGCTTTGCTGCTACTCTTCTTCTTGGCATCGTTTTGCCCTTCTCTTCAGGTTTGTCTAGGGATAGGCCCTAGCCTTACTTGATTGTTAACCGATTACTACGCAATTAGCCCTTAGGCCGCTTAGTACCATACTTTGAACGACGCTGAGTACGGCCGTTCACACCCGCTGTATCCAATGTGCCACGTACCGTATGGTAGCGAACACCTGGAAGATCCTTTACACGACCACCACGAATCAACACAACACTGTGCTCTTGCAAGTTGTGGCCTTCACCACCAATGTATGAAGTTACTTCATAGCCACTGGTAAGGCGAACACGGCACACTTTGCGAAGTGCAGAGTTTGGCTTCTTCGGAGTTGTTGTATAAACGCGGGTACATACACCACGGCGCTGAGGACAGGCCTGCAATGCTGGTACGTCACTTTTACTAACTTTGCGCTTTCTCGGCTTACGAACCAACTGGTTGATCGTTGCCATGCAATTTTTCTCCAAATTAAAAAAGTCTTTTTATAAAGACTGTTTGTTCCTTGAACATAGTCCCTAAACACTGAAACTACACCCAAAAGGGAGCGGCATTTTAATTACCGCACTAGCGGGAGTCAAGCACACATTACTACTTGCCTTAACAATATTCATATCAACACTCTGATCACAACATTGAAAAGGCATTAGTCGTTATGTAATTCTCCCTTAGTCGTCTAACATTTCCGCACTCAATGCTTCGCTTAATGCTGCTTCAACATCTGCTGCTGTCATCGTAGACTCTACTTCTGCTTCACGACTCTTACGTCGCTGCGCATGGTACGACAATCCAGTTCCTGCTGGAATCAGTCGCCCTACCACCACATTTTCTTTTAAACCTCTCAGAGGATCAGACTTGCCTGTTACAGCAGCCTCTGTAAGTACTCGAGTTGTCTCCTGGAACGAGGCGGCTGAGATGAAGCTCTCAGTTGCGAGAGACGCCTTAGTAATACCGAGCAACTGCCGCTCG
>DCBC01000142.1:8005-14644 GCA_002313335.1 Porticoccaceae bacterium UBA1117
CGATACTCGACCTGCTCACCGCGAATTAACGTCGAATCACCCATATCTGTAATTTCAACCTTACGCAGCATCTGGCGAGTAATAACCTCGATGTGCTTATCATTAATTTTTACACCCTGAAGTCTGTAGACGTCTTGGATTTCATTAACGATATACTTAGCCAACTCACTAATACCTTTAAGACGCAAAATGTCGTGAGGAATAGGTGGTCCATCAGAAATAACCTCGCCCTTCTCAACATGCTCACCTTCAAACACGCTCAGAGTACGCCACTTAGGGATCAGTTCCTCATATTGCATCTTACCATTTGGTAATGGCTGGCCATCATCAGGAGAGATGACTAAACGCAACTTGCCTTTGGTTTCCTTACCCAAGGTAACAGTTCCTGTAATCTCCGCAAGGATAGCTGGATCTTTAGGCTTACGTGCCTCAAACAAATCAGCGACTCTCGGTAGACCACCGGTAATATCTTTAGTACCGCCCGCCTCTTGCGGGATACGAGCAATGATCTGCCCAATATCAATCGTATCTCCGTCTATCACATTAATACTCGCATTAGCCGGCAACGGATAGTGTGCAGGGACAGTCGAGTTAGGGAAGATAAGCTCTTTACCCTTTTTGTCAGTCAACGAGATCATCGGCTTCAGTTCTTTACCTGCAGCATTTCGATCATTAGGATCAATGACCGAGATGCTCGTCAAACCAGTCATATCATCAGTCTGCTGGCGGACACTCAAGCCCTCTTCCATTCCGGAGAATGCAACCTTACCAGCCACTTCAGTAACAATTGGATGAGTATGCGGATCCCAGTTAGCGATAACATCGCCAGCTGAAACAGCCGCACCATCAGCAACTCTGATTAACGCGCCATAAGGAAGCTTGTACCGCTCGCGCTCACGACCATTTTCATCCGCAATAGCAAGCTCTCCTGAGCGAGAAACTGCGACCAGATTCTTGTCTTTATTCTGAACCGTCTTGAGGTTAATAAGGCGAATGACACCGTCTTGTTTAACCTTAACACTGTCTACAGCAGACGCTCGAGACGCGGCACCACCAATATGGAAAGTCCGCATCGTAAGCTGTGTTCCTGGCTCACCAATTGACTGCGCAGCAATCACACCCACCGCTTCACCCTGATTGACGCGATGTCCTCGCGCCAAGTCACGGCCGTAACACGCAGAGCAAATACCATGACGTACTTCACAGGTGATTGGCGAACGCACAATCACTTCGTCGATACTCAACTTCTCAATATGCAAAACCCATTGCTCATCGATCATCGTACCGGCCGCGACCGCTATTTCTTCAGTACCTGGCTTATTGACGTCCTTAGCAAGAACACGTCCAAGAATTCGATCGCCTAATGAAGAGATAATATCTCCGCCTTCAATGACCGGAGCCATCAATAGACCTTCAGTAGTACCACAATCAACTTCCGTAACAACTACGTCCTGAGAGACGTCAACCAGACGACGAGTAAGGTACCCTGAGTTAGCTGTCTTCAACGCAGTATCAGCCAAGCCTTTACGCGCGCCGTGAGTAGAGATGAAGTACTGCATTACCGTTAAACCTTCACGGAAATTGGCCGTAATCGGAGTTTCAATAATCGACCCATCAGGCCGCGCCATCAGACCACGCATACCTGCTAGCTGCCGTATCTGTGCTGGGGAACCACGAGCACCAGAATCAGCCATAATGAACACTGAGTTGAAAGAATCCTGTTCTTCTATCTCGCCATCACGGTTGGTTACTTTCTCAGTACTAATACCCTTCATCATTGACTTGGCAACGCGATCATTTGCCTGCGACCAGATATCGATCACTTTGTTGTATCGCTCACCTTGAGTCACAAGACCAGAGGCAAATTGGCTAACAATTTCTCGCACCTGATCTTCAGCCGCAGAAATAATTTCAGTCTTGTCATCTGGAATAACGAAATCATTGACGCCAATGGATGCACCAGAACGAGTAGAAAATTTGAATCCGGTATACATTAGTTGGTCAGCAAAGATTACGGTATCTTTAAGACCTACGCGCCGATAGCACTCATTCAAAATAAGCGATATGGCCTTTTTAACCATCGGCTTGTTTACTAAGCTAAATGGCAGACCTTCAGGAACTGACTCCCACAGAAGAATACGGCCAACAGTAGTGTCAACCATCTTGCGCTCTTCAGTGCGCTCGCCAGTCACTTCATCAACTAAAACCTCAACGATTCTAACTTTTACTCTTGCTTGAAGCTCAACGTTATCTGAGTAATATGCTCGAGACGCTTCTCTACCATCGGCAAAAATCATACCTTCGCCAACTGCATTGACCTTATGACGAGTCATGTAATAGAGACCAAGTACAACGTCCTGTGACGGCACGATAATCGGCTCCCCAGATGCAGGAGACAGAATATTATTTGTCGACATCATCAAAGCGCGTGATTCCATCTGCGCCTCTATCGTAAGTGGCACGTGAACAGCCATCTGATCGCCATCGAAGTCAGCATTGAATGCAGCACAAACAAGGGGATGCAGCTGAATCGCTTTACCTTCAATTAGCACAGGCTCAAAGGCCTGAATGCCAAGACGGTGGAGCGTCGGTGCCCGATTCAACAATACTGGATGCTCACGGATCACATCATCGAGAATATCCCACACTATAGACTCTTCACGCTCAACCATTTTCTTAGCAGCTTTAATCGTCGTTGCCAAACCGCGCAATTCCAACTTACTAAAGATAAACGGCTTGAATAACTCAAGTGCCATACGCTTTGGAAGACCACATTGGTGCAACCGAAGAGTCGGACCACATACGATTACAGATCGCCCAGAGTAATCTACTCGCTTACCTAATAGGTTCTGACGGAAACGGCCGCCTTTGCCTTTAATCATGTCTGCAAGGGACTTCAGCGGACGCTTATTGGACCCTGTTATCGCGCGGCCACGACGACCATTATCAAGTAATGCATCGACTGACTCTTGTAGCATACGCTTTTCATTGCGAACAATAATATCTGGCGCACTCAACTCAAGAAGACGCTTTAAACGATTATTACGATTGATTACTCGCCGATAAAGATCATTCAGATCAGAGGTCGCGAAACGTCCGCCATCCAATGGGACCAAAGGTCGTAAATCAGGCGGTAAAACTGGCAATGCCTGTAAAACCATCCACTCGGGCTTATTCCCAGAACCATGGAATGCTTCGAGTAATTTTAATCGCTTAGAAAACTTTTTAATTTTGGTTTCAGATTTAGTATTGGGGATTTCCTCACGGATCTCCGCAATTTCCTCTTCCATTACAATTTCTCTTAACAGGGACTGAATAGCTTCAGCTCCCATAGTAGCGACAAACTCATCGCCAAATTCTTCTAACGACTCGAAATACTCATCATCGGTTAGCAATTGGCCTTTTTCTAGTGTCGTTAAACCTGGATCGGTAACCACATAGGACTCAAAGTACAAGACGCGCTCAATTTCACGAAGTGTCATGTCGAGCATCAACCCGATGCGCGAAGGTAAAGACTTCAGGAACCATATATGTGCAACTGGGCAGGCCAATTCAATATGACCCATACGCTCTCGTCGCACTTTGGTAAGCGTCACTTCAACACCGCACTTCTCGCAGACAATGCCACGATGCTTCATACGTTTGTACTTGCCACACAAGCACTCGTAATCTTTCACTGGACCAAAAATCTTGGCACAGAAAAGACCTTCGCGCTCCGGCTTAAAGGTGCGGTAGTTAATTGTTTCAGGCTTCTTTACTTCACCAAATGACCAAGACCGGATCATTTCTGGTGAGGCAAGACTAATCCGAATGTTATCAAACTCGGTATTTTGTTCTTTCTGCTTGAGTAGATTGACTAAGTCTTTCAAGGCTTTTCCTCCAGTAACTGGGTTTGCCGGGGCGATCAGTCACCCCGACTATCACTAAGCAAATAAGCGCTTATTCGTTTTCCAACTCCATGTTGATACCAAGAGAGCGAACTTCCTTGACCAACACGTTGAACGACTCTGGCATGCCAGGCTCCATTCGGTGATCGCCATCGACGATGTTTTTATACATCTTAGTTCGACCAGCAACATCATCCGACTTAACCGTAAGCATTTCTTGAAGCGTGTAGGCGGCACCATAAGCCTCCAGTGCCCATACTTCCATCTCACCAAAGCGCTGCCCACCAAACTGTGCCTTACCACCCAGCGGCTGCTGAGTAACGAGACTATATGATCCAGTCGAGCGTGCGTGCATTTTGTCGTCCACTAGGTGATTCAGCTTAAGCATATACATATAGCCGACCGTTACTGGGCGATCAAACTTATCGCCAGTGCGTCCGTCATAAAGGGTTGATTGCCCACTTTCTGGCAAATCAGCCAACGCTAGCATGCTTTTAAGCTCAACTTCGTGAGCGCCATCAAATACTGGCGTTGCAATAGGAACACCTGAACGCAGGTTAGATGCTAACTCGAGCACTTCGCTATCAGTTAACTCTTTTAGATCAGTGCCATACACTGTATCGCCCACATCATAGACAGCTTGCAAGAACTTACGTACTTCTGCAGCCTTTGCTTGCGCCTTAATCATGGCGTCAATTTTATCGCCTAGACCTTTGGCAGCCATTCCCATATGAACTTCAAGAACCTGACCAACGTTCATTCTCGATGGAACGCCTAACGGGTTAAGTACGATATCAACCGGCTCACCGTTCTCATCGTAAGGCATATCTTCAACCGGTTTAATCACCGAGATAACACCCTTGTTTCCGTGACGACCAGCCATTTTATCACCAGGCTGAATACGACGCTTAACTGCAAGATAAACTTTGACCGTTTTAAGAACGCCAGGCGCCAAATCATCGCCGCTTTGTAACTTACCGCGCTTCTCTTCAAATCGATCATCCAGTTGCGTACGGCGCTCACCTAGTTGGGTTTGCGCTGCGGCGATCTGGTCATTGAACTCGGCTTTCTCCATACGCATAGAGAACCAGTCAGCAGTTGAGTAATCAGTAACAGCTTCCGCAGTTAACTTCTCACCCTTCTTAAGACCTTCAGCTTTGACAACTTTAGCGCCATCCAGTGCCGCAAATAAACGCCCTAAGGTAGCATTTTCAACGATACGATACTCATCGTTAAGATCCTTTCTGAATTGGCCGAGCTCGGCTCTTTCAATATCGAGAGATCGCTGATCCTTATCAAGACCGTCACGCGTGAAGACCTGAACGTTAATAACGGTACCCTTAATACTTGTTGGCACGCGAAGTGAGGTATCTTTAACGTCGGAAGCTTTCTCTCCGAAGATCGCACGTAAAAGCTTTTCTTCCGGAGTGAGCTGGGTTTCGCCCTTTGGCGTTACCTTGCCAACCAAAATATCACCGGCAGAGACTTCAGCACCAATATGCACAATGCCCGACTCATCCAGTCTTGCCAGAGCGACTTCGCCAACATTAGGAATATCAGCAGTTATTTCTTCGGACCCTAGTTTAGTGTCTCGAGCAACGCAGGTGAGCTCCTGAATATGAATCGTGGTGAAACGGTCTTCTTTAACGACACGCTCAGAGATTAAGATTGAATCCTCAAAGTTATATCCATTCCAAGGCATAAACGCAATACGCATATTTTGCCCAAGTGCTAATTCACCAAGATCAACAGAGGGTCCATCAGCAAGGACATCGCCACGGGAAATCTCATCACCCTGTTTAACGATTGGCTTCTGATTAATGCAGGTGTTTTGATTAGACCTGGTGTACTTAGTCAGGTTATAAATATCAACACCCGCTTCGCCAGATTCAACTTCACTGTCACCCACACGAACAACAATACGGCCGGCATCAACGCTTTCGACAACACCACCACGCTTGGCTACCTTACAAACACCGGAATCACTTGCTACAGTTCGTTCAATTCCAGTACCAACCAATGGAGCCTCAGCCCTCAGTGTCGGCACGGCTTGACGCTGCATGTTTGATCCCATAAGTGCACGGTTAGCATCATCATGCTCTAAGAAGGGAATCAGCGATGCTGCAACCGAAACAACTTGCTGAGGAGAGACATCCATATAGTCGATGTCTGCAGGCGCCTTTGTTGTAAATTCATTCTGGTGTCGAACAGCGACCATATCATCAGCAAATTGATCCTTGCTATTAATAGCAGCTGATGCCTGAGCAATTACGAACTGAGATTCATTAATCGCAGACAAGTACTCAATGTCTAACGTTACTTTGCCGTCAACAACTTTTCTATAAGGTGTCTCAATGAAACCATAATGATTAGTTCGCGCATAAGTCGCCAGAGAATTAATAAGACCAATGTTGGGTCCTTCTGGCGTTTCAATCGGACATACTCGTCCGTAGTGAGTCGGATGGACGTCACGCACTTCAAACCCAGCTCTCTCACGTGTCAAACCACCAGGCCCTAGCGCAGAAACACGGCGCTTGTGGGTGACTTCTGACAATGGATTGTTTTGATCCATAAACTGCGATAGCTGACTTGAACCAAAAAACTCTTTCATGGCGGCGGCAACGGGTTTAGCGTTGACTAAATCCTGTGGCATTAGCCCTTCTGACTCAGCCACACCCAGACGCTCTTTGACGGCACGCTCGACGCGCACCAAACCAACTCTAAACTGGTTTTCAGCCATCTCACCGACCGA
>DCBC01000142.1:15019-20114 GCA_002313335.1 Porticoccaceae bacterium UBA1117
CGGATAGAAATGAGCTTACTCATCACATCAACAATGTCAGTGGCATCACCAAACTGCTCTTTCAAGTCATGAGCTTCGTCAGTTTTCAGCAACGAGAAATAACGCTCATCATAAAGAATGCCGGCACCTTGCTCTGCCTCTCGATCGAGACGACGGTTAAACTTCATCCGACCAACTGAGGAAAGATCATAACGCTCAATATTGAAGAACAGGTTGAAAAATAGATTCTCTGCTGACTCTTTTGTTGGCGGCTCCCCTGGACGCATCATTCGGTAGATCTCTACCAATGCTTCCATTTGAGTACGCGCTGGATCGGCACGGAGGGTATCTGAAATAAACGGCCCACAGTCAAGATCATTTGTGTAAAGCGTCTCGATATCGGTAATGCCTGACTCTAGCATCAATGCTAAATTTTCTTCAGTGATTTCAGTATTACACTCAAGCAACAACTCGCCTGTTTTTACGTCCGCAGCATCTTGTGCTAACGAGCGTCCAATCAGATATTCTTGAGGAACTTCAAGAGTGGTCACTTTACCTTTCTCAAGCTCTCTAATATGCCGGGCAGTGATTCGACGCCCCTTCTCAACAACCACAGCGCCTTTTTTGTCTTTGATATCAAAAACGGCTATCTCGCCACGGAGTCTTTCTGGATCAAGCTCCAAAGAAAAAACGTCTTTCTTAAAGTGGAATATACTAGTATCAAAGAATTTCCCAAGAATCTCTTCAGAGTTATACCCTAAAGCACGCAATAGTATAGTGGCTGGTAGTTTCCGGCGACGGTCAATTCTTACATACAAAACATCTTTAGGGTCGAATTCAAAGTCCAACCAAGAACCGCGATAAGGAATTACGCGAGCGGTGTATAGCAACTTACCCGAGGAGTGAGTCTTGCCTTTGTCGTGATCAAAAATGACACCTGGCGATCGGTGTAACTGCGACACGATGACGCGCTCAGTACCATTAATAATGAAGGTACCGTTTTCGGTCATCAGCGGGATCTCTCCCAAATAAACCTCTTGCTCTCGAATATCCTTAATTGCCTTATTAGTCGACTCTTTGTCGTAAATAACTAGGCGCACCCTTACCCTTAAGGGAACTGAATAGGTAACGCCGCGAAGCTTACACTCTTCTTCGTCAAAAGCTGGCTTGCCCATGACATAGTCGACGTACTCTAGAGCAGCATGCCCTGAATACCCAACAATCGGAAAAATTGAGTTAAGAGCAGCGTGCAAACCGGTGTTCAGTCGATCTTCTACCGACACACCTTTTTGCGTGAATTTTTTATAGGAATCAAGCTGGATCGCCAACAGATAAGGCAAGTCCATGGTATTTGGCAACTTGCCAAAATTCTTGCGGATACGTTTCTTCTCAGTGAAGGAGTAAGCCATTTGCATTCCTCGGTGTTAACTAAATTGGGACTATTCAATCTTGAGTCTAGACTCAAGTTCGTAATACTTGTAAATTCCCGTACTTACAAGCAAGAAAGGGCCGAAGGGAAAAGCCCCTTCAGCCCAGCCTGATAAATCAGGCGACCAGCCTACAAAACTTACTTAAGTTCTGCAGTTGCGCCAGCTTCTTCTAATTGCTTCTTAGCTTCTTCAGCATCGCTTTTAGAAGCAGCTTCTTTAATAGTAGAAGGCGCTCCGTCAACTAGCTCTTTTGCTTCTTTCAAGCCAAGACCTGTGATTGCACGGACTGCTTTAATCACATTTACTTTCTTCTCGCCAATAGAGCTTAGAACAACGTCAAACTCAGTTTGCTCTTCAGCAGCAGCAGCATCGCCACCACCTGCAGGAGCCGCAGCAACTGCAACAGCAGCCTGAGCTGAAACACCAAACTTCTCTTCCATTGCGCTAACTAGGGCAACAACGTCCATCACGCTCATTTCAGCGATTGCATTCAAGATATCTTCATTTGATAGGGCCATTTTGGGCCTCCTATATTTGTCTAATTACGAGACGACGCTTACGCGGCCTCTTCTTTTTGAGTTTTAACTGCTGCTACGACCCGAGTTACTTTTGTTGGTACTTCGTTAAGCGTTCTGACCAACTTAGTGACAGGTGCCAGAGTAACGCAAGCCAGCATACCGAGAGCTTGTTCAAGCGTCGGTAGGTTAGCAAGAACGTCTATCTGATCTTTCCCAAGAAGCTGTCCACTGACTGACAACGCTTTGACTTCAAAGGAATCATTCCCCTTTGCAAAGTCTTTAAATAAACGCGCTGCAGCACCAGGATCTTCCATAGAGAAAGCAAAAATGGACGGTCCAACCAAAACTTCTTCTACGCAAGCGTAGTCAGTTTCAGCGAATGCGCGCTTCGCTAAAGTGTTGCGGATAACGCGCAATTGCACGTTCTCAGCTCGAGCTTTAGTTCGCAAAGCATTCATATCGTTAACGTCAACACCACGAGCATCAGCAACAACCAGCGATAAAGCCTGAGCTGCTGTCTCGTTTACTTCGGCAACAATTGCTTTTTTATCATCGAGATTCAATGGCACGATAAAATTCCTCGATTTACCATAGTTTCGGCCGAATCACTTCGACCACTTAGGTGAATATTCTCTAGCCAACAGCGCTAGATCGGGTTCACCGCCTGCGTAGGAAAATTCTCTCTAGAACCAGAAAACTTATTAAACCCTTTCGGGAACCTACGGTCTTTAACGGCTCAAGCTAAAACCACCAGCTCAAACCCCAAAGTCTTCCAAGCAACCAAAGGTTGCTAACCGATCAAAATTCTAAAGATGCTTGATCGATCAATAATCCTGGGCCCATAGTGGATGAAAGAGTTATCTTCTTTACATACACGCCCTTAGCTGACGCCGGCTTAGCTTTCGCTAGATCGCTCATCAACGCTTCTAAATTTTGCTGCAACGCTGCTGCGTCAAACGAAACAACACCAATACCGCCGTGGACAATACCACTTTTGTCAGCTCGGAAACGAACTTGGCCTGCTTTAGCGTTGGCAACCGCAGTCGCGACATCAGGTGTCACTGTACCTGACTTGGGATTAGGCATGAGTCCACGCGGTCCTAACACCTTACCCAAAAGCCCTACAACACGCATCGCGTCTGGGCTGGCAATAACCACATCAAAATTCATGTTTCCAGCCTTAATATCAGCAGCTAGCTCGTCCATGCCTACTAATTCAGCACCTGCCGCGGTCGCAGCTTCAGCAGCAGCACCTTGGGCAAAAACACAAACACGCACTGTCTTACCAGAGCCATTTGGAAGCGTTGTTGCCCCACGGACTATCTGGTCAGACTTACGAGGGTCAATACCCAAGTTAACAGCAACATCAACTGTCTCTGGAAACTTAACAGTAGAGATTTCTTTTAAAAGGTTGAGTGCATCACTAATAGCATACACTTTACCGTGTTCAATCTTTTCGTTAATCGCGCGACGGCGCTTAGTTAACTTGGCCATTTACACGCCCTCCGTTTCAATACCCATAGACCGAGCAGAGCCGGCTATGGTCCTAACCGCTGCATCAAGGCTTGCTGCAGTAAGATCAGGTTCTTTAGTTTTAACAATTTCTTCTAATTGCTCTCGAGTGACCTTGCCAACTTTGTCAGTATTGGGACGACCACTACCGCTTTTTAGTCCAGCCGCTTTCTTGAGGAGATAAGAAGCAGGAGGAGTCTTCATTTCAAAAGTGAAACTACGATCGGCGTAAACAGTTATAACGACAGGAACCGGCGCACCCTGCTCAGTGCTTTGAGTTTGTGCATTAAAACCTTTACAAAACTCCATGATATTAACGCCGTGCTGACCCAACGCGGGCCCCACTGGCGGACTCGGGTTTGCCTGACCGGCAGGAACTTGCAGCTTTATATAAGCCGTTACTTTCTTAGCCATACTCACTCTCCAAAAATGGGTGCTAACGCCTCCGGATGACTACAAAAATGTGCAGTATCCCTCTCTGGCTCCCCGATAAAAGCGCCGAATTGCGCCTCTACCACAAATTATATATCTAGGCTTTTTCAACCTGCGTAAAGTCTAACTCGACAGGTGTCGAACGCCCAAAAATAGATACTGCCACGCGCAACTTGCTTTTGTCGTAGTTAACCTCTTCAACAGTACCGTTGAAGTCATTAAACGGTCCGTCACAAACTCTGACCATTTCACCAGGCTCAAACAAAGTTTTTGGCCTTGGAGCTTCTTCAGAATCCTGCACACGCTGCAAGATCAAATTAGCCTCTTTATCGCTGATTGGTGCAGGCTTGTCAGCCTTCCCCCCAATAAAGCCCATGACTCGTGGCGTCTCTTTAACAAGATGCCAGGTATCATCATCTAGCTCCATATTGACTAATACGTACCCAGGAAAAAACATTCTCTCACTAGTACGTTTTTGGCCATTTCTCATCTCAACTACTTCTTCGGTAGGAACCAAAATCTCACCAAACCGATCACCAAGCTCATTCATTTTTATACGATCTTGAATTGCCAACGCAACCTTCTTCTCGTAGCCCGAGTAAGCATGAACCACATACCATCGCATCGTCATGCTGTTCCCCTAACCCATTATCAATGAGGCAATCCAACTTAGCAGAGAGTCAATTCCCCACAAAATCAGAGCCATCAGTAGAATTACTGCCAGAACAATCAAAGTAGTCTGGTTTCTCTCTTGCTTGGTAGGCCAAACGACCTTACGCCACTCTACGCGAGCACCAACCGCCAGCTCGACAGTCGCTGCACCCTTAGCTGTCTGCGACGCAATTAGCGCAGCAACACCCGATACAACTAGAAATCCCACCATGCGGTATAGTACTGACTCCGCAGAATAATACCAGTTAGCATAAATTGCGCCACCCAGCAAAGTAAGAACAACCAGCCATTTCAGCCAATCTAATCGGTACTGCTTATCTTCTGCTACAACACTCATGCTTCAACCATTCTCAGACATTAAAGTGGCAGGCCAGGAGGGACTCGAACCCCCAACAGCCGGTTTTGGAGACCGGTGCTCTACCAATTGAACTACTGGCCTACAAGATGATAATTTAGTTTCCCTATCTGACAGCTAAGCCGAGACACCTTTAGATGCCTCGGCTTGAGCGCCACTGTCAGCAAAACATTTACGCGATGATTTTGGCGACTACG
>DCBC01000064.1 GCA_002313335.1 Porticoccaceae bacterium UBA1117
GGAATGCCACTAAACTTTAACGTTTCGCCGTCTGTAAAGGTGTCGCCAATCTGAATCGACCCGTGATTATGCAAACCAATAATATCTCCGGCCATTGCCTCTTCGACAGAAATACGCTCTCCCGCTTTAAAACTGAAAGCATCAGATACGCGCACGTCTTTGCCTAGGCGAACATGCTTCATTTTCATACCCTTGGTGTATTTCCCGGAACAAATACGTAAAAAAGCGATTCTGTCGCGATGCTTAGGGTCCATATTGGCCTGAATTTTAAACACAAACCCAGAGAATCTTTCTTCGCTCGCGACAACTTCACGCTGTGCGGTAAATCGTGGTTGGGGCGATGGCGCCCAACGCACAAAGTCATTTAACATCTCTCGAATGCCAAAGTTACCCAGTGCAGTACCAAAAAATACGGGCGCTAATTGGCCTGACAGGAATTGTTCCATATCAAACAGATTGGTTGCACCCCTAACCAATTCAATTTCCTCAAGCACATCATCGACATAAGCACCAAGAGCTGCTCGCGCTTCGGGTGATTCAAGGCCCTGAATTTGAATATCATCTGACAGCAGATGCCCTTTGCCTTGCACATAAACATGAATCGTGTCGGTGTAAAAATTGTAGACACCCTTGAACTCTCGGCCCATTCCTATTGGCCAGTTAATGGGTGCAGCTTTAATCTTTAATACACTTTCAATCTCATCAAGCAAATCAATAGGATCGCGAATATCACGATCCATTTTATTAACGAATGTCAGAATGGGCGTGTCACGCAATCGACACACATCCATTAGCTTAATCGTTCGTGCCTCGACGCCTTTGGCGCCATCAATCACCATTAATGATGAATCTACTGCAGTTAGCGTACGGTAGGTATCTTCAGAGAAGTCCTCGTGACCGGGGGTATCCAGCAAATTAACCATGCAGTTGTGATAGGGAAACTGCATGACTGATGAAGTGACCGAAATACCGCGCTCTTTTTCCATCGCCATCCAATCTGAAGTAGCATGACGGTCACTTTTCCGGCCTTTTACAGTACCTGCTACCTGAATCAGATTGCCCAGTAATAACAACTTTTCAGTAATTGTCGTTTTACCGGCATCTGGATGAGAGATTATTGCGAAAGTACGTCGATCGGAAGCAGACTGGGTCATTAGAAAAACGATTCAATTTAAATGACGGCAGTATAGCCTTGCTATAGCCATCGGTCAGCTAATAAAATAGGATTATTAAAACCAATCCCAACCTTTGAGTGTCGCGTATACTAAAGCCATCGCAAGTGATGGGCTTGATATCTCCAGCGAGGTAAAAAGGTAGCAATTTTAAACGACACTATTTGTGAGCTTAGGAGTACTAGGAATGCGGTATCAAGGCCAAACCGACTATGATCACAAGGGCGCAAGTCCCCGGCGCGGGGTATTATTGTGCAACCTGGGCACACCCGATGCTCCGCAAACAGCTGAATTAAGGCGCTATCTTAAGCAGTTTCTCAGCGACCCGAGGGTGGTGGAAGTACCACGACTACTTTGGTGGCTAATTCTCAATCTGGTTATATTACGAATCCGACCGCGTCGTTCAGCAAAGTTATATCGCAGCGTCTGGAGCGAAGGTGGCTCGCCTCTCTTGGTCAATAGCCAGGCGCAAGTGGACGGCGTGCAAAAAATATTATCAGAAAAATATGGAGATGAAGTTCCAGTGGTGCTGGGCATGCGCTATGGCAACCCGTCAATTGAATCTGCCATTAACAAACTGACAGAGATGAATGTGCGGAATATTACCGTTTTGCCGTTGTACCCGCAGTACTCGGGCGCTACTACTGGATCAACATTTGATGCGGTTGCCGAAGTCTTTAAGAAAACTAGGTGGGTGCCTCAATTAAATTTTATTGGTGGCTACCATCAGTCAGAGGCTTTTTTAGATGCACTATGCGCATCCATTAAACGTCATACAGATGCTCATGGTCAGCCCGACAAACTCGTTATGTCTTATCATGGCACCCCCCAAAGTTATCTGAAAAAGGGCGACCCGTACCACTGCCTATGTCATCAAACGACTCGGCTTGTTATAGAACGAATGGGCTTAGATGAAGACATGGTTATGACAACATTCCAGTCACGTTTTGGACGCGAGCCATGGCTACAACCCTATACTGATAAAACACTGGAGTCGATGCCAAAAGACGGCATTAAGCACGTGGCAATAATGTGCCCAGGCTTCTCTTCTGATTGTCTGGAGACTATTGAAGAAATTAATATGGAAGCGCGTGAAAGCTTCATTGATGCCGGTGGAGAACACTTCCACTATATCCCATGTCTCAATGATGACCCTCAACACATACAAGCATTGGCAAGCGTTGTTGATAGATATCTTGTCGATTAATTAACTCGTTGAAACCAAGCTTTAAGAACTAACCCGCAATGTTCATCTGTGCGCTCAGTTGCTATTGAGTCAGCTCTTGTGGCGCCCTGATTAATAATAATAATCGGCTTCTTTTGCTGTTGGGCCCAAAGACAAAACCGATAGCCAGAATAAGTCGTCAGAGACGAACCAATCACAACTAGGCCTTTGGCATTTTCCATTTCATGTTCAACATCTGCCAACCTCTTTTTGGGTATTGAATCGCCATAAAATACTGCGTCAGGTTTAAGTATACCGCCGCAATACTCACAATCAGGAATTTGCATCGCGGAATAATCAAGGTCGTCAATGTCGGCGTCACCGTCAGGCGCTATAGCACCCGTTAGTGCCGCATATTCAGGATTATGTTTTTCTAGCCATTGTTGCAATGGTTGCCGAGGAAATTTTAGGTGGCAGGAGATACATGTCACGGTGTCCACCCGCCCGTGCAGATCGATTACCATTCGACTGCCGGCACGCTGATGTAGCCCATCGACATTCTGTGTAATCAGGCAGCCTACATGGCCAGTGGCTTCCAAATCTGCCAGCATATTGTGTGCAACATTCGGTTTGGCTGATGTCATGAAACGCCAACCAACCATATTGCGTGACCAAAACCGCTGCCTAGCACTGTGCTGCTTAATGAATTCGTCGTGTTTTACGGGCGGTTTTCGCTGCCATATTCCGTTTCGATCGCGATAAGTAGGCACTCCAGACTCTGCACTGACACCAGCGCCAGTGAGAACCAACCAATGAGTTCGCTGAATTAGTTGATCTAAAACATTTACCACTTTATTCCCTCAGCCAGGCGATCAGCTAAACTGCTTTTCTACCGGTCAATGATTAAATATTACCGGTTTAATCGCTAAATAGGGAATTATGTTGAGCCTACACGTATACTAGGTGCCTAAGAAAATTAAAAACTATTGACTAAATAGCGTGCAGTGAATTGAAAATCGTAGATATTAAAGCTTACATGAAAAACATTGGTGTAAACGCATCAGAGGCGTCAAGAATTTTGGCTAAAGCGTCGACGGCTACTAAAAACAATGCCTTAACAAACATAGCGTTGGCGTTAGAGGAAAATCGAGCTAACTTGCTAGCGGCTAATTCTCAAGACATGAAAAATGCGCAGATCAATGGCTTAGATGCAGCCATGCTAGACCGTCTAGCCCTCAATGAATTGCGTATTAATGCCATGATTGAGGGACTCAATCAGGTCGCAGCACTGCCCGAGCCAATAGGCCACATCACAGACCTTCAATCACGGCCAAGCGGCATAAAAATAGGCAAAATGAGAGTTCCTCTAGGCGTGATTGGCATCATCTATGAGTCTCGCCCAAATGTTACTATTGATGCGGCGAGTTTATGCTTGAAATCTGGTAACGCGACAATCTTGCGTGGCGGCAGTGAGGCGATTTTGTCAAACCAAGCGATTGCCTCTTGTATTGATCAAGG
>DCBC01000063.1:0-603 GCA_002313335.1 Porticoccaceae bacterium UBA1117
TTGTAAAAGCACTACTCGCCGTTGTTTAAAGCAAAGAAAAATGTAGCCGCCCTGACTCAAATAAGTCTGAAAAGTGTGCAAGACTAGTAATGGCTATAATTTATAGAAGGCATGCCTAATATGGTTGTAGAGGCTAAAACGATACGTATTAAGGCGATGGATTTATTAGCTCGCAGAGAGCATTCTGTTAAAGAATTATTGCGGAAGTTGTGTGAACGGTATGAAGAAACCGAGCTGATTGCTGATGTTGTGCGTCAGCTTAGTGAAGATAACTTAGTCAGCGATAGTCGATTTGCAGAAATGTACATTCGTAGCCGTATTGGAAGACAGTTCGGGCCAATAAAAATCAAAAATGATTTACGCGAACGAGGTGTACCCGAGGATAAGATAAGGTTCGCTTTGAATAAGGCTAATCAGGATTGGCTTCAGTTGATCCAAGAGCTTTCGGAAAAAAAATACGGTAAAACACTGCCTTCAGAGGTAAAGGAGACTGCGAAGCGAATGCGGTTTTTTCAATCACGGGGATTCGATACCGACTGCATTAGATCGGTTTTTCAATAGGACCAAAAGTTTAAGTTTAAGTTTAAGTTATTGTGATTCAAT
>DCBC01000063.1:930-5960 GCA_002313335.1 Porticoccaceae bacterium UBA1117
TTCAATAGGTACCTAAACTCTCCCACGTAATGTCAGCCCAATTAGACGTGTCCTAATGTGTGCATGCTTAACCTAAATGCTTGTTAAAAAGATCAGCGATTCGTTGAGGAACCCAGCTATTGCCGGCTGCATCTGTGATAAAACCACAGTGACCGCCATATTTTTGTTTGTCGATAATTAAATGTTCGCATGAGTCAATTTTGTCTACGTCGGCCACTGGTAAAATAGGATCGTCTTCGGATGCAATTAGATAAGCTGGAATGGCTAATGCACCCAATCTATTGCCGGTTAAGCCATAGGCCGAGAAGTAACTTTTGGCGTCAGGAAATGGCGTAAATTTAGGAATAAAGGTTTGATTGATATCATCTAGTGTCTTCACCTTTGCAAGGTCTTCAGCAAAATTCAACTCTGGGAAATAGCTTAATTTTTTTGAGATTGACCGTGTCCAGCGTTTAAAAAAGTACTTCTCATAGATAAATAAACCCTCGTTCATTGCGGTCATGGCATTGTTTGGGTCTACTGGAGGGCAAATTGCGATGGCTGCTTTTATATTTAGGGCCGGCCCTCGATCGGCCGCAATTCTCAATGTAAAATTCCCGCCCAGAGAAAAACCAGCTAAAAAAACATTTTCATAGGGTCGGTTGGCACAGAATGCTTGTATTGCATCACCCACTTCCTCTATAAGTGTAGAGTTAAAAGCCTCCGGATTTAAGTGATGACTATCCCCATGATCCCGCATGTTAAGTCGTAGCACATCAAACCCTTGGTTTAAGAGATAATAGGCTGTTGTAACCTGATAAGCAGACTGACTTGAACCCTCCCAGCCATGAAGTAAAATAATAAGCTCAGCGTTCATTGTTTGAGACGTGCCGATAATAGCCTTGTCAAACTCTGCAGTAAGTCGAACACCTGCCTCTGTGGTAATAACAAGCTTGTCAGAATTAAGTGTTTTAGTTATCTTTTTAGCGCGTATTTTTCTAGGCCCAACGCTGTTCATAATACTTTGTATATGAGCATTTTTTAAATAGGCTGGTGGAGTGAATCTTGTGGCGGACATAGACTAGTTTTATTACCGTGATGAGTGACGTTTGAAATCCTAGGACAATGATAGCGGTGACGTTGACTTAACGCTATGCTTATTGATGTACGTGGATAGCTTTATGTGTGTTGGTAAAAAATTTATTTAGGTTTATGGGTTTACTCCCTTATTAGTGGCGCAAAGAGTAGCTTTGATTACTTCCATAAATTTGGCTGCCTACTTATAGTGTCTATAGTGATTAGGTTTTGAGGAGCTTTGTATGAACAACAATGGTTTATTGCTCGTTTTGATATGTCTGTCAGGTTTCCATACAACAGGCTTTTCACAAACGGAGAGTGGAACTATTAACGATGCTGAAGATCTTTCAACAACTACCTCAAGTGTGCTCGACAAGCTTGAGCAAATTGAAGAGGTAGATCCTAAAGAATGGGGTATCCGAAATGGATGCATATCTAGATCAAGAATTCGCAGTATTCGTTTTATAGATGATCAATCGGCCATCGTGAAAATGATGGGTAAAAAGAAAATTCTGTTAACCATGCGCAAAGAATGCAACGGCATAGCGCGCGAGGGCTTTATTACGCGGGTCAACGGCAATAAGCTTTGCGCTAAATTTGATCGTTTCGAAGTTATTGACAGAGGGATGTCTTGCGCAATTGAGTCTTTTGAGCCCTATATTGAGCCGGTTACCGCAGAGGACAGTGTCGATAGATAATTTGGTTTAAGTTGCGAGTGAGAGGTTCATCTATTTATATGCTCAAACATAACGTTTTCTCAGGTTACATTTGCGCTTTTCTTTTTTGTCTGTTTTTTGTGCGAGAGTCGGACGCTAAAGAGTTGCTGGATATTACTCCTGATTTAGAGCAGGGAGGTTTGGTGCGAGGTTCAGTCCCGCCTGGTTATCAAGTCAAATATGCGGGTCAGTCTCTGCAAATTTCTCCAGATGGAACATTTATTGTTGGTCTTGGTCGAGACGCGCCAAATTTATTGGTACTGACTGTAATTAACTCTGTCCATTCAAAAACGGATTATTCGTTTTCTGTCAAGAGCAGAGAATATAAGGTTCAGTCGGTGACAGGTGTTCCGCAGCGAACTGTAAATCCTAGCGACTCAGATGCCTTGAGAATTAGACAAGATTCAAGACTGGTAAAAGAGGCGCGCAGAGGGAGTTCTGGCAGTTTGGATTTCCTTGGTGGCTTCATAAAGCCGTTGGAGGGGCCCATTACCGGGGTGTATGGTAGTCAAAGAGTGTATAACGGTGTTCCCAAAAGCCCACACTATGGGGTCGATTATGCCGCATTGACCGGTGCTCTGGTATTTGCGCCAGCATCCGGTGAAATTACCTTGGCGCATCCTGATCTTTTTTACTCAGGTGGAACAATCATTATGGAGCATGGTTTTGGGCTTACCTCATCTTTCTTGCATCTTAGTGAAATTTTGGTGTCTGTTGGACAGCGCGTAGAGCAGGGCGATCCAATCGGGAAGGTTGGTTCTACGGGAAGAGCTACTGGCCCGCATCTTGATTGGCGAATGAATTGGTTAAACGTGCGTATTGATCCGCAATTAGTTATGGACACTCTACCGGGGACTCAATAGGCATAAGTCTGTGTTTTGAAACAGATTACGGCTAAGCCGCCCCTAGTGTGGCGATTTGCATGTACTTTGCGTACAATGGAATCCCGGAAAAATGGATGATATCAGTGGATAAAGAACTCTTAAGTATCCTTGTGTGCCCTGTTAGTAAAGCGCCACTAGACTACGATAATAAGCAACAGGAATTGATCTGTAAGGCCAGTGGTCTTGCTTACCCTATTCGTGAAGGAATCCCTGTGATGCTGGAATCTGAAGCGCGCCGTCTGCACGCCGACGAAAAGCTCAAGAAACGGCCCTAAACTCTAAAAATATAAAAGGCGTTGTAAATGTCAGAGATTATCCCGTCACTATTCACACGCATCATTAATCGTGAAATTCCAGCTGAGATACTTTACGAGGATGAGTTGTGCATTGTTATTAATGACATTGCTCCTCAAGCGCCGGTGCACATGTTAGTTATTCCTAAGCAGGAGATAGCGCGACTGGTTGATGCGGCGCACTCGGATCAATCTATATTGGGGCATCTGCTACTAGTGGCTGGTGAGGTAGCTCGTCAATTTGGTGTTGATGATGCTTTTCGGTTAGTCCTCAACAATGGCGCGGATGCTGGACAGACAGTTTTTCATTTGCATCTGCATATTTTAGCAGGTGTAAAAGGTAGTAAAGAATTTACAGAAGCAGATATCGGTAGCTAGTGAATAGCTAGAAAGACTTTGTTAAAGACTAATTTCGATTAAAAAGTGATGACCAAACAATGATGAAAAGCGCCGATATAAGAGACGCCTTCCTTAAATATTTTGCTGACAAGCAGCATCGGGTAATGCCTAGCAGTAGTCTTGTCCCCGGTAATGACCCGACCCTGTTGTTTACAAATGCCGGAATGGTGCAGTTTAAAGATGTGTTACTCGGGGCTGAGCACCGCGATTATAATCGCGCTGTGTCATCGCAGCGATGCGTGCGAGCCGGCGGCAAACATAATGATCTAGAGAATGTGGGCTACACCGCACGGCACCATACTTTTTTTGAAATGTTAGGCAACTTTAGTTTTGGTGATTATTTTAAACGTGAAGCGATTGGTTATGCCTGGGAATTTTTGACTAATGTGCTAGAGCTTCCTAAGGACCGGCTTTGGGTTACGGTCCATATTAGCGATGATGAAGCTGCAGATATTTGGATTAATGAGATTGGTATTGATCCAAGTCGGCTCTCTCGGCTGGATGAAGATAACTTCTGGCAGATGGGTGATACAGGTCCCTGCGGGCCCTGTACAGAGATATTCTGGGATCACGGTGATCATATACCTGGAGGCCCGCCGGGTAGTCCAGATGATGATCTAGATCGATATATTGAGATCTGGAACTTGGTGTTTATGCAGTTTGAGCGTGACGCCGCGGGTACTATGACGCCACTGCCGAAGCCGTCAATAGATACAGGGATGGGCTTAGAGCGCATAGCTGCGGTTATGCAGGGCGTTCATAATAATTATGACATTGACCTATTTCAGCATTTGATCAAATCAGCCGCGGCTGTGACGGGTTGTCAAAACTTGAAGGAAAACTCACTTAAGGTCATTGCCGACCATATACGGTCATGCGCATTTTTAGTCATAGATGGTATCGAGCCTTCCAATGAGGGGCGAGGTTATGTTCTGCGTAGAATTATTCGTCGCGCTTTACGGCACGGCCATAGTTTGGGAGCAAAAGGGAGTTTCTTTTTTAAGTTAGTAGACTCTTTAGGTGAAGTAATGGGTGAAGCCTATCCTGCATTACTTCAGCAGAGCGCCAACATTAGTAAGGTCATTAAAAAGGAAGAAGAGCAGTTTGCACGCACTCTCGACAAAGGGATGGGCGTGCTTGAAAGTGCGCTTAGTGACCTTGTGGGTTCAGAATTGCCGGGCAAACTGGTGTTTCAGCTTTATGATACCTATGGTTTCCCCACTGACTTAACCAATGACATTGCGCGGGAAAGAGGGTATAGCCTCGATATGAATGGCTATGAGACGTGCATGCAAGAGCAGCGAACAAGAGCTCGCGCGGCTAGCCAGTTCAGTATTGATTATACTGAGACTATCCGTCTTGAAGGTTCTACTGACTTCTGTGGTTATGCGGTTACAGAGTTAAGCTCTGAGATTGTTGGGTTATATAGCGCCGGAGAGACCGTTGACACTGTCTCTGAGGGGGCGGATGTCGCGTTAATTTTGAATCAAACCGCATTTTATGCAGAATCTGGTGGTCAGGTTGGCGACAAGGGGTTGCTAACCAAAGGGTCAGCCGTTATTGCTATAAGTGATTGTCGTAAAGTTGGTAATCATCATCTTCATATTGGTCAGGTTTTGTCAGGCCAGTTTAATATTGGAGAGCGAGTAAACGGGTCGGTCGATGAAGCTCAACGACACGCC
>DCBC01000063.1:6367-6708 GCA_002313335.1 Porticoccaceae bacterium UBA1117
CTAGTTAATCATGAACGACTACGGTTTGATTTTTCTCATAGTGAACCGGTTACTTCTGAGCAAATAAGGCGCATCGAGCATATTGTGAATGCAGAGGTACTTAGAAACACCAAAGTTACTACCGATGTAATGAGCATGGAGGCAGCTAAAGCCAAAGGTGCGATGGCCTTGTTTGGTGAAAAATATGGTGATGAAGTCCGAGTAGTTAGTATTGGCGGCGATTTTTCAATTGAGTTATGCGGTGGTACTCATGTGTCTCGCACAGGGGATATTGGGCTACTCCGAGTATCAGGCGAAACCAGTGTTGCTGCCGGCGTAAGGCGGATTGAAAGTGTTACCGG
>DCBC01000063.1:7096-9423 GCA_002313335.1 Porticoccaceae bacterium UBA1117
CGCGGTGCTCGCAATGGAGTGGGCGAAAAAATTCAGGGAATTATGGACGAAAATAAGCGTCTGCAGAAGGATTTGGAAAAGTTAAAAAGCAAACTCGCTAATGTTGCCGGTAGTGATCTCATGTCAAGTCTTCGCACCGTTAGTAATGTTTCGGTCATAGCTACTATTGTGGATGGAGCGGACTCTAAAAGTTTACGTGGGGTAGCCGATCAAGTGCGTTCAAAAATGCAATCAGGTGTATTTTTGCTTGCTGCGCTTGATGGTGAGAAAGCCGCTCTTATTGCCGGAGTAACTGCAGATCTCACCGATAAGATAAAGGCCGGCGAATTACTCAAGTTTGTGACCGCTCAGGTTGGTGGTAAAGGAGGTGGGCGTGCCGATATGGCTCAAGGTGCTGCTAGCGATATAACAAATCTCCCCACAGCGTTAGAGTCGGTTTATGGTTGGGTGGAAACAAACCTCACATAACATGTAATATTTAAAATTTGAGGTGGGTTAATGTTTAATTCACCACTTTTAAACTACACGGACGGCGATGATGAGTTTGATCGTGCAAAAATATGGTGGTACCTCGGTCGGTACGGTAGAGCGCATAGAGGCTGTGGCTCGAAAAGTTGCCGCGAGTTATAAAAAGGGCAACCAGCTTGTGGTAGCGGTCTCCGCAATGAGCGGCGAGACTAACCGCCTGATTGGATTAGCTAACGAGATTGACGAGCAAGCTAGTCTCCGTGAAATTGATGTATTGGTAAGTACTGGTGAGCAAGTAACAATTGCACTCTTGTGTATAGCGCTTCAAAAGCAGGGAATCGATGCTCGATCCTATACTGGAGGGCAGGTGCGGATTTTAACCGATGACGCACATGGGAAGGCACGAATTAAAGATATCGACTCTCATCGCGTTGAGTCTGATCTTTTAGCGGGCAGAGTTGTAGTCATAGCCGGCTTTCAAGGGATGGACGAAGACGGAAATATTACCACTCTAGGCCGCGGTGGATCGGATACGACAGCGGTTGCAATGGCAGCGGCACTAGGTGCTGATGAGTGCCAGATCTATACTGATGTCGATGGCGTATATACGACCGATCCAAGAGTTGTTCATGATGCGCGCCGGCTCAGTAAGATAACTTTTGAAGAGATGTTAGAGATGGCCAGCCAAGGCTCTAAAATTCTACAGATTAGATCGGTTGAGTTTGCCGGCAAATACAACGTTCCTCTGCGAGTACTCTCAAGCTTCAACGACGGTAGTGGGACACTAATTTCTCTTGAGGATGATGATCAAATGGAAAAGCCACTCGTATCAGGGATTGCGTTCAATAAGCATGAAGCGAAATTAACAATCAGAGGCATTCCAGACCAGCCTGGTGTGGCATACAAAGTTCTTGGTGCTATAAGTGAAGCAAATATTGAAATTGATGTGATCGTTCAGAACGTTGCTAAAGATGATTCTGCGACAATTACTTTTACGGTTAATGAGAGCGATCTAAATCAGGCCGAGGGTCTTCTTAAAGAGATTGCAATTGATTTGGGAGCCTTAGAAGTTGATGCTGACAAGCATATTGGCAAAGTGTCAATTGTTGGCGTAGGCATGCGTTCCCATGCTGGTGTAGCGGCAAAAATGTTTGAAGCGTTGGCAAATGACGGAATTAACATCCAGTTGATTACTACTTCAGAGATAAAAATTACTGTTGTTATTGAAGAGCGATATTTAGAATTAGCTGTCCGCAGCCTGCATTCAGCATTTGAGCTAGGGAAACCCGATATTTTGGGCAGTTAATTCATAATTCTATAGGATAAGGTGTTAAGTTCGTACCGGTTCAGGTTTATACTGCGACCGCACCAAGTCTGCTAATATTTACTATAATATAAAATAGGTTGTCCAAGAAGATGGCCAAAGTTAACGGAGATCTGCATGTTAATTCTCACCAGAAGAGTAGGGGAAACGTTGGTAATTGGTGATGACGTCACCGTAACAGTTTTAGGTGTGCGGGGTAACCAAGTCAGATTGGGTGTAAATGCTCCTAAAGATGTTGCTGTGCATCGAGAAGAAATCTATCAGCGCATTCAAAATGAAAAAGATGCAGTAAATTCGGCAGAAAATGACGAAAACAGTAACATCGACGTTTGATTTTTCTGTCAGTGTGATATCATGCCGCCGCTGGTCTAGGGCGGCATAGTTGTTTCTGAAGCAACCTATTTTTAATCCTACTAAGACTATCACGGAGAAGTGGCCGAGTGGCTGAAGGCGCGCCCCTGCTAAGGGTGTATACGTTTATAGCGTATCGAGGGTTCGAATCCCTCTTTCTCCGCCATATACATTAATTAAACCT
>DCBC01000063.1:9801-10403 GCA_002313335.1 Porticoccaceae bacterium UBA1117
TCTAGAGATGCGGTGTCAGTAACCATGTTTTTTACAGTATTGGTCGACCAAGTGCTAAGGTAAAGCTATTGGATTGTTCCCGTACCTACTTTTTGGCTTAATCTTGAGATTAATATGGTTGATGGTTTAACATTTGAACAACTTCGGCTAGTTATTATTGTCTACTCGTCAGCAATTCTACCTATGTTTGTGATTCCCATATTGCACTACCAAAAAATGATTCCAACATGGGTGCTACATTTTTATATCAAAATGTTCTTCGTGTGTGCTTTAGGCTGGGAGCTATGGTTCAACTATGGGCTTGTTGCAGGGGACAGCGTTAATGTCCGGCGTGCAGATGTTTTAAACCAGATGATACCTTTGCATTTAAATGGTTTACTAAATTCTTTAGCAGATGCAGGAGCGATTTGTTGTGGGGGCTTATTGTTTGTTTGGCTCGCTATGGGGCGCAAAGATTCCACATATCGGCAATGGAGCTGGCCCACTTTCGGTCTGCTTTTGCTGGTATTTTTAGGGCAAAATATACTTGTCGAAATGTTTTTGTACCATGACCAATTGGCAGTAGGTAAGTCACTGTCTTGGGCGCCGCTCTCACCAGCAGG
>DCBC01000111.1 GCA_002313335.1 Porticoccaceae bacterium UBA1117
TGAACCTAAATGAAAGTAATCATCAATATTAACGTTAGACTTCTCATTTATTTCGGTTATTTTATGATGGCCTAAAACTTTTTTAATAGTAATACTGTCTTCAGTAATAACAGCAAAAGCCATTGCTGGAATGGTATTTTTTACCATAATTTCGTTCGCAATTTTTTCAAAATCTTGTGCATTAATTTTTTGTACCGAAGTCACTAAAATTATAATTAATAATATTTTTTGCATAATGTTTGTCATATTTTTGCTCACGTTTTTGTGTATGATCTCGTTGAGTGTTTAAGCATTAAAGTTAGTAAATAAATTACAGATAGTAAGTCCGCTAGGACTTTCGCTCAAAGGTTTCACCCATAAACTGACCATTTGCATAGACTTTGTCTTTGCTCTTATGGCTTCTATCTCTGGTGTTAGGTCTCATAAACGTCCTTGTTTATGAGGTTCTTTATCATTAGATAAAGGTGCATTTCTTAGGAAGGGATAACTCACTAAGCGTTCCATCTGTAAGACGACGCTCGTTGACTCTTTAGATTCAAGTTATTCAATATTTTTGACTAACGCAAAACTACAGACCTATTTTTATAGGCTTTGGTTGAAGGGCACTCGTTCTGTATACTTATGCCTATAAATTAGAAATGGTAGTTATGGGGTTTTATGTAATAAAAAAACGGCACCTACAGTTATATGGAGGTGCCGTTTTTTTGTTGCCGTTTTAGTAGAGGGGCTACTTTGCTGCGTCTAATGACTGCTTTATATCAGCGATGATGTCATCGATATGCTCTATGCCAACTGATATGCGAACCATTTCTCGACTGGTTCCCGCAGATTTTAACTCTTCATCATTTAGCTGACGATGAGTAGTACTGGCAGGATGACAGGCTAAAGACTTAGCATCACCAATGTTGACTAAGCGTTTAACTAGCTGCAATGCATCAATAAACCTAGCACCAGCGGCTTCACCACCTTTGATACCAAAGCTTAAAATGGCAGATGGTTTTCCACTGACTACTCTCTTTGCTAACTCATAGTACTTGTCAGTTTCTAGGCCGGCATAGTTAACCCAGTCAACCAATTCATGAGAGGACAAGTATTTCGCAACAGCAAGAGCGTTTTCAGTGTGCCGCTCCATGCGTATGGCTAGGGTCTCTAAACCCTGCAGAATTAGGAACGAATTGAACGGTGAAATAGCGGCGCCCATATTTCGCAGAGGCACAACCCGAGCACGACCTATAAAGGCGGCTTCCCCTAGAGCGTCAGCATAAACCACGCCATGGTAGGACGGGTCTGGCTGATTGAATGCAGGGAATCGAGGATGGTCCTTCCAAGGGAATTTACCTGAATCAATGATCACTCCGCCAACAGATGTGCCATGCCCGCCAATATATTTAGTGAGAGAGTGAATGACGATATCGGCACCTTGCTCAAAGGGTCGGCATAAAATAGGTGTTGCAACGGTATTGTCTACAATCACAGGAACACCATGCTTATGCGCCATGTCCGAAAGCGCTTTAATATCAACGATATTACCCGCAGGGTTGCCAATTGATTCACAAAAAAGTGCTTTAGTATTGTCATCAATCAAAGCTTCTAGCGCATCGATATCATCACCAGAGGCTAGGCGAGCTTCAATGCCTTGGTTAGGAAGGGAATGTGCAAAAAAGTTGTAGGTACCGCCATACAGCTGGCTGACACTAACAATATTATCTCCGGCCCGAGCAACAGTTTGAATAGCGGCAGTAATTGCAGCCATACCCGATGCTACTGCTAATGCGCCAACACCACCTTCTAGTTGTGCCATACGCTGCTCTAGCACATCATTGGTAGGGTTCATAATGCGTGTGTAGATATTACCTGGTTCTGCCAAGTTAAATAAATCTGCACCATGTTGGGTGTCTCTAAAGCTATAAGAGGTGGTTTGATAAATGGGAACAGCGACGGCCCGTGTTGTTGGGTCATCATCAAATCCAGCATGAATGGCCTGAGTTTCAATTTTCATGGAACAGTGTCCTTAATTGTGTTTAAAGAAATCATTATAGAACACTGCGAAACACTAGGCTAAAACACTCTTAGACCTGTTTAATATAATCTTAAAGCTAATCGGAATGATGTTGGTCATAGTCTTAAAAAATAATTCACAGAGATATAGTAGTTGGAATTCTTCTCAGTAATAATAGAAGTCGTGTGACAGGGTTGTCTTATAGTCATTACACTAGGTTGTCGAAAATGCGGATTGGCATAAAGACTACTATAGATGGCATATAATCCAAAGATTAAATAACGTTAGCCAAGTACTATTATTTGCGAAATACATGTTGGTTAAATTTATTAAAGAGGGGCGTTGATGTGAAAAGTTGTCAGCGCGCGATAAAAACTACGTAGGAAATTTTCATGTCAAATTCACAAGTAGCAAACATAGGTTTAGGTCAGACTATTTTACGCCGTGCCTTACTAACACCGGATGCTAGGGCTCTTACCTTTGAGGGTCAAACCTTGACCTGTGCTGAACTGGGTGACCGAGTTAGACGTTTAACAACAATTCTTCGTGATGGTGGTGTTGTAAAAGGAGATCGCATTGGCTACATAGGGCTTAATCATCCAACATTTTTAGAGCTACTTTATGCCTGTGGTTGTCTAGGCGCAGTTTTTGTTCCGCTCAATTTCCGTTTAACGGGCCCCGAGGTTCGGTTTATTGCCAACGACGCAGATATCACGGTTATGTTCGTTGACGATATGTTGCGTCCCTTGATTGATTCAGAAAAAACTAATCTACACTGCAAACGCTATCTCACTATAGAGTCAGACGCGGATGGTTGGGAATCTCTAATACCATTGATGACTAAGGCTACGCCTGCAGCTGGTAGTGATCAGGTAGATGCTGATGATATTGCTTTTATTATGTATACCTCTGGCACTACGGGGCTTCCAAAGGGAGCTATGCTGACCCATGGCAATGTATTCTGGAACAGTATTAACGTCTGCTTTAGCGAAGATGCTATGTCCACGACGACCTTAACCTGTGCTCCGTTGTTTCACATTGGAGGCCTCAACGTAACGACATTGTTGTCGTTGGCTAAAGGTATTGAAGTAGTTTTATTGCGTAGTTTTGATGCCGGCCAGGTGCTTGCTCTCATCGAAGAGCACAAGGTAGGCAGCATGTTTGGTGCTCCAACTATGTTCTTAATGATGGCGCAACATGAAAACTTTATGACGACAGATCTCTCCAGTGTAACGGCTTTGATTTGTGGCGGAGCGCCGGTACCAGTGCCATTAATTAAGACTTATGGTGAGAGAGGCGTTAGTTTTTGTCAGGGCTATGGGCTAACAGAAACAGCGCCATTTGCTAGCTTGTTAAGTAGTGATTTAGCCATGGCAAAGGTGGGCTCTGCAGGTAAGGCACCTATGTTTACTGAAGTACAGATTGTGGATGGCGATAACAACCCAGTTGCGGCCGGTGTGCACGGTGAAGTCTGTATTAAAGGGCCCAATGTTATGAAGGGCTATTGGAACCGACCAGAAGCAACTGCAGAGGCCATTGATAAATTAGGTTGGTTCCACAGTGGCGATATTGGTTATCTGGATGATGAAGACTTCCTGTTTTTATGTGATCGTGTCAAAGACATGGTAATCAGCGGTGGCGAAAATGTTTATCCCGCCGAAGTTGAGAGTGTGCTTTACGGTCATCCAGCCATTGTTGAGGTCGCTGTTATTGGTTTGCCAGATGATAAATGGGGCGAAGCTGTTACCGCAATTGTTGTTTTGGAAGAGGGTGCCACCTTGGACCTTGAGGAGCTACGAGCGTTCTCTGGAGAATCTCTGGCACGCTACAAACAGCCTAGCCAATTGCGCTTTGTCGATATTTTACCGCGCAATCCTGCCGGTAAAGTACAGAAGTTCAAGTTAAAGGAACAGTTTGACTGTTAGCTTAAAAAGTTACCAGGCCGCGGATATTGTGTATCTGCGGCCTGATATGTTATTTAAACATTGTCTTAATCAACAAAAGAATACCCTGCAAATCTAGCAGGTGGTTGGCAATCAGCGATAGCATCAAACTTTGCTTGAATTTCGCTTCCTGTTGCAGCCCATGCCGCGTTACCCGCATCAGCTTGCACCGTATTTCGATGAATATTTTTCCAGATGTAATCGAATGATGGATCAGGCTCATAGGATGGAACTTCTATACTGAAGTTATAAGATGTCTTTGGATTTTCTGATTGATAAGTATCCAGCCAAGGAGATAAGTCATTAGTAATCGTGTCTCTTAGCTGCTCGAATCCTTGCCCGTCGTTAAAGCTACAAAACATAATATCGACGTTATAAGGTTTTTGATTTGGTCCAATATCATTCCACGGGTTTGACAGCTCGCGAGGTTGGAAGGCATAGAATCCAAATACGTTCTCGCCGTTTTCACCACCTAAGGTGAGAGTTTGAGAATGAGTAGATGCAAGTTTTTCAGCAGAGCCATTAGCCATCCACTTTTCCCATGCTTCATCTCGAAGAGCCTTACTTTTCCAGGCTACAGCCCAGATACCATCGTAGCCTTCATTAGGCATACTAGGTACATATCCAAAGCTACTGTACGGGACGTCTGTTGCATTAGCTTCTACAATCCAATCTGCCAAATAAGCAGCAAGCCCATCATCAGAAAAGGAATCACCATTTTCTACCCACAAGTAGTCAATATATCCCCCATAAGATGGATTAGCCTCAGCCAATTCAGTCATGCTTGGTGTTGGATCTGCAACTACAACTTCTGCTTGAGCTTCGGTCTGATTACAACCGACGATAACGAGTAACAATGTAAATAAAATGATTAGTTTTTGCATAAAAATTTTCCAGTGGTTTGTTTATATATAGCAGATTCAGTATTGCATACTTTAATCTTAACAACTAGAGATGCAAATTTAGAGTTTTGGCGTTAAGCAAAAAGTCCATGGACAAACCATTGTTTGCTTGTGGACTCTCTAAATAGCCAGTACCGGGCGCCTTTACTGTCACAGGCAAGATAGTAATCGCGTTGCTGCTCGGACTGCCACCAATTACCACAGAGTCGTTCTGGACCACTGACAATAGTCAGTGGTTTGCGCCAATATAATTGTCGATTATGCAGTCTAACCGGCGCAGGTTCAGGGAGTAACCACAATGGTTTCTGTGTCTGACCAAGTTGTTGCTCAGAGCCTATTAATTTTTCAATAGAGGCTATGCTGCCAGCCAGCTCTGGGAGATGCTCGGCATTTATAGTGGGCCTTGATAAGGCCTCAATACCCAGGCGAGCATTGAGATTATCAATGAGCTCAGAGGTGTTTTCTTGTAGAGTAATTTGATCACCAAATAGATCAAAACTAAGTCCAGGCATAACCATGAATTGATCACAGAAAAGTGATATTTGCTCAATGCTTCTTGGTAGTTCTAGGCGCTCTAGCTTTAATCGGCTCAGGCTCAACAAGCTTGACCAGCCATGGTTGTTGCCAGATAGCGTAATCGACATTGACTGATGGTTACCTAGTAGTGGCTCAAATTGCCAGACTAGTTCACGGCTATAGCATTGTCTTGTCATTAAATATTGGCACAGGCGCTGTAAAAGGGTCTTCATGGGAAATAACAAGCTCTCTTTATTATATAGCCCCTGAGGGTTTTGGATTTTATCGTGAAATTCATTGGCAGGTTTAAAGTGTGTTAACAGAGAGGGTTTTTCACCCTGAAGTAGTTGTAGAGTGTTCATTAAGTCACTATTAAATCGCTGACTTAACGCGGACCGAGGGAGCGTCAGTAAATCGCCAATGGTGGCTAACCCTAACTGCTTAAAATTTTGCTGTTGTTTGGCGGTACTCGGTAGTTTGTTTAGCGTAGTGGCCACTAACGCATGTTGTATTTCAAGCTTGCTGGGTAAATAGTGATGAAATTCATGGCCGCAGAGCAATTTTGCTGCCATAGGGCTCTTACCAACACCGCTAACGGCGATAATAGATTGCGCTGACAGCTGGGTATAAAGTTTTTTTAGTAGGTTGTTATAGCCATTAAAAAGCTGAGCGCAGCCTGACAGGTCTAGCCATAAGCCATCAGTATCAACAATAACATTAGGACTAAAACGATAAGCGATTAGAGCTAATTGTTGAAGTAACTGCTGTTCTTGGTGTGTGTTTTTTGCAAGTACCGTTAAGTCGGGGCAAATAGCCAATGCCGTAGAAAGCGACAGTAAAGGTTCAACACCCCAAGCTTTTGCATTGAGGTTACAGCAATTTATACGCTGGGCATTTCTTTGCACACTGGCAACTGCAACTGGGCCATCTTTTAGAGGAGTAATAAGGTTGGCTACCACCGCTTCAATGGCCAGCTGAGGTAAATGTATATAAAGCCAGATATCGTGATCTATTTGATGAGTCTGTTTTTGAATATTGGCTAAAGGCTCTTTCATCAACTAAGTATTCAGATGCTGAACGTCATCTTTTTGCACTAGTGGAAAATCTGTCTGTGGTATTTTTGGATACTGAATATTAACCGGCAGCTTGTCCAGCAATATGCGCCCAGTTGTTTGCTCACCAAGAGTAATCTGTGTCTTTGCACCAGGCATTTTCCCTCTTAGTTTATGCAGGGTCACGGACAAAATATTAGGCTCTAGGCTTTCAAGTTCTAACCGTAATAGTGCAGGAGAGTGAGCTTTAAGTGCGTTGGGTGGGCTAAATAAAAAAACGGGTGCCAAACTTTCTGTCGCAGCTAACTGTAATTTACGGAGTGCCGAATAACGTGGCTGTGCTCGATTGGCCCAGGCAAAAAGTAGAGCCTTGCCGCGGATAGATTGTTCTGCGGCCCACAACCATTCTTTACTGTTTTTACTACGTACAATTAACAGTTTATCAAGAGGGACCCCGGCATTTACTAAGCTTGGAGCATAGGGTTGGTAAGGTGGGTCTAGCCATACACATAATTTGTTTTCACTGGCGTAATGTTTGACGGTGGGTAGTAGTAGACTCAGCTCACCTATACCGTCTTGCTGAGTAACCAGCTCGGTAAGAGCCGACACTGGCCAGCCGCCTAGTAATAGCTTGTCTAGATTTTCATTACCGGTGGTGATGA
>DCBC01000067.1 GCA_002313335.1 Porticoccaceae bacterium UBA1117
GAGCGAGTCGTGATGCGTCTTTTGGACAAAGATGCAGGACAACTTCAGGTTGATGACCTCGGCATGCCATCAGGCACATCCGCCCAATTGGATGATTTGATTCGCCGCCCCCATGGTATTGTTTTGGTCACCGGTCCGACGGGCTCAGGCAAAACGACCACTCTGTATGCTGCACTGCAGCAAATGGATCGTAAGGGGCGCAATATCATGACGGTCGAAGATCCGGTTGAGTACGATCTGCCGGGTATCAGTCAGACACAAATCAATTTGCGTGCTGGAATGACTTTCGCTCGTGGTTTGAAGGCGATTTTGCGACAGGATCCAGACGTTATTTTAATTGGTGAGATACGTGACGGAGAGACTGCTGAAATTGCTACCCAATCAAGCTTAACTGGCCATCTAGTGCTGTCAACGCTGCATACTAATACAGCAGCGGGAGCCATTACCCGGCTGCAAGACTTAGGGGTGGACAGTTTCCTTTTGGCATCCACTATTAGAGGTATTTTGTCGCAACGGTTATTGCGCAAACTCTGCCATCACTGTCGGAAAGAGGCGGAGCCAAATGAGTTTAATAGAGATTTACTAAAATTAAAAAAAGGCCACAAAATTTATGAGGCAGGTGGCTGTGATAAGTGCAATAGTACTGGATATACGGGGCGCCAAGCGCTGTTTGAATTAGTTACTGTGGATGCGGCCTTGCAAACACTTATTCATGAAAATGCAGGGGAGATTGATTTAGAGGCGAAGATAAGAGAGCAGGTTCCTAGCATACGTCAGGCTGGGTTTGCACTGGTTGGCGATGGAATGACCACGATAGAAGAAGTTCTTCGTGTCACTAGCGTTTAACTAGCCATGCCAGCTTTCGATTATTCTGCTTACAATGCCTCTGGGAAGCTAGTCAATGGCGTTATTTCCGCGGACTCTGACCGGCATGCCAGACGCCTACTTAAAGATAAAAAATTATTGCCATCTACGCTCAGCGAGATAGGGCAAAAGACGACAAAAAAAGGGTCTAAGAGCCGCCGTGAAGCGCGAGTGGATAATCTTGATTTATCGCTCTTACTTCAGCAGCAGGCAATTTTAATCCAATCTGGATTGCCTTTGGAAGAATCCTTGCGCATGACTATCGAGCAGGCTGAAACTGCCAAACAGAGGCGGTTAGTAGAAAGTTGGCGTAGCGAAATTATCGAGGGACGCAGTTTCTCAGAGGCGCTGAGGCGCTCGCCTTATAAAATTCCAGAAAGTATTATTGCGGGTATTGGGGTTGGCGAAGAAACAGGGCATCTGCATAATATTCTGTTGCGACTAGCGGAGGAAATTGAAACGAGTGCCGAGAATCGTAAAACTATTTCTCGAGCGCTAATCTATCCAATAACGCTCATTAGCGTATCAATTATAATCGTGTCGATGATGATGGTATGGGTAGTGCCAAAGCTCACTGCCGTATTTGCTAGTAGGAACCGAGAGTTACCTTGGATTACTGAGGTTGTTGTTAGTATTAGTAATTTTGCACAGAACTATGGGGCCTATGTACTGGCAGGAATAGTGCTATCAGTATTCGCCTTCCGGTATGCCATGAAAAATCCGCAAACTAAACTTAGCTGGCATCAATTGATTCTGGACTCTCCAGGGTTTGGCCGCTGGGTACGAATGGCTGATATTTCTGATTGGGCAAGAAATCTAGGGGTCTTGCTAAGTAGCGGTGTTCCGGCGCTCGCTGCTTTGAGGATATCATCGACTGTAGTTAGTAACCTTGCATTACAAGGCAAATTTAATCGTGTGACAGAAGCGATGCGCCAAGGTACGAGCCTACATAAGGCGCTTGAGGATAACCTTGATGGTAATGGGTTTCTGGTGCATATGGTGGGTAGTGGCGAAGTATCTAGTGAGCTTGATAAAATGCTTTTACGTGTCGCTGACTACTATTCGGCGCGTCTTGAAAATGCAGTGGACGTATTTCTGAAGTTGCTAACGCCTATTCTGATTTTGTTAATGGGCGGAATGGTTTTAGCGATTATGGCCGCAGTAATGCTGCCGATTATGGATATGAGTAATTCAATTTAACAGTGAAATATTGCTGCCCGACAAGCGAGTCAGCAATTTTAGGATAGAGGAAATAAAAATGAGAACACGACGTAGGCAAAGTGGTTTTACCTTAATCGAAGTAATGATTGTCATAGCGATAATGGGGCTGATGATTGCGGCTATAGCGCCCGACTTATTTAGAAATGTTGAAAAAGCAGAAAAGACGCGTGTCGCCTCAGATATTCGCCAAATTGAGAGTGCGCTTAAGTTTTATCGCTTAGATAATTACCGCTATCCAACGCAGTCTCAAGGATTAGATGTCCTAGTTTCTGCGCCTTCTGGGAGCGCGGCAGCAAAGTGGAATGGCCCCTATTTAGAGCAACTTCCACAAGATCCTTGGCAAGAGCCTTACCGCTACGCGAACCCTGGGACGCACGGCAAAAAGATTGAGGTGTTTACCCTTGGGCTGGATAATGTCAGCGGTGGTGAGGGCTCAGATAGTGACTGGGGCAACTGGAATATTAATGACTAAGGATTTTGGTGGCTAGCTATAAATGCCACTTAAGCGTTGTTTATGAAAACACCCAAGGGCTTTACATTAATCGAAATGCTGGTGGTCGTGGCCATCGTCGGTATTCTAGGAGCGATGAGCGGTTTAGCTATAAACCAAGCATCGGAGCGACGCTATCCAGCTGAGGCAGAAAGGTTGTTGTTTTGGCTGCAACAAATTGCGCAACGGTCATCGCTTGAAGGTGCGGCTTATGGCGTTGTGGCGACCTTTGATGAACAAACCGAGCGGGTCACCGAGTTACAGCCGGTGGTTTACTATCGAAATCGTTGGATTGCTGTAGTTTCTCCAGAATCCTATGCTATTCACGATGAAGCCGAAATCTTTTGGAATATGGAAATTAACGAAGCCGAAGAATTTATGCCGCAAAGCCAAGCACGGCGAGCTGACTTTGACAATGAGGGTGAACTAGAAGAGCAGGATGATGAGTTTTTGTTACCAGAAATAGCCTTTCTTCCTGATGGTTACATTGAGCCTCAAGGTGAGATATTACTTTCCTTTCAGTCTTATGGGCGTTCATTCAGCTATCAATGGGATGACACCACTTCAAGGATGATTATGCAGGGTAATAGCCGTGAGAAGTAGTTGTAGCCGTGGGTTTACTCTTATAGAGGTTGTTATAGCTCTTTTTATACTTGGCTCGGTGTTAAGCAGTGCGTTTTATATGGTGCATCAATATGCCGATGAACGAGTAAGGCTCAGAGAACGGTTCTTGACTAATCAGGTCGCATGGAATCATTTGATGGAGCATTATCAGCAGTCCCAAAAGTGGATTGTCAGTGGCAGTTCTCAGTCACTCAAGAAAAAGGGTATAGACGAGCAAGCAGGACAGAAATGGAAGTGGGAAATAAATATTGAAAAGGCGATGGGACAAGATCTCTATCGCTATGAAGTGCAAGCAGGTTCGGTAATGACTGAAAAGTATCAGTCTTCACTAGCCGTGTATTTGGTCCAATAAATGCAACAGATACCGTCATTAAAAACAAATTCTGGCTTCACGCTCATTGAGGCGATAGTCTCTTTGGCACTGCTGGCTGTGCTGTCAGTGATGTCTTATCAGGCGATCGAAGTAGTTATGGGCGTGGATGAGCGTAGTCGTAATGATCTTGCTGATGAAGCGCAATTACAACGTGCGTGGCAGATTATTGGACGAGACTTAATGCACTTGAGGCCGCGTCGATTTTCAGATGGTTTGGGCTCTGTTGAATCCGCCTATGTGACTGACCCCAGTGATTTTGGGGTGAGATTTAGTCGTGGTGGAGGCCCTATGGTGCGCTCAAACCCTAGTGGAGTAAGGCGTATCGATTATCGGCTGAATCAAGAGCAGCAATTGATAAGAACCTCTTGGGCTATTACCGAATCACCGCGGCAGTCTGACGGGACTGTGCTGACTCTGCTGGATAATGTTAGCAAGGTAGAATTTAACCATCTCGCTAAAAGTGGTAATTACTCGCTTGACTGGCCACCAATCAATGTAAATCTCTCGCCTTATGCGTTGCCGCGGATGATTAGTGTCACTATTACGGCTGAAAATGGATTTGAAACTTCCCGATTGTTTGCGGGGGTCGTGAGTGACTAAAAAAGTGCCTGTCCAGCAGCAAGGTGTAGCATTGCTTGCGGCTATAATTTTGATGTTAGCCATTACTTTGATTTTAACGAATAT
>DCBC01000108.1:0-275 GCA_002313335.1 Porticoccaceae bacterium UBA1117
CGTCAAGAGTTCAACCGCACTCAGATAAGTATTTTCGGACAAAGGGGCGGACTCAGTTCGAGCAGCCAGCAGGCAAAGCGAGACAACGATCATCCGAGCAAAAAACGAATAAACACTCTTTCTCTCTACTTGGACACATTCCATTCTCCTTCTCCCTCTCCATTAATCACAAGCTGCTATTTATTTTTTTGTTGTTGCTGTTTCAGTATAAGAAATCCATATCTTTAAAACCCCTTCAGGTACTGCAAACTCACCTTCCCAATTTGAAGGAACAA
>DCBC01000108.1:690-1115 GCA_002313335.1 Porticoccaceae bacterium UBA1117
TGATAACCATGAAAATATTCTGCACTAGCAGGTATAGACCCTGACGTAGACTCCCAAATACCTACCTGAAAACTTTCATCTTGATTTGAAAAAAGAGTAATGCCTCTGGCTAAAAGATTGCTGTATTCGGGATAATAAGGTTCAAAATCCCCCAGATCATAAGCGGATACTCTTGCATCATTTATTTCAACCAAATCAATAGGCCCATCATTTTTTGTTTGTTTCAAGCCATCTATAGCGTAGATGATTGCTAGATCTTCAGTAATAGTAAAAGAACCCATCCAATCTTTCGGCGTAACAAACCCTTGACCAGGATTAAAAATAATGGTCTGACCATCACTATTTTTAACGACCATTTGTCCGTAAAGCACATACATAAATTCGTTGTAGGGATAAGGCTCATCCATAACCTCTTCTCCTCTCTT
>DCBC01000108.1:1452-1924 GCA_002313335.1 Porticoccaceae bacterium UBA1117
CCAAATGCCGATTGAAAAATTTTCATCTTCACTGGTAAATAGCTCGTATTCTCTAACGGTCAACTCTCCATAGCCTTCGTTGTAGGATTCAAATTCAGTATTGCCCAGATCCACAAGCACTGATTTATCCAAATGGATCAGGTCGGCAGCGTGGAGATTGGCAGAAAGTCCTGCGTTAACATTAAGAATAAGAAATATAAAGAGAAGTGATTGTTTCATTATAAAATCCATGGTTTGTTTACTCAGAACAAATGTAATCTTTTTCATGAATTTTGTAAAAGTCAAATTGGTAAAATCTATATAACTGTTTTTCATGTGACAACGTCTCCTTTTTTAGAATTGCATGAGAAAATTGTGGTTGTTTACGAATTGCTTAAAACTTCCTGCATGGCGCGATAACCTTGCTCGATAGCCGATTCGGTCATGGCGCTTGCGGCGGCGTCCGAGTTGGCAATCGCGATGCGTCCAAATT
>DCBC01000108.1:2304-2798 GCA_002313335.1 Porticoccaceae bacterium UBA1117
TGCATTTTGTCATTCTCAGCATCTGTCCCGACTGCATAACCGTGTGGCCAACGATTGACCGTAATGGCCTTGATGTCACGTGCGGGGTCGAAACCTCCATTTGTAAGCATTGCTCCGAGCTGCTCGCGTATGTTGCGTTCGAATTGTTCGAAGGGTGTACTAAGCAGATCGTATTTTCCTGCTCGGAATTGCTCTACTGCCGGTAAACCGCCGGGTAATGGAATGCGGTACATATGGACAGTAATCGGTTCGTCAGTTGATCTTGAGGATTCATAATCCGCAAAACTAAGTGGATACGTTAGTCGTACATCACTGAAGTAACTCCCGGGGCAATACGCCGCGTAGATCCTGAGTTTCTCAAATGCTTTCCAGTTGCTTACCAGCACGTTTGTGGATACCAGCGGCATTCTAACGGACCTGCTAAGCGCCTCCTTTTGAGCTTTCGGCAACTCCGGACACAGGTAAGGGATGATTGAATGGTAGCAAGCAAGTAT
>DCBC01000108.1:3176-6782 GCA_002313335.1 Porticoccaceae bacterium UBA1117
ACCTGCTTGGCAGAATTCGGGTCACCGGTATGGCGCACGTGCACTGCTGTTGCATTTAGTCTTAGACGGACCACAGATTCTCGGGAATCTAATCTACTGTAGTCGAACTTTGCCGCCACAATATCGTTCATCGAGTTACCAGGTGCGACGCCTGGGATCAGACGACGTACCAGCAATCGAGCGATCGAGGCATTGCCATCCGGGAAATGAAAATCTTCTTTATGGTTGTGTGTGCGCCGTTCAGGCGAACGCGCTATTTCGTCTACCAGACCAAGCCCGGTGGCACCCGGTAATCCGTAACCAAGTGCATTAAATGCGGGGGTTAAATCAGTGCCGTTTCCCATGTAGCTGGCTCGCCACATTGACAACAGACTGATGACCTCACGATCAGCGTTGACAAAATCAGTGAGGAAATCCAAGTAGCTGATGGATTTCAGGACGGCTATCTTTTCTTCTATTGACTTGCCTGCAAGATAATCCCTGCCTCCGCAGAACAACTGCAGGATCTCCTCACGGGCCTTGTCGGAGAGTTGCGTATTGCTCAGAAATGCAGACACTGCATTTCTGTCGCCGTTGCCGCTGGCGAGCTCGGCCGGCAAGGTCGGGTAGGCAGGTTCCTGGTCGTATGGTTCAACGTCAGCAGCACCTGCTACCAGACGGTCGGCGCCGAATGTTTTTTTGTCAAAGAATATGCCGCCCCGCAGATCTAAGGAGTGGTAGAGCTCATGATTGAACACCTGTTGAGCAAGACCGATGTCGACACCAAGGTCCTTAAGTAATGCTGCCGCAGGGGCCGGGTAACTCCATGGCGCCTCGATGTATTCCGTGCCGCCAAGATCGACCAACATGCGCCCGTTGTAATGGAACTCGTTGCGCTTGGCATGTCCACCGAAGTCGTCATGATTTTCGATAATCAGAATTTTAGCATTCGGTCCAGCCTCCTTTTGAAAAAAGTAGGCCGCAGCAAGCCCGCTGAGGCCACCACCAACAACAACCAGATCATATTCTTCTCCGGTGTCTATAGATTCGTCTGAGTTTTGCCATCGGTTACCATCGCGTAATGAATGTGCTACTTCGAATGAGCCAGGATGAGAACCACGCATACCGGTGAGTGCAGGCGGGTAGTATCCCAGTACGTCCTGGGCTCCGACACTCTGTGCGGATACTGATCCTGGAAGTAGTGATGCACCGACAGCGATGCTTACACCGTTCAAAAAATCCCGGCGACTAATGTCCTTATTCATGCCCAGCTGCCGATCAGTTTTGTTCATATTGCTATCCTACCTGTAACTCTTGTAGAGACCATTTAGATATTGAGTTTTAAAAGTGCATCAAAAGACCTCGAAGCAGTCATAAGTGAATCCGGTGGATTATCATGCTCCACATAGTAATGCTCCAGACCAGATAATTTTCTGAGTTTAAATATTTCCTCAAAATCAATAATACCTTCTCCAACATCCCTCATTGAGCCATCACTAGCCATGTCTTTAATGTGCCAAAGTGGAAATCTATTAGGATATTTTTTAATGTATCCAAGCGGATCTTCTCCTACTTTTATTATCCAATAAAGGTCAAGCTCGAATGAAACAAGATTTTTATCCGTTTCTTCTAACAGTAAATCCATTGGTCGAATACCATCGATAACTTCAAATTCGAAATCGTGATTATGGTAAGCAAACTTTAATCCAGCTCCCTGACATTGTTCTCCAAATTTATTAAAGAGCTCAATGTATTCCTTGTACTTATTTAATGAGCGTTGATGAGGCATTATCCAAGGCATTACAATATATTCATGTCCGACTGTAAGTGCGACATCTATTACTTGACTGGGTGAGCTTTGAATAAATTTAAGGGGAACATGTGTGGACGGCGAAGCCAACCCTTCACTGGATAAAATAGTACGAATTTCTTCCGGTGAATGGTCAAAATAACCTGCAAACTCAACCTCTTTGTAGCCTATAGCTGCAATACGTTGAAGAGTATTATTTAAATCAACAGCCATATGATTACGAACTGTATACAATTGGATGCCTATCCTGTCTTTGCTTATTGATCGACCTCTAGATACGTTTCCATTGGCGTTATCACATCCATACAGAAGTACGGTCCCGGCTACTGCAAGCAAAAAATCACGTCTCAATATTATTTGATTTTGATTTTTGCATTTCATATTTTTCCTTCTTTTAATAGGTGCACAGCATATGCTGAAGCTCTTGCAGTTAAGGCCATATAGGTGAGCGATGGATTTTGGCAAGCAGACGAAGTCATAGCGGAGCCATCGGTGACAAAAAGGTTTGATACATCATGAGTTTGATTAAATTTATTGAGTACCGAGCTGCTCGGATTGTGGCCCATTCGAGCTGTGCCCATCTCATGGATAGCAAGCCCTGGAGGAGCATCTTCACTGTATTTTTGTATATTGATTATTCCAGCAGCACTTAACATAGCTTCCGCATCATCCGCCATGGCAGCAAGCATCTTTAATTCATTGTCATGAAGTTCGCATTCTATAGTTAACAAAGGTATTCCCCATTGATCCTGCTTGTTTTTATCCAACAGCACACGATTTCTTTTATCAGGAAGCATTTCACCAAACCCACCGAGATGGAATTGCCAAGAACCAGGCTCTCGTAGTTTTTCTTTTAATTCAAGACCGATACCTTGCATATTCAAACCGCGTCTCCAGTTCGGTCTTGAGGCACCTCCTTGAAAACCGTAACCACGTAGAAAACGATCATCCTTCTCAGTTACATTCCTGTATCTGGGAATATAAATCCCATTGGGTCTTCTGCCCGAATAATAGTTTTCTTGAAACCCAGGATGTTCGCCCCTGGCGCCTGACATAAAAATGTGGTCCATAAGATAATGCCCTAGGGTGCCACTGGAATTGCCAATTCCATTTGGAAAGCTCTCGGATATCGAGTTCAACATAATTTGGGTGGAGCCTAATGTAGAAGCACAGAGAAATATTATGCGTCCAGAATACTGACGATTGTCTTTAGAATTTGCATCAATAATTTTAACTCCGGTGGCCCGTTTTGAGACATTGTCATAAGTCACACTATGGACAATTGCATCAGTGACGGTAGTTAAATTATTTGTGCGTCTTGCAGCAGGTAGTGTTGCGGAAAGTGAACTGAAGGATGCACCGAACGAACACCCTTTCTCACACTCATTGCGATACTGGCACCGACCACGGCCTAGCTCAAGATGCTCTTTGGTTGGTTCCGTAAGATTGGCACAACGTCCTATAATCATCTTACGTGTTGGAAAGGCCTTTTCTATTTTTTGTTTGGCCTCCACTTCAACGCAATTCATTTTCATTGGAGGTAAAAATTTTCCATCTGGTAATTGATCCAGCCCCTCTAAAGAACCACTGATACCTGCAAACTTTTCAACATGGTCATACCATGGAGCAATATCTTGATACCGAATAGGCCAATCAATCCCGTGGCCATCAGTTTTGTTGGCTCTGAAATCGATATCACTCCACCGGTAAGTCTGTCTGGCCCAGAGTTGCGATCTACCACCCAGTTGGTAACCCCTTATCCAACTAAATGGTTTCTCTTTAGGATGAATATATTGATGTATCCGATCATTAACAAA
>DCBC01000071.1 GCA_002313335.1 Porticoccaceae bacterium UBA1117
CTGCCATTGGATGTTTTAGATCAGCGCACGGATAACTGGATTAACAGCCAGCTTTAAAGACCGGCTTCAAACAGTACATGCGAGTATTCGGCTTACCTCACTAAGAGACCGGCCGGACTGCTCGCAAAGGCTATTAAAAATGTCCTGAACACGCCTCAAATCCCGCTGAGAATTGACACTAAACTTATCGATAAATCCGTGATGTACTAAAGCATCACAAACATCTTTAGTGATTAAAAAAGTGTCTTTACCCATACTTCGGAGCATCATTGGGCCACTATTCCCTCCCAACCTAGAACCTTGTTTTTTCAACTCAAGCCACAAACCTACGATATCTTCAGTGGGCCAATCAGCAATAAATGCCGCAAAGCTACCATGACGCCTTTGCTGGTCAAGCACATAAACCGCATTGTTACGGACCGCAACTATTTTAGTAAAATGTCTTACGATAGTAGGATCCTGAGCAAGCTGTTCTAATCGCTCATCACTAAAATGCGCAACGGCTAACGGATTGAAGTTAGCGAATGCGTTTTCAAATCCTGGCCATTTATAATCGATGATACGCCACACAAACCCGGCTCTAAAGATACAGCGGGTCATCATAGATAAATACCGATCATCGGTTATCTTGGAGAGCTCCTTTGGTGTTGCAGTCGAAGGTAGGACTTGCTCTAACATTGCAGGGGACCCTTTATTAATCGCAGCTAGATCATAAAGAGTTTGAAAGGACGTCACTATTTGAGAACTCCTGAAAAGTAAACTTACCAAATCTGCGTGATATCAACAATGAAACCCACAGCTATAAACGCTAAGATCAAACCAAATAGCCTGTTAATCCAGCCACTAGCGTATTGAAAGCGATTAATTGACCCATAGCGAGAGATAACTAATACCACTACTAAATACCAAAGCATATCGACACCACCCGCGATTAGAGCAAGGGATACCTTTTCACCTACACTGCTATCTACCCGAACAAACTGACTGAACAACGCAGTAAAGAAGACAAGTATTTTAGGATTGAACAGCGCTATGGCTAACCCATCCCTAATAGCTAAAATGTTGGATGATAAAGCCGTGGCGGGCAGGCTTTCCTCTCGGGCTTGGCCCGATGAAGACAGTAATCTAAACGCCATTAATAACAGGAACAGACACCCAATTATTTGAATTATGTCAAATATCTGTTGGTGGTTACTAATAACTACAGACAAACCAAAGGTTGTTATTGCAGCATAGAGAGTGATCGCAAAGCCATGGCTAATTGCCGCCCAAGAGCCCGCCATTGATCCTCTAGCTAGAGTATGGTTTATCACCACCGCTAAGCTTGGTCCTGGTGACATCGCACCCAAGAGGCACGCCAGCAGCACCGTTACCCAAAAACTTAAATTAACATTACCCAGTAAAATTTCATTCATGGGTTCTTATACAGTGATCAGTGAATAAAACAAGCTTAGATTGCCAAAAAATTGTTCTCCAGGTCTATAATTTCACTAAAAAGCGTGACCTGTGTCACAACTTAGAGCGACTAATACTTAGACTAATACTTAAGAGCTATATTAATTATGAAGCAAGGGGCTAATAATTCTTGAGATCCAAAGTTATATGAAAAACAACCAGTGGTTAAAGTTTGACGATCACTAGAACGAAAGGAGATTTCAAGTGAATTTTGATAATTTTATAGAGTCGTCTGCGCAGGCAGACATGGGTGAAACAAGCGCCATAGCTACGACACTTGAAGACGCATTTAATAGAGGCCTTGAAGGATTTAGTGAATATGTGGACTGCCTTTCCGAACAAGATAGGTTGCGATTGGAAGATACAGTCGACGAGTATACTATCTAAGGTTTTGAGAAACTCGCTCAAACAGCTCACTACGTTCAGTGACATTCAACATAGCAATTCGCTTATAAATTTCTTCTACTGATTCTGCAGTTGGCGTCCTGGCTGACTTGCTACCGCCAGTTTCATAAAGAGATTCTGGTGTAATGCCAAAAAAATTAGCAATCCTAACAACCGAATCCCTTCTTGGCTCTCGTGTTACTTCGCTAAGAATACGATTAATAGTTGGCTGCGGAACGCCTGTTGCTCTGGAAAGCGCACTCTGAGATAAATTATTGTCACGCATTAGCTTTGAAAGCTGCTTACTTATGTCTAGTTTCATCACAATCCCCGTTCATTAAAACGTCAAAGGCCTTTAAAATAGTATAGACCAGTATTCACACAATCCAACAAATCCTTATCGATTAAAATTATGTGTTACGCCGACCGACCTATTATTATTATTATTTAAAAAAACTATACGAACAATAGATATTTTTTATTTTATATTTCATAGAGTCAGTATGCGCGGAATATCTATGCAATACTGCATTTAATAGTTTTTAAAGGTTACTAACATATGACTATAAAGCATAAGCATTATCACTCATATTCATAGCTAAAACTCGATTATCGCCCTCCTTTAGTGCACGTAAGTTGAATATTTCATGAAGCCTGGAAAAGAGAGTCTCTTTATCTATATTGTTGTAATTTTTAATATGAGGTTATGAATCAATTTTTATTCACTATAGAACTTTAGTCTACGAAGTTTCACTGCTTTATGAAACTATTTGAAGATCTATTCGCCAAGATATTTTTAGCTTACGGGGAAATCCGTCTTAGTAGATCGGGTCGGTCAGTAATAATGCCATCAACACCTATATTGATGAGTATCTCCATCGACTCAGTATCGTTAACCGTCCATACATCAACATTTAGATTAAGGTCATGAG
>DCBC01000116.1 GCA_002313335.1 Porticoccaceae bacterium UBA1117
TGGCGCTATCTGAAATATCATTCCATTCACCATAGCGTTCACGCATGCCTAAATAGGTCATTGATTGAGGGCTTTCTTGCAATTCTTCTAAGAAAAGATCGTCGAGAAATTCAACAATTTCTGATGACGTCATTATCGCTGGTTTTGTATTTAATGACGCTGAAGTATCTTTTTGACATCCTGTTAAAAGAACCACAGTGACGAGAGTCATCAGATAAAAAGTGACTTTTTTCATACTAGATATTTCCTTAGTTCGATTGTTTTAAAAAAATTATGAGAACTGTCATATTCGCTGCTCTATTCTCGATGGCAACATGTTATCATAACAACTCCTAAGGGGCGGCCAGCTGTATTTGACCTGAGAAGCACCCTTTGAACCTGATCCGGATTATGCCGGCGTAGGAATAGGACAAGTTTTCCCTGTACTCCGTCTTTTCATTCCGGGTCTCCTTAACAACTGTTACTGAGGCTCCATATGTTATCGCAAAGAAATTTAAGTATTAACCACCAAAGCTATGTTTTAAGTACGGCCAAAAAACTCTTTATTAGCTCCCTGCTATTGTTATCAACGAATATCGCCGCTGCAGAGCTAATTGAAGAAGTCATCGTGACCTCTGATTTTCGCGATGCAAGTTTGCTAGATACAGCAGCTAGCGTCACTATTTTCGATGATTTAACCATTAAAAACCGTCAGGCTAAACATCTAGAACAGTTATTAAATTTGGCGCCTAATGTTAACTTTTCTAGTGGCGCATCAAGAGGGCGGTTTATCCAAATTAGAGGTATTGGTGAGCGCAGTCAGTTCATTGAACCTCTAAACCCCTCAGTAGGTATCTTGGTCGATGGTATTGATTTCACCGGTATTGCTGGCGCAGCCACCACTATGGACATCAAGCAAGTAGAAATACTGCGTGGACCGCAGGGAACCCTCTATGGTGCTAATGCACTAGCAGGATTGATTAACCTCACCTCTAATCAGCCAACCGAAATGACTCAGGGTAGTCTGTCACTTGGCGCTGGCAGTCATGGCACTAAGACAGTATCGGGAGCCTTGGGGGGATCCTTAAATAATGCGATGAATTATCGTGTGGCAGCGCAAAGTCACGTTAGTGACGGATATATAACTAATGATTTTCTAAAAAGGGATGACACAGACAACATTGACGAACTGAGTTTACGGGCAATTATTGACTGGCAGGCAAGTGATGATCTAAGTCTTAAGTTAACGCTATTTAAAGTTGATGCAGACAATGGCTATGACGCATTTTCTCTTGATAACACACGCAATACTCTCTCTGACAAGCCTGGCCATGACCGCCAAGAATCCACTGCGTTTGCCGTGCAAAGTAACTGGCAGGCAAATGAGCAATTTGATGTGGTTAGTTTAATTAGCTTTGCAGACAGTGACCTTGAGTATGGTTATGACGAAGACTGGGCCTTCCCTGCAATATGCGCAGGACAAGAGTGTGATGGGTGGGAATACAACTCAGAGGACAACTATTTACGGGACCGCGATAACAGCACCCTTGATGTCAAGTTGGTCTCCAAGCAGCCACTAAGTTTTTTGGGTAACAATGCACACTGGGTATTAGGGGTTTATGCTCGCCAGCAAGACGAGCAACTCCTGCGTCAGTACACTTATAATGCTGGTGACTTTAGTAGTAATTTTGATACTGAAAATCGCGCAATTTATGGTCAACTTGATACTGATATTACCTCTAACGTAAGTCTTGTTACCGGCTTAAGGTTAGAGGGTAGAAAGGCAACTTACACTGACAGTGATGGGGTAGCTCACAGTGTTGATGAAAATCTCTGGGGTGGGCGTATTGCGCTCCAATATAAACCCAATGACAGTACTATGCTTTATGGTCTGGTATCGCGAGGCTACAAAGCGGGGGGCGTAAATAGTGACTCGTCTCTGTCAGCTGAGGACCGTGAGTTTGATACAGAACTTATGTGGAACTTTGAGACAGGTGTTAAAGGAAGTTGGTTTGAACAGCGTTTGCAAGCTCGGTTGTCGGCATTTTACCAGCAGCGTAAAGATATTCAGATTAAACAGTCGCTGGTTCAATCCAGAGATGACAGTAATGCCAGCGATTTCACTGATTATTTTGGCAATTCGGGTAAAGGAAGAAATTACGGAATGGAGGTCGAAGTCAACTGGCTTGCCACTGAAGCACTCTCTATTCAGGGTTCTCTGGGGTTATTGGAGACTGAGTATGACACGCCTCTGTCAACTACCTTAGATTCTCGAGATCAGGCGCACGCACCGCGTTATCAGTTCGCACTAGGTAGTAGCCTGCGGATTAGTGAAAACCTTAGTTGGACCGCTGATATTGAAGGAAAGGACAAATTTTACCTATCTTCCAGTCATGACGAGCAGTCAGAGTCGTACTGGTTGCTGAATACCAATTTAGCCTATAGCGCAGATCAATGGACTTTGTCTGTTTGGGGTCGCAACCTCACTAATGAGGATGTGATCGTTCGTGGCTTTGGCGGATTTGGTAATGATCCTAGAAAATACTATGCAACTGAACCCTACTACCAGTTTGGCGAGCCGCGCGTATTCGGTGTCAGTGGTCAATATAATTTTTGAGCATCTAATTGACGTTAATAATGGGCAAATGAGGCAGTTTTTATGCAGGTAACAATTGATATCAGCATGTACCCCAACCGGGAGGAATTTATTCCTCCCATTGATGGATTTATCGAAAAGATTAATTGTTTTGAAAATCTAAAAATTACCACATTTCCCACCAGTACCGTGGTTCAGGGTGAATATGAGCATGCTATGAAAGCCGTTCAAGACACTATTGCCGCCTGTTATCGTGACTATAATATGGCGGTTTACGTGGCTAAGATTATCCCCGGTTATGAGGCGCTTTAGGTGAGCTTTGACTGGGTGAATCTTGAAACATTGGCAGTGGCGTTGGGCATCGGTTATATACTACTGGCGATGCGACAAAATAGCTTGTGCTGGTATTGTGCTTTTTTCAGTACGGCTATTTATGTCACCATATTTGGTGACGTCAGTTTGTACATGGAATCTGCACTTAACGTTTACTACATGGGAATGGCGGTTTATGGCTGGTTACAATGGCAAAAGGGAGGTGCTGATCACAGCGGAGTAGAGATTGTTCGATGGACGGCAAAACAGCATAGTGCTGGTATTTTAGGAATACTTTTGGCATCTGTCCTATCTGGATACCTGTTGTCTGTGAGCACTGATGCAAGGCTCCCATACCTAGACTCATTTACCACTTGGGCAAGTGTCTTTACTACTGTTATGGTGGCACGCAAGGTACTAGAAAATTGGCTGTATTGGATAGTGATTAATAGCGTATCTATTTACCTCTATATTGACCGAGATTTGAACCAGACAGCGATGATGTTTTCGGTTTACCTACTATTATCTGTCCTTGGCTATGTTGCGTGGAAGAAAAATTATGTCACTCAGAACAGAGAAATTATTGCATAGAGCATTGAGTCATTGGCGTGATTGGCAGACAGGTAATGTTCAGATTAGCGAATTACCCAAGGTGTTAGAGCAGTTACAAGGAGGCATGACCAATGAATCTTTTATGGTTCAAAGTGGTGACTTTAGAGCCGTAGTAAGAGTCAATGCGTTAAATGCACAGTCTCTAGGAATAGATCGAGAAAAAGAGCAATCTCTGCTAGCGTATCTTCAGACAACGGGCTGCGTCCCAAAATTAGTTTTTAGTGATTCTGATACTCAAGTAACACAACTTATTAGCGGCCGGCACTTGTCTCAGATAGACTTGGCCAGTAAAGACATACAAGAAGGCTTAGAGTCTTGTATTGAACGTATCCAGGCGGTTCGAGTAGACATGCCAGTAAGAAACTACTCAGCCTATATTAGCTTGTACAGTGAACAGCTCAGTCACTTTGACGGATTAGCTGAGATTGAGCGCGCAGCGACTATCATTGATGAATTGCAATGGACTCCCGTAGTTACCCATCATGATTTAATTCTAGAAAATATTATTATTAATGATCAGGGTCTGCATTTTCTTGATTGGGAGTATGCTGATTTGGGACATCCTTGGATTGATCGAATCAAACTATTCGGCCGTACTTATTGTGAAGATAGAGATGGAAGTTCAGGCATAGATGCCTTGGAGACTTTACAAAATGGTATTGTAAAACTTTGGTATGCGGTGCAGGATGCCCATCTAACAGATGGTAAAAGAACCGGGAATATTTAATGAGCAAGCAACTCAACGCGTTAAATGCAGAAGAGCAGTACGTGATTCAAGACAAGGGCACTGAGCGTCCTTTTACGGGTAAATATACTGACCATTTCGATGGTGGTTTGTACCTATGTAAGCAATGTGACTCTCCACTGTACCGCTCTGAACATAAGTTCCAGTCTCAATGTGGATGGCCCAGTTTTGATGATGAAATTGACGGTGCGGTAACTAAGGTAACCGATGCGGACGGTCGACGTACTGAAATACTTTGTGCTGCATGTGACGGCCATCTGGGGCATGTTTTTTCCGGAGAAGGGTATACCGACAAGAACTTGAGACACTGTGTTAACAGTATCTCAATGACGTTTGTCGGCTCAGAGTGATTGATCTGTGATGGTTAATCTCGAAAGTTTTTAAACTGGAATGGTTGCCCAAGGTCTGCTTCGCGGACCAACGCCATCACTGTCTGTAGCTCATCCCGCTTCTTCCCTGTGACCCTGACTTCGTCACCTTGGACTTGCGCCTGAACCTTCATTTTCTTTTCTTTAATTATTTTGATCATTTTTTTAGACACATCAGCTGCTATTCCTTGCTTAAAACTGACGTTTAAGGAAAACGTTTTACCGCTGTGCAACGCTTCTTTGTCGTATTCCATTACGGTAGGGTCTATTTTCCTGTTGACTAGCTGCGCTGCGAAAATATCCAGTAATTGTTGGCACTGAAAATCAGCCTCTGCTTTGAGTGTCACCACATCATTAGCAACGGTAATTGTTGCATCAACGCCACGAAAATCAAAACGTGTGGTCAATTCGCGCGCGGCATTGTTAGTGGCATTCAGAATTTCAGCACTATCGACTTCCGAAACAATATCTAAACTGGGCATAGGACGACTCTTTTTAATCAATGTGGGGTATTATTTTAACTTAATCCCTCTAGGTCAATGAAAAATAATGAATGAGTCATGTTTATGTGGAAACCAACGGTCATTTTCTGCGTGCTGCAAACCCTATTTAGAGCAAAAAGTGTCGCCGGACACACCCGAAAAACTAATGCGCTCTCGCTATACCGCCTATGCCTTGGGTGGCTATGGCGAGTACCTCTTAAAGACGTGGTTCCCGCCGATGGTGAAAAACCTCAGTGTTAGCGAGCTTTCAGAAAAAACTCAGCAATGGATTAACCTTGAGGTTTTGGGGTCAGGACATAAAAACACCGAGGGGTGGGTAGAATTTAAAGCTACCTATCAGGGTACTAATGGCAATAGTATATTGCATGAAAAGTCGGTGTTTACTCTTATTGGCCAACAATGGTTTTATATTGGCGGCGAAATTAAATAGAAGTAACCTTAAATGCTAAAGCAACGTTTTTTGAGGATGAAAATAACACTATGGATTTAAAACTAGTCGACCCCGAGCTTATTCCCGCACTTGATGCTATACCTGAGTTCGATATTTGGTCTGATTTAATGGTGACGCGAGCGGTATCACTGCAACGCAGCAGACATATAGCGTCAACCCTGCCACCAGTGGTTGGAGTAACAAGCTCGGATCATAGTATCACCCAGGATAATGATCAAGATGTGTCTGTACGTGTTTATCGACCTGAAGGGCATACAGAGAATCTCCCAAGCTTATTGTGGATCCATGGTGGTGGCTATTGTTTTGGTAGTATGGAGGGTGATGACTATACGGTGAAACGCATGGTAGAGAAGATTGGCTGTGTGGTGGTCTCTGTAGATTATCGATTAGCGCCTGAATATCCTTTCCCGACACCTCTCAATGACTGCTATGCGGCTCTAACATGGGTTTTTGATAATGCGGACAGGCTCAAGGTTGATGTTTCGCGCATAGCCATAGGCGGCATTAGCGCGGGCGCTGGGTTGGCTGCTGGGCTTGCACTACTAGCACGGGACAGGGCTGAGGTATCAGTCGTGTTTCAGGTGCTACTTTGCCCGATGATTGATAATAGCAGCACGTCAGAATCAAGCTTTAGTATTACTGACAAACGTATTTGGAATCGGCACTCAAACCTTCAGGGCTGGATGCATTATTTAGGCAGACCAACGACATCAGAGCAAGAACCTTTTGAAGCATCTAAGTACGCAGCGCCAAGTCATGCAGGGGATTTACATGGCCTTCCACCGGCGTATATTGCCGTTGGCTCTGTGGACCTATTTCTTGATGAAAATCGGGATTATGCTAAGCGTCTTAATGGATCAGGAGTGACTACCCAGTTAGAAATATTTTCCGGCGGATACCATGCTTTTGAGTTTATGGTTCCAAGTGCCGAAATCTCTAAGTTAGCAAGAGACACTCACTACAGCGCTATTAAACGAGCGTTGTTTGACTAATCGATTAGTCCGTCAACGTTTCTTCGGGATCGACTTTTGGCGCCACCATGCGTCCAAACATGATACCGATTTCAAATAGCATCCACATGGGAATGGCAAGCAGTGTTTGGGAGATAATGTCTGGCGGTGTCAGCAGCATCCCAAACACAAAGCAGAGAACGAAAACATAAGGTCTCTTTTTAGCTAAGCTATTGGGGTCTACAGCGCCCATCCAGGACAGTATTACCACTGCAATAGGAATTTCGAAGCTGAGGCCAAAGGCAAAAAACAATTTCAGTACAAAATCTAGGTAACTTCGAATATCCGGCATTATGCTAATTCCATCCGGCACTATGCTAGTGAAAAACATAAATACCAGTGGGAACACTACATAGTACGCAAAGGCCATGCCACCGTAGAAAAGGAACACGCTGGAGAAAAACAATGGTAGAACAATTTTTTTCTCGCGCTTGTACAAACCCGGCGCTAAGAAGGCCCAAACCTGAAAGAGGATGTAGGGCATCGCTGCAAACATTGATAATACCAACGTTAGCTTAAACGGCGTTAAAAAGGGCGAGGTAACCTCCGTAGCAATCATCGTTAGATTGTCTGGAAGATAGGCTCTAATGGGTTCAGAAATATACAGATAGAGTTCATTGCTAAAAGAGAATAACCCGGCAAAAATAATGAGTACCGCGACTATTGAGCGCAATACGCGGTCTCTAAACTCAATAAGATGAGTCATGAATGGTTGGGTATCGAGGTCTTCTTGTTCAGTCATTTTTTAGGTTATCAGGGATCATTGAGTTTGGATCTATGCTGACGTCTATATCAACGATGTCCTGCCGTGCTTTCTCTAAATCGCGCATTAATTTTTCGTTATGGAGTTGGCGCCGAATTTCATCGACACCCACCTCATCTTCAATTTCAGTGCGCGCAGCAGACAAGAACTGGCGCAACCGTCCAAACCAAAGGGTTATGGTTCGGACTGTTTCAGGTAGTCGCTCAGGCCCCATCACAATTAGGGTTAGAACGGCAATAATAAGAAGCTCAGAAAACCCAATATCAAACATAGGCATCAACTATTTGGCGATTAACCAACTGATTTAGCCTTTCTCAGAGTCTGATTCTGAGTGTTGCTCAGATTTTTCAGTATCTTCGGTATCGAGGTTTTCTGAGGGGTCGTTGGTAATAGAGTCTTTGAATCCCTTAACCGCACCACCTAAGTCTGAGCCGATATTACGCAGTTTTTTAGTGCCAAAAATTAGTGCCACTATGACTAAAATAATTAGTAGTTCTTGCCATCCAAAACCCATGATCTTTCTCCGGTTTGTTAATCAGTCTTACGTTGAGCCTTTTCTTTAAGGCCGGATAAATCGAAACGTCTTTCTAATTCGTTAAGTACTGAGGCAGAATCTTCACCCAGATGCGACAGCATAACCAACGAGTGAAACCAAAGGTCAGCTGTCTCATAAATAACTTTAGTGTTGTCACCACTATGCTCAGCATCTTTGGCCGCTAAAATAGTTTCAAAAGATTCTTCACCCACTTTTTCGAGTATTTTATTGAGCCCCTCTTGATGGAGACTAGCTACATAGGAGTCATCCGCTGCGGCGCTTTTGCGTATTTTAAGAATCTCACTCAATTGTTGTAACACGGCATCACTCATGAGTAAATTTCCTTTGGATCTTTAACTACGCTATCCACTGTTTTCCATTGACCGTTCTCTAAGACACGATAGAAGCATGAGGTGCGTCCAGTGTGACAGGCAATATTACCGATTTGATTCACCTTCATCATTATTACATCGCTATCACAATCAAGTCTTAGTTCGATTAGCTGCTGGGTATGACCGGACTCTTCACCTTTGCGCCATAACTTCTGTCTAGATCGTGACCAATAAATCGCTCTATTTTCATTCACCGTAAGCTCTAATGCCTCTCGGTTCATCCAGGCAACCATTAAAATTTGACCGGAGGTTTTATCTTGAGCAATAGCTGGCACCAACCCGTCATTGTCCCAATTGATATCGTCGAGGTAACTCATCGCTAACAGCACCATTTGAATCTGAACATAATTATGACAGGTGTTGAGCAGTAACTAAAGTCAGTGCTAACGGAGTAGCAAAATCAACAACCCGGTAAAAACTAGACCCAGACTAACGAGTGGAGGCTGACCAAGTGCCAACGGCAATTGTGATAATCCAAGGGCTAAACCGCCACCAATACTACTGAAGCCAATGGCTATTGCACACTTAGTCCAAACAGAATTAGTCTGCTGTGTAGTATTGGTCTGTTTAGCTATTTCACCACTCTCACTATACTGCGCGGCTTTAAGCGCCTGAAATATCATTGGAGGTATTTGCGGAAAGTGTTCTAGCCAGTCAGGTGCATAACGTTTTAATTGGTTAAACATGCTCTTTGGCGAGTAGCGATCCTTTAGCCATTTCTCTAGATAAGGTTGCGCGGTCTCCCAAAGGTCCAGATCAGGATACAGTTGACGACCTAAACCCTCGATATTTAATAGTGTTTTCTGCAATAGAACTAAGGAGGGCTGCACTTCCATATTGAATCGACGCGCAGTGGTAAACAGGTCGATCAGCATATGCCCAAGCGAAATTTCCTTCAGCGGACGTTGAAAAATCGGCTCGCAAACAGATCGTATCGCACCTGTAAAATCATTAATGGAGGTGTCTTTAGGGACCCAGCCGGAGCGAATATGAAGTTCTGCGACCAGACGATAATCGCGCTGAAACATAGCCAGTAAATTACGCGCCATATAAAACTGATCTTCACTAGAGAGAGAACCCATGATTGCGCAATCAATAGCAATATAGGTGGGTGATTTTGGATTAGTCGCATCAACGAAAATGTTACCCGGATGCATATCAGCATGAAAAAAATTGTGTTCAAAGACTTGGGTAAAAAATATCTCTACGCCACGTTGAGCCAAAATTTTAAAATCAACACCAGCGGCTTTCAGTCTATCAATGTCAGTGACTGGCACGCCGTAAATACGCTCCATAACCAGCACATCTTTGTTCGAATATGGCCAGTAGATCTCTGGAACATGCAGCATTGAAGAGTCTGTAAAGTTATGACGCAGCAAAGAGGCATTGGCGCCCTCAGACTGTAGGTTGAGTTCCTCTATAATCACCGACTCGTAGTCCTTTACAACCTCCAGCGGATGCAAGCGTTCGCCGTCTTCGCTGTAGGTTTTTACTAATCGTGCAAGCGTATAAAGTAAGGCAATATCTTTGCGAATAGTTTTTTCAATATTCGGTCGTACCGCTTTAACAACCACATCACGCCCATCAGCCAGCACTGCCGCATGGACCTGGGCTACCGAAGCTGATGCCAGAGGGTCTGGTTCAAAACTGAGAAACAAATCATCAACACTGCCTGACAATGCTAATTCGACATTTTGTTTAAACAGATCTGAGGAAAATGGTGGCACGTTGTCTTGAAGTACACACAACTCAATGCTTATATCCTCGGGAACAAGATCAGGTCTCGTTGACAACAGTTGCCCGAACTTTACAAAGATAGGCCCCAGCTCTTCAAGTGCTTTGCGCAGACGTTCGCCGCGAGTTCCATTAGCACGTCCAAAGAAAACAGCGGGAGCAAGAAAAACACGAACGCTAAAAGGCAGTTTTTGTTTGTCCAAGAGTAAATCTAAGCGGTATTTTCCGACTACTTTGATTATTTTAGCAATGCGTCTCAATCGAATCACGAATTTAAGGGTCCTTGATTATATTGTTGAAGCTTCTGCTGAAGTCTTTTCAGACGAGCAGCTAGGCGATCGACATCAGAGGATAATTTTCTAATCTCAGGGGCTGTTGTGTCGAATTCATTTTTGCTGGGCGTCAGATTAAATTCCTCTTGCGCAACTTCAACCATACCGGTGGTTGCACGCCTAATCGTATCTTTTCTGAAGACCGCTGAATGACGAATGCTTTTGGCTAAGAGATGAGCGGGAATATCACCCACAATTTCAGCCAGTGCCGCTTCCCAATCAATATCCAGATTACTCATAATTTTATTAAGCTGATTTAGAGTATCAAGATTGCCGCTGACCGTAATCCCGGTTCCCGAAAATGACACAGATTCCTGAGCATTTAAGGCAACCCCAGCCATTGCAACCAGACTTCCCTTAACAGTGACTGAAGCCTCGCCAGCCCATTGATCATGGAGCTTTACGCCGGTAGAGATTGGTTCAAGGGCTATTGTGATTGGCGGAAGAGTACTTTCAATTAATAGTACTTGCCCTTCCAGCTGCGCTAGCGCAGACGCTGACGCAGGATCATGCGCTAAGGCGGTATCTATAAGTGCTTCTGCACCTCCCAAGGCCGTTTTGCGTAGTGCTGAAAACATCACTAAGGCTTAACTCCGCGGTGGAGAGCGACAACGCCCCCGGTCATGTTGTGAAAATCAGCGTTAGCGAACCCCGCCGTTGTTAGCATTTCCAGAAGAGTATTTTGATCTGGGTGCATACGAATCGATTCTGCTAAATATTGGTAACTGTCAGCGTCATTGGCGAATAGTTTTCCAAGTTTCGGTAAAATACTAAAAGAATAAGTATCATATACCTTTGACAAAACGGGGTTCTTTGGCGTTGAAAACTCTAGTATTAACAATTTTCCGCCGGGCTTTAGAACACGCAACATGGAACGCAACGCCATATCTTTGTCAGTAACATTGCGCAAACCAAATGCAATAGTAATGATGTCAAAGGTATTGTCAGGGAAGGGCAGGTGCTGAGCATCTGCTTGAGAAAACTGAACATTATCAACGATGCCTCGATCAACAAGTCGATCACGACCTACCTTTAGCATTGAATCATTAATGTCGGCCAGAACAACCGTACCCTCTGGACCGACAATGCGTGAAAACTTAGCGGCTAGATCTCCAGTTCCCCCTGCAATATCAAGCACTTTATGCCCTTGGCGTACCCCAGACATCTCAATGGTCATACGCTTCCATAGGCGATGTATTCCCCCTGACATGAGATCATTCATCAGATCGTAGCTTCCGGCAACGGAGTGAAAAACATCAGCAACTTTGCCGGCTTTCTCTTCAACATCGACGGTCTCGTAACCAAAATGTGTCGTTTTTTCAGGCATATTTGCAACTATAAGGTGAAAATTTAGAAGTGTATTGTAGCGCTAGTTAAGCCGTTTAGGTATCAGTCAGGCTGTATAGTCACTAAATGATTGATTCCGCAATATTCCCAGGGCGCTAGACTTAGATAACAGGTTTTTCATGAGAGTTTCACAACTTGGACATCAGGATCGCGAGACTGCCCGGCCTCATGCAGCCGCCCCAAATAACCAATCCAGTAATCTGTGTAGTTTTCAGCTAAGTCGTAAAGGTAATCCCAAGTAAAAATCCCTGAATTATGCCCGTCACTAAAGGTAATTTGAATGGCGTAATTACCCGATTTCTGTAGTGATCCAATAACAACGTTGCGCTGACCAAATTGCAACACTTCCTGTCCCTTGCCATGGCCACGTACCTCAGCACTCGGAGAAAAAACTCTCAGGTATTCTGCTCTTAGCTGGTGTTGCTTGCCCTCCGCATACTCAAGCCGCAGAGCGTCTTTAGATTCAGTTACAAAAATTCGCTGGGGTGTAGGCATTTAAAAAGCTCTCTCTACAGGCTGGCCTCGTTACAAAATGAAGCGGGTTAGATCCTCATCGCTGGCCAGTTCACCAAGGTTTTTATCTACAAATGCTTTATCAATAGAAATAGACTCATCTTTGGCGCCCAAATCTGAGGCATTGAAAGAAATATCTTCAAGTAAGCGTTCCAGAATGGTGTGTAAACGTCGCGCACCAATATTTTCGGTGCCTTCATTAACGTCAAAAGCAATTTCGGCGATACGACGAGTGCCTTCAGCGGTGAAATCAATAGTTAACCCCTCGGTCGACATGAGCTCACAATATTGTTTGGTCAGCGAGGCTTTGGGTTCAGTTAAGATACGCTCTAAGTCACCTACTTTTAGAGCATTTAATTCTACTCTAATGGGCAGCCTGCCCTGTAATTCAGGTATTAGATCTGAAGGCTTAGACAGGTGAAAGGCGCCTGAGGCAATAAACAATATATGGTCCGTTTTGATCATGCCAAATTTGGTAGATACTGTACAACCCTCGATTAGTGGCAGAAGGTCGCGTTGAACACCCTCTCTAGACACGTCTGCACCACCTGTTTCACCGCGCCGACAAACCTTATCAATTTCGTCAAGAAAGACAATGCCATTTTGCTCTGCAGCTTCCATGGCGATCGTTTTAATATCTTCTTCATTAACTAACTTTGCCGCTTCTTCCTCTTTTAAATGTTTAAGCGCATCAGCGACAGTGACCTTTCTATTGGTTGTTTTATCTTTACCCATACTGCTAAACATATTCTGTAGCTGAGAGGTCATTTCTTCCATACCAGGAGGTGCCATAATTTCAACACCAACTGGGGTCTGACTCAATTCAACTTCAATTTCTTTGTCATCTAATGAGCCTTCGCGCAACTTCTTGCGGAACACCTGACGAGTTGTCGAATTCTTTTCGTCCTTACCTTCAGTGTCTCTAGCGGGAGGCAGAAGAGCGTCTAGAACTCTCTCCTCTGCAGCGTCCATTGCTCGCTGATCAACTTTTAGCATCTCTGACTCGCGACATTGCTTGACTGAGGTTTCAACTAAATCTCGGATAATAGATTCAACATCTTTACCGACATAGCCAACTTCAGTAAATTTTGTCGCTTCAACTTTCACAAAGGGCGCATTAGCTAATTTTGCTAGGCGCCGCGCAATCTCAGTTTTACCAACGCCCGTTGGCCCAATCATAAGAATGTTTTTGGGTGTGACCTCATTACGCATTTCACTACCCAGTTGAGACCGGCGCCAGCGGTTGCGTAATGCAATAGCCACTGCACGCTTGGCATCGTCTTGACCGATGATATGTCGATTTAATTCGTGAACAATCTCACGGGGAGTCATTTGAGACATAGTTATACCTTAGAGTCTAATTCTTCTATCGTTCGGTTATGATTTGTGTAGATACAGATATCTCCAGCAATTTTAAGTCCTTGCTCGACAATGGTTCTTGCATCTAAATCAGTATTTTCTAGTAGGGCTCTAGCAGCAGATTGAGCAAAGGGTCCGCCGGACCCAATAGCAATGAGGTCATCTTCAGGCTGTATGACATCGCCGTTACCCGTAATAATAAGAGAGGCCTCGCTATCTGCGACGGCTAGCAGGGCTTCAAGTTTTCTAAGCATGCGATCTGTACGCCAATCTTTGGCAAGCTCAACCGCAGCGCGGGTTAAATTACCTTGATGCTGTTCTAACTTTGCTTCGAAGCGCTCAAAAAGAGTGAATGCATCTGCGGTCCCGCCAGCGAACCCGGCAATAACCTGACCATTATGTAAGCGGCGAACTTTTCGGGCATTACCTTTCATAATGGTATTACCCAGACTGACCTGACCATCACCACCAATGACTACCTTGCCATTGCGTCTTACCGATAGGATAGTTGTTCCACGATACTGTTCCAAAGCTACACTCCTCGTCTATGTGCATTAATAGATGGGGTCTATCCAATAAATATCAATGCATACACTTGAAAAATTTATTACCTCTAAAAATGCCCTTCTTGGCGCAAGTCTACTAAACACGCGTTAATACTGTCACGTAATGTTGCGACAATAAAATCAATCTGTGCGCGGGTAATAATGAGGGGCGGCGACATGACGTTAAGATTAATAATTGGACGAACGATTAATCCTCTTGCATCTGCCTGATTTGATATCCATTTCCCAATATCTAGTTCCTCCGGAAACAGCGCCTTAGTGTCTTTATCTTTGACAAATTCCACACAGGCCATCAAGCCAAGACCTCTAACATCACCGACAATGGGCAGATCACTCAACGTTTTTAATTGCTGCTGAAAGTAGGGTCCTATTTCTTGTACGTACTCAAGTAGTTGCTCACGTTCCATGATTTCTATATTTTTTAATGCAGCCGCACAAGCTACTGGATGCCCCGAGTAGGTATACCCATGCGCAAAGCAGCGCCCGCGTCCAGGTTCGCTGATGACTGCATGAATAGCACTTGAGTAAATAGTAGCGCCTAGTGGTTGATAACCGGAGGTTAACCCTTTGGCAGAGCAAATAATGTCTGGTTGGAAATCAAAAACTTCTTTGGAGGCAAACCAGTGTCCAAGACGACCAAAGGCGGTAACTACCTCGTCTGAGACGTAAAGCACATCGTATTTTTGACAGATTTCCCAGGTTCCACGGTGGTAACCCTCAGGTGGCACAATCACCCCACCTGCACCGAACACTGGCTCCGCAAAAAAGGCGGCAACATTATCAGCACCAATTTGTTGTATTTTTTCCTCAAGCTCACCAAGTTTGGTGGTGAGAAAGTCAGCTTCACTGATACCTTTTTCGGCGCGATAAAAGTTGGGGCATGAAATATGGTGAATAGTATCTTGAATATAGTCAAATTCAGGCGGGTGATCACCGGGTTTACCGCCAATAGACATCGATGCATAGGTGGTTCCATGATAGGCGTTCACTCTGGAAATCATATGTTTCTTTTGATGCATACCGCGACAATTTTGATAGTATTGAATTAAACGAAAAGCGGTATCGATAGCAGTGGATCCGCCGCATGATAGGGCAACATGGTTAAGGTCTCCCGGAGCTAACTCAGCTAATTTGGCTGATAGTTGAGCAGCGGGGATATTAGTCATGTCAACAAATGGACTAGCATAGGCCATGTTGCGCACCTGTTCGGCAATGGCATCGGCCATCTCTTCTCTACCCATACCTATATTGGTGCACCAAAGACCGCCTACGGCATCTAAATACTTTTTACCATCACTGTCATATATAAATGCACCTTCGGCTGCAGCGATAGGTAATGCTCCGTCTTCGTGAAAAGTATCAAAGACCTGATAAGGGTGCAAAAAGTGCTGCTTATCTTGTTGATTAATTGATGACGTATCAAATTGCTCAAAAAATGATGGTGGCTTACTTTGGGAAAAGGTGTTGTGGCTCATGATATCTATAGCTCTAAAAGAATTGAGTGTCAGACTAAAGAATACCGTTAGGCATAAATTAAGTCTTATACCCTGATCGTGTTACTGTTTGAAATATTCAGCGCCAATGCATAGTGGCGGCAAGGCCGCACAGTTATGACAAATTAATGGCTGTAAGTGTTGTGTTGCACGAGTTTTTTGACTGTGCTGTAGTCATAAGTGACTAATAATTATTTAAGCCCAACGTTTAGTCAATAGTAGTCGCCCCAGCCTATTTGTAATCAAGTAACATCGGAAAATAGGCTTGTAGCGCGGGTACACGAGCCTTTACTTCCTGCGCTGAAAACAGCACCTGGGTGTGCAAGTCATTGTGAGTAAAGTAAACGGACAACACCGTTGTGATATTCCTCACTACCTATCGGGTTTAGAGGGTTACTTCTCTTGATCAATACTCTTGCGAACGGAATCAATGAATTCAAATCGCTGTTTGTTGAGCTCTTGTTCGGTGGCGTTCTCCCAATTACCATTAAAGACAACCACCAATTGCCTCTTTGGGTCTATGAAGATAGTTTGCCCAAAAATACCTCGCGCAGTAAAGCTACCATCGGCAAATGTCCACCATTGATAGCCATAGCCAAAGCCCGGATAGCCAATGTCAGCCTGTTTACTGGTAGCCGTTGCAAACCATCCATCAGGCAAAATAGACGTATTATTTATCGTGCCATCTTCCAATACAAAAAGACCATATCGCGCAAAATCGCGCAAGCTTGCTTGTATACAGCAACCGGACATCTCGATTCCATCCGGACTAAATAGCCAGCTTGCTTGGCTTTCCATACCAAATGGTTTCCAGATTTTTTCAGTTAAGTATTGTGACAGAGTGCGCCCGGTTGCTTGACTCACTAAGACTCCGATAAGATTCGTTTCCCCTGTGGAGTACTGCCACTGCTCCCCAGCAGGATAGGCTCTAGGTAGTTTGCGCATGTAACTTACTATGCTGGGAAGACCATCGTTTGACACATGAGTGCCAAATTTAGCAACATCAGACTGCGGATCACCATAGTCTTCATTCCACTGTACCCCAGATGTCATTGTAAGTAGCTGTGCGACAGTGACGTTATCATAGGCCGACCCTTGCATACCCTTAATATAGTCTGAAACACTGTCATCTAGACTCTTGATATAGCCTTCTTTGACAGCAATACCAACCAGGGTAGAAGTGAATGATTTGGCGACAGAAAAGCTTGTCCAACGTTTTTCTGGCGAATGCCCAAGGCCATATCGTTCATAGCGAACTTCACCATTATGCAGAATTAGCGCACCGGCCAGCTGCTGTTTGGCAAAAAAATTGTCCATGTCAATATCAAATACTAATGGCTCACCATCAGATAACTCTCTCAACGTGGGACTTGGTTCTATCACGCTTGATTTCACCATCCATGGTACTTTATCCATCATTTTAAAGGCGGCCTCACGCTGACTTTGCGACCAAAATAAAAGATCATTGTTTTGTGGTGCTTCAGAAATAAGCGCACGCCAGTCTGGTCCAATAGAAGACCACCCGATGCCAGCGAGGAGTGCTAGTGTAATGCTCGTAATACCGATCCATTTAAATACTATTTTCATTTGGTACTGTCCTTTTTTGATTACGAGGTA
>DCBC01000110.1 GCA_002313335.1 Porticoccaceae bacterium UBA1117
TCTGGCTTAATTCGATAGGCCATTTCAAAGGCCAAACCAACAGGTATTACTAGAGCCCCGTTATCGTTTCCCGCCTTAATATATGTACTTTTTATGTCATTAATCATTCCTGGGGCATATTTTTTATGAGGCTTCACATAAGAATGCGTCATATAAAGTGCAGCCGTACCGCCACTCGCTTTTATTTTTTCGATCATTTGTTTAGCTTGCTCATGGAATTGCTGTCTGGATTTATTTGATAAAGGCTCCATGCTGCCACCTTGAAGGATAACGACTTCAAAATTTTCCCTCACGCCAATATTTTTTGAATCCAGCAAATACTCAAGATTGTGGTGCGCCAAACGTGAGCCACCAATGGTAGACGATTTATAGCTTAGGAGTTTTTCTCTTTTCGGAAACTTTTCTTGAACCATCCTCTTTACGTGGTTATGAAGGCTATCGTTGTAGTAAAGATAGCTATTACCAACAAACAGAATACGATTTGCCTTTAGGTTTTTTGACGGCTTAATCTGAGTCCCTTCAAAGGCATAAGAACCCGAGGACATAATCAAAAGAACAACTAAAACAAAAAATCGTTGCATAATCGTTTTCATGAAACCACCTTAATTGGAGCAAAATAATATCGCGCCGAAAAGTCTATCAGAAAAACTCCAGAGTCCGCGTAAGTTTTTGTGATCGAGAATCTTGATCAAAAAAGCTTACATCCGAGACGAGGAGCCTACTTAAATATTATAAACTGCTGATTCTATTGTTTATTATATTTAATGATGGCTAGATATTAAAATAATCATATATGACGGTGAGGGGAAGGGACATTCTAAATTACACACATTGAATCAACATAGCGGTACCACTTCCTGCTGCTCCGCTTGCCGCTACAATACCGGTCGTACTTTTTCGACGCTCTAACTCATCTAATAAAGTACCCATCATGATGCCACCGGTCGCGCCCATAGGATGACCCAAGGCAATACAACCACCATTAACATTTAACTTTTCATCACCAATGCCTAAATCTTGCTGGCATTTTATACTGGTCGACGCAAAGGCTTCATGGAGTTCAAATAAGTCTATATCTGCAACTTCTAAACCTTGTTGCTGCATTAAGACAGCGGTGGCTTTCGCGCAACCTGACACCACTTCCAACGGATCATCACATACGGTAGCCACCGCAACAATTCTGGCGCGTGGCGATTGGCCTAATGTATCTGAAAGAGACTCATCACCAATTAAAATAAGAGATGCAGCATCGGCCATGGCAGGTGAGTTTCCGGCGGTGTGCACATGACGAATACTCTCTAACTCAGGGTGCTCATGGCACTGCAAAGCGTCAACACCTTGGGCGCCTATGTCAGCAAAGAAGGGTTGCAATGCGCCCAACTGGTCCATAGAGCTTGGCTCTCTAATGCATTCATCGGTACTGATCATAATGCCTTTAGTAGGATTGAAGACAGGGATAATAGAGCTAAACCATCCTTGATCTCTGGCATGAGCTGCGCGCTGCTGACTGCTGAAGGCAACCTTATCGATCTGCTGACGACTCATACCATACAGAGACGCTATAAGGTCGGCCCCACTACCCATCAACAACATACGATGGCGCAAAGCCTGCTCTGAATCTAAAAATAGGGTTGCCTTATCTGACAGCATAGGCACACGAGACATCATCTCTATACCACCCGCGATTGTGCATTGGGCTTGCCCTGTCATAATTTTCATTGCAGCAATATTAATGGCATCGATTCCCGATGAGCAGTAACGATTGACCGTTAAGCCAGGAATATGATCGGGCCACCCAGCAAAAAGTAATGATGCTTTTGCTATGTTACCGCCTTGCTCACCCACCTGAGTTACACAACCAAGCACGACATCCTCAACCTGATTTTTGTCTAAATCATTGCGCTGCTCAAGGGCGTCATAAAGCACTTTTAATAACTCAAAAGGCGTTAAGTCGGTTAATCCACCATCGGGTTTTGCCTTACCTCTGGGCGTTCTAATCGCATCATAAATAAAGGCCTGCTTCACTAATTTACGCCCACAATAAAGCTCACGCAGGTAGTTGTACTACCACCTAAATTAAAAGTAGCCATATTCTTTGCTCCAGCTATTTGATAATCTCCGGCCCGACCTGTCACTTGCTTTGCACAGTCTAGTAACATGCGTACTCCCGTGGCACCAACTGGATGACCTAACCCAAGGAGCCCTCCACTGGGGTTAATTGGAAAATCTCCACCCATCTCGATGCGTCCCTCTTCGATCGCTTTCCAGCTCTCTCCCGGTGCTGTAAGGCCAATATGGTCTATCGCCATATACTCGGTAATGGAAAAACAATCGTGTGTTTCTAAACCGTCAAGTTCCGTTACATGGGAAAATCCTGCTCGACCCAAAGTATCTATCATCAGCTGATTTACATGAGGAAATAAAAATGGCTGGCCAGCACTTAATTTCAACTTACTATCTAAGCTTAGTGCGGCCGATCGATGCCCCCAGCCTTTGATTATTGGAATATCTGAAAGCTTTAGATGGTGCTCTGCGGCATAGGCTTTAGCCGCCTTTTCACTGGCCAAAAACACACAGGCGGCACCATCGGTAATCTGACCACAATCCATCTTGCGCACCTTACCTTCAATAACGGGATTGAATGTGTCACTGTCTGTATAACACTCGGGTGGAAAATCCCAAAGTCTAGTTTGGGCGTTCGGATTGTGGCGGCCATTGTCGAAGTTTACTTTTGAGATAGCTTTTAGATAATCACAATCAATACCGTAGCGCGCGTCATATTCATCAATTATCTGGTTAAACATAAAGGGCCATGGGAAATCACAATCCGTCGCCTCTACACCTTTCCATGTTGCGGCACCTAAGTATTCAGCCCCCGTCTGACCGTCGACATTACGCATATATTCCAAACCTAGAACACAGGCCAAATCATAATGACCGGCTTCAATGTCCCGCATAGCACTCAGAATAGCGATCGATCCTGATGCACAAGCGGCCTCATGACGACTGGTTGGAATAGCGGATAGTTCAGGGTGGGCTTCGGCAAAAAAACCCCCTATTAAGCCCTGCCCTGTGAACAGATCACCTACAAAGTTGCCCACGTGTCCAACCTCAATTTGATCTGGACTAATGCCGGTTGAGGTCAATGCTTGGTTAAGAGTGTCACGAAACATATCGTAGATAGACAAATCTTCTCTGGCCCAATTACGCGCAAAATCTGTTTGAGATCCTCCTAGTACATAAATAGGTACACTCACAAGTCATTCTCCTGCTGACGTTGACTGACGCTGTCTTCCAATATAAAACGCTGAACTTTAGCTAACGGATTACGCGGTAAGCTATCAAAAAATTCTATGCGCTCCGGTAACTTAAATTTAGCAATGCCAAGCTTACTTAAGTAGTCAGACAAACTCGTTAAGCTAATCATTTCGGCGTTAGGGTCCATGACGATGCACGCACATATCCGCTCACCAACTTCATCATCTTGATACTTGCAAACCGCAGCTTCTGCAGAACCTGAAAGGCCTTCTAGTAAAATATCAATCTCTGTAGGAGAGATTTTCATACCAGCGCGATTAATAATATCTTTGCAGCGACCGGCTACTCTATAAAACCAAGGTGGCTCTCCGCAAATTTCAACTAAGTCACCAGTATGGAAGTAACCATCGTCTCGAAATAGTTCCGTATTGTCAGTACAGAGGTAACCATCAAACACAGTCGCTCCTGCGAATAGTAACTCACCCACCTGCCCCGATTGCGTAATCACCTCGCCGGTATCTGTATCCACCACTTTACTAAGCAGAGCTTTGTTAGCATGGGAATCAAAATGATCGATATTACAACCCAGTCTTGGAAACATAGTCGCTCGAACATTACTGTTAGCTGTGTGTGCGGGGGTACAGAATAAACTGATACCTTCGTTGGACCCATAAAAATTAATCACGTCTAACCCATACTTTTGACTAAACGTATCAATCATCCAGGGGGCTAAAGGTGCGGAACCAGAACCAATAGAGCGTAAGTGAGAAAAATCAAACTGGCCCCACATGTCGGGTGATTTAGCGAGCTGATTCAACAGTAGCGGCGGTGCAAGAGTGAAAGTGATTTTTTCGTTCTGTAACTGAGTCAAATACAGACCTGGATCTATGGGGTGATGTAAAATAATAGTGCATCCGGTCATCAGTGCCGGAAACAAAAAACCCCCAATTGAGGCCATATTGACTAGCGGAAACACATTTAAAAAACGGTCTCCGGCTTGATAATTGCCAGCCTCAGCGCAACATCTTGCAGTGGCAATCCACATATTATGAGATCGTGGCACGCCTTTTGGAGTGCCTGTAGTTCCTGACGTCCAACAAATAGTAATAATATGGTTGGCATCTGCCAGATGCTCTTGTTGATAAACATACAACTGTGATTGGCAAGTTTTATTCGAGATACAATCAACCTTTAAGGTTTCCCCAAAGGTAAGGACTTTTAGAGTATCACCAAGGTATTCTTGACAATTTTTCGCCAGCGCAAGATCCCTAAACCGAGTAATAGTAATGATTGCCACGGGAGAAATCATGGCACTAATATGACTTAATTCATGTCGTCCATATTGCACTGGAATCGGCGAAATAATAGTACCGATCTTACTGCAAGCCATATAACAGACGACTAACTCAACAATATTGGGAAGCTGCACAATTACTTTATCATCCACACCAATACCAGCGTCAATTAACTGGCATGCAAGTGCAGTACTAGCGTAATCAAGCTCGCGGAAGGTTAATCGATAGGCTTCATCGCCCGTCAATTCATCTCGATTAGGCTGATCTGCAACGGCTAATAATTCAGGATTAGTCTTCACTTGATCCGCCAAAAAATCATGCAAAGTCTTATTACCCCACCAACCTCGATCGGTATACTCTTTAATACGCTGGGAAGATGAAGTAATCATAGACTGGCCCTGTACTCTTTATCTAACTGATCAACTACCTCAGCAATAGATTGGTTGTGAGTAATAGATCCAACGGATTGACCCGCTGCCCAGATATCTCGCCAACGTTTGACATCTCCAGCGGCCTCAAGAAAGTTAATCTCACCGGGCGGTGGCATGTTGTCAGTATCATAGCCGGCATTAAGAAGGCTGCCTTTAAGCCAATTGGCTTTCACTCCAGTAACTGAGTCTGAGGTAACAATATCTGCACCACTAGAGTCAACCACCATAGCTTTGTAGCCTGCTTGAGCTAAAGACTCCTCAGTGGGTATAAAGCGAGTCCCCATATAGACATAATCAGCACCTAGAACCTGAGCAGCGCGAATGGCTCGGCCGTTACCAATGGCACCTGATAAGATAATATCTCCATCGAAAAATTGGCGGACCTCATCGACAAATGCGAAGGGCGATAGTTGGCCTGTATGGCCTCCAGCGCCACAACAAACTAACGCTAAACCATCGACACCTGATGCTGCCGCACGACGTGCAAATTCAATCGTTGTGACATCGGCATAGACTTTACCACCATAGGCTTGAACAGCTTCTACCGCTTCCTCCGGACTACCCAATGCTGTAATAACAATAGGGGCACGATATTTTACCGCTAACTGTAAGTCATCATGACGGCGCGGATTAGAGCGGTGCATGACCAAATTTAAAGCCCAAGGAGCCGCGTCTGGAGACTCTACAAGCGCCTTGGTGATTGTTAATAACCATTGCTCTAAAATGTCGGTCGTCCTAGCATTTGGCGAGGGAAATGACCCAACAATACCAGCTCTACAACTAGCAATGACCATTGCAGGTCCGGACAGTAAAAACATCGGCGCCTGAATCACCGGCAAACGAAGATTGGTCAATGTCATTAATGCTTATCCATAAACTGAAGCCTTACTTTTAGATTGGGATCCGTCATAGTCTAAATACTAACCAACTGCTGCCACACTGGCAAATACGCTCATTAACACCCCGCTGAACGAGTCATGGTACTTGCATAAATAGACCATATTGAGGCATAGTTTGATGAAAGACCAGTAGAGATAAGGATTATGGAAAGTAATTTTTTCGCGATTACCGAAAAATGTATCGGTTCAGCACCTAAATTTGATAATACCCAAGAATGGATTTATGAATTAGATAACCCCTATCTTCATGGTGCCTATGCGCCTACTTCTGATGAAATTGTGGTTAATGAATTAGAGATTATTGGTGAACTACCGGATGACTTGTTTGGTGCGTTTTACCGCAATGGCCCCAATCCCATGTTTAAGCCAAAGCACCTTTATCATCCCTTTGATGGTGACGGAATGGTACATGCTATTTATATCAGAGACGGCAAGGCATCTTATCGCAATAGTTATATTCACACCGCTGCTCTGCAGCATGAAATCACAAAAAGTGAAGCAGTGTGGCCTGGTGTTATGGGACCTTTCGATTTTTCACTCCCTGATTTTCCCATTAAAGACACCGGCAATACGGATATTGTCATGTTTAATGGTAAGCTCGTACCCACCTGGTACAACGCCGGCATTCCCTATCAGATGAATCCTCTGACCTTAGAAAATCAGGGTGTTTTTGATGTTGAGGGTCGCACTCGTAGAAATATGTCAGCTCACAGTCACATTGACTGGAACACCGGTGAATTGATTTTTATGGACTATGGTGATGATGCGCCATTCATGACTTATGGCGTTGCCAATTCCGATGGCACCTTACGTCATGAAGTGAATATTGAACTTGCAGGGCCACGCTTACCTCATGATTTAGGTTTTACGACCAACTACACCATCCTCCATGATCTGCCGTTCTTTCATGACATGAATGTCTTGCGTAACCACAATATGCGAGTACTCAACTTCCACCGTGACATGCCTTCGCGGTTTGGCATTATTCCACGCTATGGGGATGCTCGAGAGATTCGCTGGTTCGATTGTGAGCCGTGTTTTATTTTGCATGTATCCAACTGCTGGGAAGAAGGAAATTGGATAACTATGGATGGTTGTCGATCGATCAACCCCATGCCAAATGCGACTAATGAGGACGGTGCACTGTCTCATATGCTCGCTTATATGCGCCTAGAAGCTAACAACTATCGTTGGCGTTTTAATCTTGTAACTGGCGAGGTGCGTGAAGGCGACATTGATGATCTAAACACAGAATTCAATAAAATTAACCAGATTTTTCATGGTGTAAAATCAAAATATGCTTATCATCAGCGTATTCCACTTCTCGAAGAAGGCGGCCATACTCTCCGTTTCAATGGGCTTGTTAAATACAATAATGATACCGGCCAAAATGTCCAATGGGATTATGGTGATGGGGTTTATGGCAGTGAAACGCCATTTGCACCGGTTAAAGGTGCCAATCGAGATAGCGCGGAAGATCATGGCTATGTTATGTCTTTGGTCACCGATAGTAATACCTGGATATCTGAACTCCATATATTTGATGCCCAAGATATTGCTCAAGGACCCATCGCACGCGTTAAAATACCCCATCGAGTTCCTGTTGGCTTCCACGCATGGTGGAGTCGTGGTGAGGATCTTTGGGGGTAAGTTCACCCTCTCTTGCTGCAAGGAAAGTCCATTTAATGCCCGTCTTAGGTAAAACAACACTCAGCACTAAAGCGAGTTCAATTAATCGTGCTCTCGATGAAATTGGTGACAAGTGGTGCCTATTAATTCTTCAAGAGGTATTCTGGGGTATAAATACGTTTGGCGAAATGCTACTCGGGACAGGCGCCTCTCGTGGCGTCCTTAGTAATAGGCTCCACTGGCTACAATCAATAGATTGTCTTCGTAAAGATATTACAGAAAAAGGTCAAAAACGACCTACCTACCATATGACAAAAAAGTCTATTGAACTCTATCGCAATGGATTAATGGCCATGACTTGGGAGCGAAAATATTTCACCACTCCAGCCTTGGATTCTGTGGAATTGATCCATGACCACTGCCAAAAAGTATTTTGGCCAATGATCGAATGCAAATATTGTAATGAACCAGTTATGTCAAAGGATGTTAGCTTCCATAAAGGTCCCGGCGCTAAAAAAGATATACGTATCACCAAAACACGCAGACGATCCTCAGCCCTCTCTCCGCCAGATGAGCGGGGTAAAACGCTCTACATCAATTTAATTAACCTATTAGGTGATCGCTGGACGGCGAATATTATCGCTCTGGCGTTTCATGGCTTTAATCGGTTTGATGATTTTCACAAAGAGCTTCCGGTGGCCACGAATATTCTTGCTGATCGATTGAAGTTATTGGTTCAAGAAGGAATTTTTTACCGCCAGCCCTACCAAGCTAGTCCACTGCGTTATGATTATCATCTGACCGATAAGGGCCGAGATCTGTTTCCCTATTTTGTAACCCTGATGGCATGGGGAGATAAGTGGTGTGCGACAGGAGACGGCAATCCTATTCTGCTCAAACACATAAGCTGCGGTGCGTATTTACACGCTGAGGTACGCTGTGATCAATGTGGCGAAGGGCTTATCGCCACGGAGGTGCACTTTAAACGTTAAAGGAAAACTATCTAAC
>DCBC01000028.1:0-8409 GCA_002313335.1 Porticoccaceae bacterium UBA1117
GACTCGCATAGGGAGAGGTTATGACGCCAAAAAAAATAAATCTTTTGATCAATTGCCAATGGATTATTCCAATTATTCCGAAGGACAGTATTCTCAAAGACTGCGCAATTGCCATAGATGCTGGACGAATTATTGGCATATTTCCTCAGGCTGAGGCTGCGAAAAAGTTTACTGCCGACAAAGTTGAGCAACTTGACAACCATATCGTTATGCCCGGCCTTGTTAACAGTCATGGTCATGCCGCAATGACCCTGCTTAGAGGGTACGCCGATGACCTCCCCCTTAAACCTTGGCTCGAAGATCATATATGGCCAGCTGAGGCACAATTTTTAAGCGAAGAATTTGTTGCTGACGGTACGCAACTTGCAATTGCGGAAATGATTAAAAGTGGTACAACATGCTTCGCTGATATGTACTTTTTCCATGACGCGATTGCCGGTGAAGTACGTACTGCCGGAATACGCAGCCAGATTGGCTTTACTGTAATGGAATTCGCTACGCCCTACGGTAAGGATGCAGATGACTATATTCACAAAGGCTTAGCGCTCAGAGACACCTTCAAAGATCAACCGCTAATTAAGATTGCCTGCGCTCCTCATGCACCTTATTCAGTCGGTGACAAGACATTGGGAATATTAGCTACCTATGCAAATGAGCTAGATATGCCGATCCACATTCACTGCCATGAAACCGCCAATGAAGTCACCGAATCACTAAAAATCCACGGCTGTAGACCACTTGAACGGCTAAATAGTCTAGGCATATTGTTGCCACAAACCCAGCTTGTCCACATGACCCAAGTTGTTTCGGAAGATATAGCGCTAGTGCGTGATCATGGCTGTCATATCATGCATTGTCCGCAGTCAAATCTCAAACTAGCCAGCGGGTTTTGCCCGATAACAGAGTTTATCGCCAATGGTGTTAACGTGTCATTGGGAACTGACAGCGCGGCCAGCAACAATGACCTAGATTTATTTTCTGAAATGCAAACTGCATCTCTACTCGCAAAAGCAGTTTCTGGGGACGCTACTAGCTTAGACGCCCACGCGACTTTACGCATGGCGACCATTAATGGAGCGTTAGCACTTGGCTGGGAGAATGAAATTGGTAGCGTAGAATCTGGCAAGTACGCAGATTTGATTGCAGTTAAAATTAATTCAATTAACCAGCAACCGCTGTATAATCCCGCCTCCCAGTTGGTTTACACCAATGCTGGAGGTCAGGTTACTCATAGCTGGGTTGCAGGAAAAAAGTTACTAAATAACCGTGAGCTTTGCACTATTGATGAGCACAGCCTGATCCAGAAGACCGAACAGTGGCGTAACAGGATCCAAGGCAGCAACACGATACGCTAAAAAACACTCTACGTGAGGCAAACCATGAGCAATAATGTTGACCCAAAAGAAATTCATAAATTCGAAGAACTCGCCAGCCGCTGGTGGGATCGAAATAGTGAATTCAAGCCGCTTCATGACATCAATCCATTGCGTGCTAACTGGATTGATCAGCGGGCGGAGGTCGCAGAAAAAAATCTTTTAGATGTTGGCTGTGGTGGCGGTATTCTTTGTGAAGCAATGGCACAACGGGGCGCTCGAGTGACAGGGATTGATATGGGCGAAGCTCCACTCGCAGTGGGCAATCTGCACAAACTTGAGTCTGGCGTCGACGTTGACTACATAAAATCTACAGCCGAAGATTTTGCCGAAAGCCACGTAGAAGAATTCGATACCGTCACCTGCTTAGAGATGCTTGAGCATGTCCCGGACCCGAGCTCTGTAGTAAAAGCGTGCGCTACCATGACTAAGCCTGGCGGCCTAGTATTCTTTTCAACAATTAATCGAAATCCAAAATCCTATCTGCTCGCTATTATTGGTGTGGAGTATGTTTTACGGATGTTGCCAAAAGGTACCCATGAGTTTTCTAAGTTTATTCGGCCATCTGAGCTTGGCCAATGGGCGCGCGACGCCGGCCTAGAAATTACGGAAATGACTGGTTTGCTCTACAATCCACTGACTAAAACCTACAAACTCAGTCAAAATGATGTGGATGTTAACTATATGATCTGTGCACGAAAACCCTACTGAATAACTAACACAGGAGCTGTAAATGCTAGCGTTTAAAGCATTGTTGTTTGACCTAGACGGTACTCTGTTGGACACCGCACCAGATTTCATAAGCGCACTGAACATTCAACTAGGTATGCATGGACGTGATCCCCTGCCGGCATCAGCCGTCCGAACTAGCGTCACTAACGGCTCCGCCGGCCTGATCCAAGAGGGTTTTGGTATCACCCCCGACCATGTAGATTTTGAGACTATTAGACAGCAATATTTAGACCTATACTTCAATAATCTTGCGGACCAGACTCATTTATTTTCTGGCCTTGAAGACGTTTTGATGCGCTGTGAGCACGACAATATTCCCTGGGGAATTGTCACCAACAAACCATGGAAGTTTAGTTCAGCTGTGCTTGAGCAACTTGACCTAATGAGCCGCGCTGCCACGGTGATCTGTCCAGACCATGTGGTACATCCTAAACCTCACCCCGAGGCAATGCTGTTAGCGGCCGCGCAGATTTCAGTATCCCCACAGGACTGTCTTTATGTGGGCGACCACCGCAGAGACATCGATGCCGGCAGAGCTGCGGGTATGAAAACTATAGCGGCAGGATGGGGGTATATAGAACATGGCGAAGATGCCAGCAACTGGAAAGCAGACCATTTTATTAGTGAGTCGTCCCAGTTATATCCACTACTGTTTAACCCTTAAACCCAGGAAGCAACTGTGTATTTTGTTAATGATATCGTCAACTACCTACCAACGAAAAACCACCTAAAAGAACGAGTTATTTTAATCACCGGTGCAGGTGATGGAATCGGTAAATCAGCGGCCCTTGCGTGCGCAAAAGCCGGTGCTACTGTTATTCTAGCCGGCCGTACTCCAGCAAAACTTGACGCCGTTTACACGTTAATCATGGCAGAGGGATTACCTGAACCGCGTATCTTTGCCATAGATTTAGAAGGTGCCACCCATGATGATTATGTGAATCTAGCCGCCACCATCGACCAGCAATTTGGTCGTCTTGACGGCTTACTCCACAATGCTGGAACCCTCGGACAACGCACTCCGCTGAGTAACTACTCTGTTGAATTGTGGAATAAAGTCATGCAAGTAAACCTGACGGCACAATTTCAAATGACTCAGTGCCTCATGGCAGTGTTAGAGAAATCAGCTGATGCTTCTGTTCTTTTCACGACCTCTGGTGTCGGAAGAGCTGGAAGAGCATTTTGGGGCGCTTACGCAGTGTCTAAATTTGCCATAGAGGGAATGGTGCAAACTTGGGCCTCGGAAATTGAAGGCCTAGGATCAGTGAGAATAAACGCCATTAACCCCGGCGCAACCCGAACAAACATGCGTGCCCAGGCGTTTCCTGCAGAAAACCCTTATGACTTAGCGACAGCAGAAGACATTATGCCGGCCTACTTATACTTACTAGGCCCTGATAGCAAACATATTAACGGGCAGTCACTTGACGCTCAGATTCGTAAGCCATAGATAACGCGTTTAACGCTCGGTATTACCGCGAGCGCGAAGCTTCTTTTCTTTACGCTCGCGAATATCGCGTAGCACATTTTTCTCGCTAAACCTTGGCGGCTTCATTGCCACAGCACGAAACAATGAAACAACCTGCTTAGGATCTAACTCAATAAAGTCTGAGCGCCTGACAATAGATGGCAACTCAATGGGCCCATAGCTAATACGCTTTAAGCGATTCACTTCGACACCCTGTGATTCCCAAAGACGCCTTACCTCTCGAGTCCGGCCCTCGCCTAAAATAACCCTAAACCACTGATTACTGGCATTGCGCTCGTCATTACTGCGTGAATGTTGCGCTTTGACCGTCTGGAATTTTGCGACACCATCTTCAAGAATAACACCCTCAGAAAGCCTCGCTATCATTGCTTCAGTCACCTCACCATGCACACGCACCATATACTCCCGCTTTACTTCATAGGAGGGGTGCATGAGACGATTTGCTAATTCACCATGATTAGTAAACAACAGTAATCCACTGGTGTTAATATCTAACCTCCCGATAGCAATCCAGCGCCCACGACTAACTCGCGGCAAATTATCAAATACTGTTGGCCGACCATCTGGGTCAACTGTTGTGCATACCTCGCCTTCAGGCTTGCTATACATTAAAACCCTAGGACTATCATCTGTTACCACTTTAACGGGGCGACCATCGACCAAAATCCGATCCTCTGGAATTGCTCTATCGCCCAACTTAGACGTTGAGCCGTTCACCGACACTCGCCCAGCAGATATCCACTTTTCTAGCTCCCGGCGAGAACCAAGACCCGCAGTTGCTAAAAGTTTTTGTAATTTTTCACTCATCGGATACCACGCTGTTATTAGTAGATGTAATAGTCTGCTGGGTTGGTAATATTAGGTTAGAGTCCTCTTCTTCAGACCCATCCTGCTGCTGATTCAGCTCAAATTCAGCATTATCAGAGGCCGCCAAATCATCATTAGCTGCGTTTGATACTTCCGCTGGAGCAGTTGCTAACGCAAGCTCCAAATCAGGATCTAACTCAGAAAAATCCTTGATATCACCAAGGGTTGGTAAATATTCCAAACTCTTGATATTAAAATAATCTAGAAATTGCTTAGTCGTTGCGTAGAGGGCTGGTCGACCTGGCACATCACGGTGCCCTACAACACGCACCCAGTCCCTTTCTTGCAGCGATTTAATAATGTCTGAGCTTACTGCAACGCCTCTTACCGCCTCAATATCTCCTCGCGTTAGAGGCTGGCGATAGGCAATTAACGCTAGGGTTTCAAGCATTGCTCGGGAATAGCGTTTGGGCTTTTCTTCCCACAATCGATTCACCCATTCTGATAGCTGTTGCCTTACTTGAAAACGATAACCACTAGCGACTTGCACAAGCTCGAAGCCACAATCTTGGCAACCCGCCTGAATCTCTTCCAAAGCCGCTCTTATTTGATCTCGCGGAGGACGTTCCGTTTCTTCAAAAAGCGTCTCTAATCGAGCTATGTCGATTGGCTTTCCGGCAGCCATAATAGCGCCTTCAATAATTTTTCTTAACATTTCTGAATTCATGATGACCTTGCTTTGACATGAATAGGCCCAAACGACTCGTTTTGCACTATTTCAACCAAAGACTCTTTAATGAGCTCCATAATCGCTAAAAAAGTTACTACAACACCCAAGCGACCTTCGCTTTCTTTAAATAAACTAACAAAAGGTACAAACTGTTTATCACGAATCACCTCCAGAACATGAGACATGCGCTCTCGAGTAGACAACTTTTCACGCTGAATATGGTGTGACTCAAACATTTCCGCACGTCGTAAAACATCAGCTAATGCGCTCATGACTTCACGCATATCTACGTCAGGAAACTGGCGCTCCACAGCTCGATCTGGCGATTCGGCAGTTGCCTGATGTATATCACGTCCCAAACGTGGTATCTCATCAATATCTTCCGCTGCCGCCTTAAATCTCTCATATTCCTGTAATCGACGAATCAGTTCAGCACGCGGATCACCCTCGTCTTCCTCATCTTCTACTTGACGGGGGAGCAAAATACGTGACTTTATTTCTGCCAGCATAGCCGCCATCACCAAGTACTCTGCGGCCAATTCCAGCTGAATTGTCGACATTAAATCAATATAACTCATATATTGACGAGTAATCTCCGCCACATTAATTTCTAAAATATCAAGGTTTTGTCGCCGGATGAGATACAGCAGTAAATCAAGAGGGCCTTCAAATGCCTCTAAAATAACCTCAAGCGCATCCGGTGGAATATAGAGATCTTTGGGAAGAGTAGTTAACTCTTTACCCTGCACTACAGCAAATGGCATCTCCTCTTGCTGCGGACTCTTTGGCGCAACTGCTCTGACACTAGCAGGCGGCAAGATGTCGCTTTGTACGGGTGCTTCGCTAGACACTATTTACCCCAATTCTGCTTTAGAGACTAGTATAACCAGATTAACATCCAGACACATCAGGATTGTTGAAAACTAGATGAATCGCCTGTTCCTTGACGCAGGATCTGAGGGTTGTCATCAGTCATATCAATCACAGTAGTAGGCTCGTGGCCACAATAACCGCCATCAATAATAGCGTCCACATGACGCTCCATTGTTTGCCTAATATCGTGAGGGTCACTGAGAGGGTATTCATCATTTGGCATAATTAGCGTTACGCTCATCATCGGCTCGCCAAGTTCATCCAACAAGGCCTTCACAATCGGGCTATCTGGCACTCGAATACCTATAGTCTTGCGCTTAGGGTGCATCAATCGTTTTGGAACTTCAGATGTCGCATTCAAAATAAAGGTGAACGCCCCAGGAGTACTGCCTTTTAAAATTCTAAACGCGCTGTTATCGACCTTTGCGTAATTGGCGAGTTCAGAGAGGTCTCGACAAACCAAGGTAAAGTTATGGTGTTTGTCGAGTTGACGAATAACTCTAATTCGCTCCAATGCCTGTTTATCACCAATGTGGCAACCAATCGCATACACAGAGTCCGTAGGGTACACAATTACCCCACCACGACGAACAATATCGGCAACTCGTGCTATGGAACGTGCTTGCGGGTTTTCTGGATGTATTGAAAAGTACTGGCTGCTCAAATCTGGACTCTCCCAAGGTGTTAATTCCAGACAGCATTGTCTCATAAGCAGGAGTCGATTTGTTTGTAACAATCAATCCAGCTTGGTGCCGAAAATCCGTCGGTTAAAGTCGACAAGCGCAGCGAGATAGATACAATAGGCGTCCGGGATAATAGTGGGTTATGAATGAGTAGATTGAACGGCGCAAAGTTAGATCAGCATGAGGATGAGGTTAAGGAATCACCACCCAGTTTACTGTGGAATTTGGTATTCAATCTTGTTCTGCCAACACTTATTTTGACGAAACTAAGTGGCGATCAGTTTTTAGGCATTAAGCCCGCCATATTAGTCGCGTTGGCATTCCCTTTTGTTTACGGGTTGAGAGAATTTATCAACCTGCGAAAAGTTAATTTCTTTTCAGCACTGGGTATAGCCAGTGTTTCATTGACCGGCGGTATCAGTCTAATGGAACTTGACCCCGTCTATATCGCCATCAAAGAGGCCGCTATCCCGGGACTGCTTGGCATTGCCACTTTGCTGTCTCTAAAAACGTCGCAGCCGCTGATCCATACATTTTTACTCAATGAATCATTGATGAACACTACTGGGATTTCTAAAGCATTAAAAGATAATAACGCTCAAGCCGCGTTTGATAAATTATTAGTCAATGCTTCGTGGGCGCTATCCGGTTCATTTTTCCTGTCATCTGCTCTCAACTACACCTTAGCCGTCGTTTTGATTACCGCGGACCCCGGAACCGAGCTATTTAATCAACAATTAGGTCGCATGACCGCTCTAAGCTTTCCTGTCATCGCATTGCCAGGGACGCTTTTTTTAATGGCTAATCTAATTTACGTCTTCCGCGGGATCACTCGCCTCACTGGTATGCCCTTTGAAGATATCCTCAACGCCGAAACAGAGAAAAAATAGCTATGTGGTACTCAATCGTTAGTGAAGATATCGAAAACAGTCTGGCTCTGCGCAGTCAAGCGCGTCCCCAGCACTTAGATAGACTGAATATTCTCAAAGAGCAAGGTCGGCTGCTAGTTGCCGGACCTCAACCGGCGATTGATAACGTCGATCCAGGCGCAGCGGGTTTCACCGGCAGTCTAATCATTGCCGAGTTCAACAGCTTAGAGGATGCTCAGCATTGGGCTGAATCCGATCCTTATGTCGCAGCGGGTGTTTATCAAGCCGTCAGTGTTAAGCCGTTTAAAAAGGTACTGCCCTGACATCACGGATTTTTTTACTCAATCATAGTATGATTCTTAGACTGCATATATCGGTACAAAACCTTATGAAACTTTTAGCTTTTATCTCTCTTTTGGTGTCATTAACAACAATCAATTTGGTCTTCGCTCAGGAGCCTATTAATGAGGATTTAGGGGTCGATGCCACTGAAGCCATAGAAATAGCTAAGACTAAAGACTCTGATATTCCAGAACCTGAAATCGAAATACAGAGGGTCGCTTTTGAGCCCCAAGTACGCTACATATCTGACGAATTCTTCGTACCTTTGAGGGAAACACCATGCCCACGATGTAAAATAGTTCACTGGGGAATCAAGTCTGGTGTTGTGGTTGATCTGCTAGATTTACAGGATGGTTGGGGCTTAGTGTCGACAGCCAATGGCTACAAAGGCTGGATGGAAGAGCAATTTATTGCCGAATCACCATCAGGTAGGCAGCAATTGGGTGATAGCCAGCTCGCCTTAAAAGATGCTGCCTTTAGAATTAAGCAATTTGAAGATGCCATAGTAACG
>DCBC01000028.1:8742-26630 GCA_002313335.1 Porticoccaceae bacterium UBA1117
TTAAGAATGAGATTAAAAGCCTTCAACTAGATAACCAACAACTAAAAAGTGATAAGAAAATATTTGCTAAAGAGTTTTCTGAGATGGAGGGAATATCTGCAGACCCTGCGGCCTTAAACCAGCAGAACCAAACTCTTGTCAAACAGAACCATCTATTACAAAGCGACAATGATGTGTTGAAGGCAGAAGTAGAGATTTTAGAAAATGACAGTAGTAACCAATTCTTTTTATACGGCGCTCTGACGGTATTTTTAGCCGCTCTACTGGTAGCGTTTATTCCTAAATTGAAAGGCAGGAAAAGGCTTTCAGAGTGGGGTTAATCGTACCGCTAGCCAAAAGGCTTTACACACTAAACTTAAATAATTGAGGTCACTAAAAATGCCACGTTCTGTAGTCTTTATATTGCTAATGCTCGCGCCACTTAAGCTTTTTGCGGCAGTTGAGATGTCATCAGTCAACCCTCAGGTAAAGTTAGAAACCGAAAAAGGAGACATTGTTCTTGAGTTATTTCCCAAAAAAGCACCCGTTTCGGTAGATAACTTTATTAAGCATGTGAACAACTTTCACTATGACGGACTGATCTTCCATCGCGTAATTAAAGGATTTATGATTCAGACAGGTGGCTTTACCTTTGACTTTACCCCACGAGAATCTGAGCGTCCAACTATAGTCAATGAGGCGTCTAACGGGCTTAAAAATAATCGTGGGACTATTGCTATGGCGCGTATGAGTGATCCTGACTCAGCCCAGGCACAGTTTTTCATAAATCACAGTAGCAACAGTTTTTTGAATAGCAAAGGTGACAATGTTGGCTATACTGTTTTTGGTAAAGTGATCAGCGGCATGGATACTGTTGATGCTATTGCAACGGTTCCAACCAGTGGATTGAACGTGCATCAAGATGTTCCTATTGAGCCCATTAGAATCCTCAGTGCGCGCCTTCTCAACCCTGATGCTTGGGTTGAACGTAAAGATCCAAAGCCAGTCGCATCGAGCTTTGAACGCCCCATACCCTTAAGGTAACCATAGAGTTTTATGACCGCACTCAGCATTAATCTAAATAAAGTAAGTTTATTAAGGAACTCTAGAGAGGGAAACTATCCCAGCGTTCTTAAGCATGCTCAGCTATGTATCGACAATGGCGCTGATGGCATTACTGTTCATCCACGACCTGACCAGCGGCATATCAGGCCAAGTGATGTTCGAGAACTCTCTGAGTTGGTAAAGCCCTTGGCTGATATAGAGTTTAATATTGAGGGTAATCCATTTGCACCAGCTGTTGCCGATTATCCGGGTTTTATCTCTTTGGTTGAACAAACTCAGCCTGATCAATGCACTCTGGTACCTGACAATGACAGCCAGCTAACGTCTGATCATGGTTTTGATTTAAATCACTCTGGTGATGCGCTCGAACCCATCATCAGACGCCTCAAGGATCAGGGAATGCGGGTAAGTCTTTTCATGGACCCAGATCTAGAACAAATTGAGCTCGCTGCTCAGATTGGCTCGGATCGAATAGAGCTATACACAGGCCCTTATGCTGAGGCTTGGGGGAGTGAAAGCGCTGAGCTAATGTTTCAAAAACATAAAAAGGCGGCAGAGCTTGCGACATCTTTGGGTATGGGCGTCAATGCCGGCCATGATCTAAATCTTCACAACTTAGCTAAATTTGCAACGATTCCCGGACTTCTTGAGGTATCTATTGGCCACGCTTTTATCGTAGACTCATTAACGATGGGTATGGCCAGCACTGTGCAGGCCTATAAGAAGTTACTTAACCAACATTAGTGGCCACCATGTCTGAGCATACGCCAGCCGCCGGGACCGTAGATACTATACGCTCCAAAACACTCACGCTAAACTGCCTTGGCGCAGGGCGTGCAGGTTCTACGCTGTGTAGGTTACTGTCTTCGTACATTCAAATAAATCAGGTCGTCAATCGCACCAAACTCTCTGCTGACCAAGCCGTGGAGTTCATTACAGCCGGTGAGGCTGTTAGCATTAGCGATCAGTCATATGTGGGTTTAAAGTGCGCTGACATCTGGATGTTGGCCTGTCCAGATGACCAACTTCAGTCTGTCGGTGATTCACTGCTATCCTCAGGAGTATTGCGGTCGGGCAATATTCTCTTTCATTGCAGCGGCGTCTTATCATCGGCTATTTTTACCGAGGCTAGATCAATCGGTGTCAATGTTGCATCACTTCACCCAGCCCATAGCTTTGCCAACCCGGAATCATCGTTAAAATCCTTCCTTGGCACTTCGTGCGCAATCGAGGGTGATACTCAAGCCATACTGCTTTTATCGCGCTTATTCGAAGGCATTGGCGCTAATGTTTTCTCTATTGATCGTGATAAAAAATCCCTGTATCACGCATCAATGGTCATGGCCTGTAATAATTTAGTTAGCTTGTTAGAATTGAGTAAATTAATGCTAATGCAGTCGGGTGTAGATACAAAAAAGCAACCCGACCCAATGCAAGCACTCGTCCAACAAACCTTGGACAACTATTTTGATGGCAACGCCCAAAGCGCTTTAACAGGGCCTATCTCGCGGGGAGATATAAAAACTGTTGAGACTCATTTAAGGGCTTTAAAGAATACACCAGATACATGGCAACAGGTGTATTCTGGACTAGGTCGCATAGCAGTAGACATATCCGCGGCTCAAGGTAAGGCTTCTCATAAAGATTTACAGATCATTACACAATTACTGAAGTCTATTACCCAAACCATACCAGACATAAAAGGCTAATATGAATCGTCCCCAGTTCTCTGATCAACGCTCAGATAGCGCTGAGTATTTGAAAAGAAAGGTTTTCTTTGATCAGCTCATTACCGTTTATGGCCGCAAGCCGGTATTAGAAATACTCGAAGACACAAAGCTGGATATTTACCGTCTTCATCTTGCTGATAGTAACCGCGGCGGCGGCATTATTGATCAGATAAAACATCTGGCACAGCAACGTAATATCGAGATTCTTTACCACAATCGCTCGCAACTAGCGCGTATTTCACGCAATAGCAAGCAGGATCAGGGGGTCGCATGCGATATCCATTGCCCAGGCTATCAGCCCTATGAACAAGCAATAGATTCGCTGATCACGGGGGATCCTAAAGTATTGGTCGCTATAGATGGGGTAACTAACCCACAGAATTTAGGCATGATTATTCGTAGTGTAACTGCCAGCCCCTGCTATGGATTACTTCTGCCCACCAAAGGGGTTGCTGAAATCTCATCATTAGTCATTAAAGCCAGTGCTGGCACTGTTTTTAAAGGCACCATATTGCGCTGTGATAGCTTACATAGCGCACTGAAAAACTTGCAGCAACAAGGGTTCAAGCTATGTATGCTCTCTTCCCATAATGCAACACCACTGGCGGATATTAGTCGCGATCAATCCTTAGTCTATATTTTGGGCAACGAGTCAGACGGTGTGAGTGAGAGTATCGCATCGCTCTGCGACTACCGCGTTGGTATAGAAATGAACAATGGTGTTGAATCATTAAACGTAGCAGTGACCGCGGCATTAGTCGCGTTTAACACCCTCTAGTGAGTAGCTTCTTCAGTCGCCAGAGACCAAAGAGGTGATCTTAGTGCCGCGACTAAAGAGACGATCAAAGTAAGGCTGGCAATGGTAATAAAAGTAGTGCTCAGACCCACTGTCTGAATCGCCATACCACTTGCCCAAGCACCAAGTGGGGCACCGCCAAACAAACTCAACTGATAGACTGAAGCAGCTCTAGACCGCAATGCATGTGGCACTTGGTTGTGAAGAATAGTGCGACCTAAGGTCATCGATAATCCAGAGAAAAAACCCCATACATACACGACTGGAAATAACACCCAAAGGCTGGGCAAAAAAGCCACTATACCCACTAGGCTACCGCGCCAAAGAAAACTAATAATCATTAGCCTACCAGGGCGTTTAAACATTTTGGCGCGCTTCATTACACCAAGGTTAGCGCTGACAATACCCAGTGTAAAAGTAATCTGCAGACCCGCATAAAGTTGGGCACCACCACCATAGCCCTGTTTGGCTATTAATGGCATGCCCACTAAATAAACGCCAAACGCAAGAAACCCCGTGGCAAACACGAGAAATATTAGATGCAGTAGTGCGCGGTTCTCAGAAAATAGGTTAAAGCCTTTACGAAGTTCAGCTAATGGGTTTCGAGGCTCACTGGTCGGTTCAGTAGAAATACCTTGATTTGACTTGATTAGCGGATGGCACTGTCGAATACACCAAGCACTGAAGGCGAACATACAAACCTGCAATGCCAGAAGAGGAAGCACACCCACGTCTTCGATCTGACCGGCAAAGAAAAAACCAACACCCTGTGCCACAAACTGTACCGCCACTACCTTAGCAACAGCCTGATGCATCAAGGTCTGATCAGCATAGCCCAGCAAACTTTCTCGCGCCGGTTGCACAAAAGCTGAAATTGTGCCGAAACTTATGGCAAACAACAGCATCATCGAAAAAGAAAGTTGGTCTGTGGCAACCGCTACAGACAGCAACCCTACGGGTAAAATATAGAGCGCATAAAGAAGTGACAACCAAGTACCACGATGACGACCATCCGAGACTACGCCCCCCGGTAAAATAAATAGCAAGTTAGGCAATAATAATGCCATTTGCGCCAGCCCCAGTCGACTAGGAGATTGCTCCAAAACCCCAATAATTAACCATGGGAAAAGAATGGTATGCACACCCATGGAAAAGTTACTGGAGCCAATGGTTGCCAAGTAATGGCGAAAAGAAAACGTTTGAGAAGTCACTTATTTGCGACGTTTGCGCATTACCGCCATTAGCCAGCCTACCGCTGCACTAAGAGTCACGATTAACCCAAGACCAACCAACATAAACATCAGATTACTAATCAATAAGGATACCGGTATGTTATAAACTTCAACGGCCAACAATAAAAAGGTAAAGCAAGCAAACATCGACGCAATCCAGGTCGATCGACGCTTTAAAAAACTTTTTGCAGAGAGCTTATTCAAACTACTTAATATCCTATGTAGGTTGGTAATATTTTGTAACGTTCTATTAAGGCTGCGCAGACAAAAAAGCCATTAACTCTGCTTCGTCCATAACCGCGATACCTAATTTTTCAGCTTTAGTCAGTTTTGAACCTGCACCTGGCCCAGCCACGACCTGGCTAGTTTTGGCGGAGACGCTTGAAGCGACTTTGGCACCTAAGGCTTGAAGTGCGTCTTTTGCTTCAGCTCGGCTCATAACCTGCATACCACCTGTTAGTACCCAAGTTTGACCTTTCAATGGTTGTGCCCCTTGACTTAATAGGTCGATATCAGGCCATTTAACGCCTGCATTGCGTAACGCCTCGATGATTGAAAGATTATCGGGATTACGGAAGAAGTTAGCAATATGTCGAGCAACTACCGGTCCAATATCATCTATTTCCAACAATTCCTCTACCGAGGACTGAGCGATCATCTCAATAGCACCAAAGTTATTGGCTAAAGTCTGCGCTGTTGCCTCGCCGACTTCACGAATACCTAGCGCATATAGAAACTTCGCCAACGTAGTCTCTTTACTGACGTCAATGGCGGCCACTAAATTAGCGACGGACTTTTCAGCCATACGCTCCAACCCAACTAATCTGCTCTCATCAAGCTCGTACAGGTCAGCTACCGAAAAGATAATGGCCTTATCGACCATCAGTTCAACGAGTTTATCTCCTAGGCCATCAATATCCATAGCCTTTCGCGAAGCGAAATGTTTTATCGCTTCTTTTATCTGAGCGCCGCAGAAAAGGCCTCCAGAACAACGCGCCACGACCTCACCGGTATTACGTTGCACCGATGACTGACAAACAGGACACCGTTCAGGAAACACAATGACCTCTGCATCGAGCGGTCTTTTCTCTAAAACTACCTTAGCAATTTGAGGAATAACATCACCCGCTCTGCGAATAATAACAACATCACCAATCCGCACACCCAGTCGTTGTATTTCATCACGATTATGTAGAGTCGCATTACTGACTGTCACACCACCGACAAAAACGGGGTCCAAGCGCGCCACTGGAGTGATTGCCCCGGTTCGACCAACCTGAAATTCAACGCCTAACAATTGCGTCATTTCTTCTTGCGCAGGAAACTTTCGAGCGATCGCCCAACGTGGCGCTTTCGCAACAAACCCCAGTCTCTCTTGCAGAGCTAATTCGTTTACCTTATAAACGATGCCATCAATATCATAGGGCAACTTATTTCGTCGCTTCGCCAGCCGTTGGTAGTAGTCTGCGCAAGCGTCCACACCGGTGACAGTTTCAACGTAGTCATTAAGTTTAAATCCCCACCCACAAAGCGCTTGGAGCATATCTTGATGAGTAGTGGGTGTACTCTCAGCCTGATACTGACCAACGCTATAGGCACACATTTCTAACGGTCTACTGGCAGTCACCTTCGAATCTAATTGCCGTAAACTGCCGGCCGCCGCGTTGCGTGGATTAACAAAGGTCTTTCCTCCGACAGCTCGAGCCGCTTCATTTAACGCATCAAAACCCACCTTAGGGAGATATATTTCGCCACGAACTTCAAGTAAATGTGGGATATTATGGCCTTGTAACTTCAATGGAACACTCTTGATAGTGCGGACATTAGCGGTTATGTCTTCGCCAATATTACCATCACCACGTGTTGCGCCATAAACCAAAACGCCGTCTCGATACAAGATGCTGACCGCCGCCCCATCCAGCTTGGGCTCACAAACATACTCTATGTCAGCAGTTTGGTTGAGCCGGTCTTTGACTTTCCGTTCAAAATCTTGCAACTCCGCATCGCTAAACGCATTATCCAAGGAGAGCATCGGCAGTCCATGCGTGATTTGGGAGAATGACTGTAGCGCCATACCACCAACTCGCTGAGTGGGTGAGTCTTCAGTAACGATGTCTGGATGCGATACTTCCACCTCTTGTAGTTTTCGCATTTGCCGATCGTACTCACTATCCGGTACAGACGGATTATCCAGAACATAGTAATGGTGATTGTGCTGATTTAACTCAGCAACAAGATTTTTGTACTCCTCCAGGATTTTTTTGGGGATCAACGCCATTAGGCTAGCTTCCCTGACTATTAATGATCATTTGACTGCTGCAGATTCGCCTTTTTTGCGCGTTGGCGGTAATGATCTATGGTTTGTAGAGTCATTGAACTACGGGACTCATCCATCACGTTTAAGGGCAATTTTTCAGCCATATTGTTAACTGCTTCAATCATGGTCTCAAATGCGGCGCTGGGGTCATCAAGGTCGTCTAATGCCATGAATAAAGTCACACCCGGAGTCGTTATCTTAGACATAGTATTTAAGTCAAAGGTGCCTGGATTTACCAAATTAGCCATACTGAATAATACCGGTCCTGACCCATCGTCACTAAGATGACGATGGAAAATTTTCATCGCCCCATAGCGCAATCCTACCTCCACTGATGCAGTTAAAAGATCTTCGCCGTTGAGCGTTTCACCTTTATTGGCCATTAAGTGCATCACTAAAACATCCTGAGGAGCATCAGAACTTGATTGTGTAACTGGCTCCGGTTCCGGTTCCGAAACGGGTGGCTGCAAGTCACTCAGTTCATCATCACGACTTGCAAAAATTGAATGGTCTAAATCAAACCCCTGCTGTTCTGGCTGCTTCGAAAACTTGAAATCGCTCGTCATCGCGATAGATTTTTCAGCCACACCTAAATCATCCGCTGATCTTGCGCCAACTACTCTAGAGCCACCAGAAGGAAACTGGCTATGATCAAGTTCATTATTATCAAAATCATCGCCCTCAGTGGACGGTTTAAATTTACGCGTGGGCATTTGTAAATTCTCATAGCGGTTACGCTTAATTCTGCGCGCTCCGTCAAGAACAACAGCTACCAACGCTAAGATAGCAACCGAAATAAGTATCTCTCTAGGGCCAAAGAAATCCATGTCAGACTCTTATGCGATAAATAGAATGTTGATCATTAATATAGTTTTTCATAGTTTATAACTATCCTTTTAAAGAACAAATACTCAAGCACCAGCTAGTTCAGCAGCCTGATCAACATCTACCGTGACCAATCTAGAAACCCCAGCTTCATGCATAGTTACGCCCATCAGCTGATTGGCCGCTTCCATCGATATTTTATTATGGGTAATAAAAATAAACTGAACCTGATCAGACATTTCCTTAACCATCGCAGCGTAACGTGCCACGTTGGCATCATCTAAAGGAGCATCAACCTCATCGAGCATGCAAAACGGTGCCGGATTTAACTTGAAAATTGCAAATACCATAGCAATAGCAGTGAGCGCCTTTTCGCCGCCTGATAGCAAGTGAATTGACGCATTTTTCTTACCTGGGGGCCTCGCCATTAAAGTGACACCAGTGTTGAGCAGATCATCACCCGTCATTTCCAAATAAGCGTGCCCGCCACCAAATAGTTTTGGAAATAACGCTTGAATATGGGTATTGACCAATTCAAATGTTTCTTTAAATCGAGTTCGAGTAGTCCGATCAATTTTTTGGATGGCCGACTGCAGGGTCTGCAGTGCCTCTTCAAGCTCTTGATTTTGCTTATCTAAATAATCTTTGCGCTCAGATTCAATTTTATACTCGTCAATGGCTGCCAAGTTAATCGGCCCGAGACGCTGTATACGATTAGCGATTAGCTGCAGTTGCTCTTCCCAATCAACCAGCTCAGCATCCTCAGCCAGCGCGTCCAACAGATCAACCAACACCCCATTTTTGTCTTTTATCTGATCTTCAATAGTCATGCTAAGAGTACTTATTTCCTGAGCTGACAATCGTTGCGCCTCTAACTGAACTTGCAGATCCTGCAATTTCAGTTCAAGTTCACCGCGTCGTTTTTCTTGCTCTCGAGTGTCGTACTCTGTTGCCTCGACCTGCTGACGAGACTCGCCCAGTTCATCCTCTACCTTGAGCCGAGCCTCCAACTGCTGTTCTAATTGCTGTTTGTGGTCATCAGTCGGATCTTCTTTAATTTCAAAGGCGATTCGCAACTCAGCACGACGCTCCTCAAGTCGCTCAAATTGGGATTCTAACCGCACTATTCCACCTTTAATCGACACAAGCTGTGTACTAAGAGAGCTCTCTCGAAGGTCCATCTGCTGAGAATTATCTCGATGTTGGCGAGCAGTTTGACGAGCACTATCAAGCGCTGTTCGTAACATATCACGCTGACTCACTAGAGCTGCCCTAAGGCCAGTATCGACGTCCATTTTCTCAATCGACTCTTGTAAAACCACTCTAGCCGTAGCGAGGTTTTCCGTTTCAGTTTGAGACTGCTCTCGGACCTCCGTTAATTCTTTATCGGCGCGCGCTTTGCGGGCTTTGAACTGCTCGATTTGTACCTCAAAACCACTCAATTTAGAGCGTAGCTCCGCATAAGTACTCTGCTGTTCTTCAATACTTCGAGAAATTTCATGACGAGTCGCTTCAAGATTCTGCAATGTTAAACTATTTTCTTGCCGCTCTTTCTCAGCGCCTTCAATAGACACTGCAAGCGCTTTAAGCTTCTGGTCAATAGCGTCCAATTCTTGTTTCCTCTGAAGAACGCCAGCAGTTGCATCTTTATCTCGGGCTACACGCGCCCAACTGGCACCCAGCCAGATCCCATCGGCGGTCACCACTGACTCATAGACAGACAATGTTGACTGCAAAGCAAGCGCATCAGCGAGTGAATCAGCAGTAAACACATTGGACAAAAGGATTTTGGCGGAATTACCCTCCACCAGATCACTCAACAACTGCCCTTTGGAGGACCCCGAATGATGTTTACCCATGCCGGTGTTGACAAATAATAGCTCACCTTTATTGAAGCCCTGCATCAGATCAACAGAGCTGGCCATATCATCCACAGCAATTGCTTGTAAGTAACTCCCCAATACAGTTTCTACCGCGAGCTCCCAACCAGCCGCAGCTTTTAATTGATCGGCCAACCTCGGTTGTTTATCGAGACCCACGGCAGCCAACCATTTCTGGTCGTCCCCATCACCCATCGCCGCTTGTTGCAAGGCCTGAAGAGACGCCTGGCGACCCTTTAAAGTCTGTTGAGTACCGCGAAGATCATCGCAACGTGCGTTGGTTTGCAACGCTCCATCACGCAATGACGCAATCGCCAGACGATTTTCTTGGCGCTGCCCATCGGTGAGAGAACGCGAGTGTTCAGTCGCCTCCAGACACTCTTTTATGGTTGCCAACTCTTCCTCAGCAGGACTGGCCTGAAAGCTTGTAGCTTCAGCCTCTAAACTCTGCTTCTTTTCTGTTAAGCGGCGCATTAGCTGTTCAAGATGTTGAATACGTGACTGCTGGACTTCAGCTTGCTGTCTTGGACTGGCGGAGTGCTGATTGAATTCATCCCAGTGTTGCTGCCACTCATTCATAGCCTGCTCAGCCTCTTCAAGCGCAGCAGTGGATATCACTTCTAGTTGAGCAGCCTCTTCCAGCACTGGCTTGAGCTCATCAAATTCCGCTTGCCAACCAGACACCTTGTTTTTGTCCGCCGTAAGGTGCTCATCGGTTTCTCGATAATTTCGCTCTGTTTGCTGGAGCTCTCTATCAATATCTTGGGCGCGTTGCTGCGCATGCTCAATCGCTTGTTCGATACGGGTAACTTCACCACCAATCTTATAAAACCTAGCCTGTACTTCATTAAAGGCATCGCTTTGGTCCGTAAACTGCGTTCGTAACTTTTCAATACTCGTATCACAATGGCTACGTTGAGCAACAATCTTCTCTTTCTCAATCTCAAAACCACCAATCACGGCTTTAAGACCCAAGGCATCCTGGTTGTAACCTCGCCACTTAAGGGTTAATAACTCAGCACTAAACTGCCTCTCTTGTTTTTTGTACTCAGAGTATTTTTCAGCAGCCTTCGCTTGACGTTCTAAACGGCTTATTTGACGTCCAAGCTCATCACGTATGTCTGTTAATCGTTCCAAATTTTCCATCGTGCGCTGCATGCGGCTCTCGGTCTCGCGACGCCGCTCTTTATATTTTGAGATTCCGGCGGCCTCTTCGATATAAATGCGCAATTCGTCAGGCTTGGACTCGATCAGTCGAGAGATCATTCCCTGTTCTATAATTGCGTAGCTTCTTGGCCCTAAACCCGTTCCAAGGAAGATATCTGTGATATCACGACGGCGACATTTACTACCATTTAAATAATAGTTAGATTGGCCATCGCGAGTCACTTTGCGCTTGATACTTATTTCATTGTAGGCCGCATATTCACCGACAATGCGTTGTTGCGTGTTATCGAAAATCAACTCAACCGAGGCCTGCCCTACCGGCTTTCGACCACCAGATCCGTTAAAGATAACGTCTGACATCGAGTCACCACGAAGGTTTTTTGCAGAACTCTCACCCATAACCCAGCGCACAGCATCAATGACATTAGATTTTCCGCATCCGTTTGGACCCACCACAGCACAGAGATTGCTGGGAAATTTGACATGCGTCGGGTCAACGAAGGATTTAAATCCTGACAGTTTGATTGATTTAAGCCGCATATATATCCATTTCGGCGTTTTAGCCTAGCCTTTTGGCGCTGTTATTGTCAGAGTACCCTAGCGTAAGTTTACACATTATCGGCGTGACAAAAAACACTAAATAAATCATTCGCATAGTTAATACCCAGAACTGAAAACCCCTTCAAACTATTTTCGCTGCTGATCGATAGATAAAGTGACTTGAACACCCTTTTCATCAAGTGTGATAGTGTCACTTAGCGCTTCCCAGTCACCCGCTTGAGGCGTGGCTGAACCCGACGAAGATAATCTAGCCACGACTCTGATCCGGTTCGCAGTTGACAACTCTTGGCCAGCAACAAGTGCATCCATGTCCGTTAAAACAACGGTAGCAGGCAGCTGATTAACGGTGATTTTTTTTGCCGCTAAGGGCATCGGTGAACCACCTGTTCTCAACACCGCTACAAATACTGTCTGATCTGGTCTAGCTGGCACGCGCGGGTCAATGCTTACGAGGACCGAAACATGGCGTGTTTTAACCATATCATTTGGACTGTCATCAGTTGATGAGCCAACAATTAACTGAGCGCGCTCAATGCCTACCTGCAATCCTTGAAAGACCACGCTAGTGGGCTCTAACTGCTGCTGTGCGCGTCGCCAATAGGTAATCGCTAAACCAGGGTCATTGTTCGCGAAAGCCTCGATTCCCTTTAAGCCAAGTACGGTCTGACCATTGGTATCAGCTGCAAACGCAGCATCAACCGCTGTTACAACTTGTGGCGTAAAACGGTTACCCTCCAGCAAAAATAATGACTCAGCATACTGAGCTAACAAAAAACTGTCTCGAGGGTCCACTTTAAGGGCAGCAGCAAAATAACTATTGGCGCTAGCGATGTCATCGTTACTAATAGCCCACTGTGCCAGCATTGCCCAATAATAAATATTGTCTGGGCGGCTTATCACTCTCTCCTGCAATGCTTTTATCAGCTCAACATCCCATTGCTCGGACGCCAAATTACTGACCCGAGAACTTTGAGCCTCGATTAAAACCGCAATTTCCTGATCCTTAGACGCTCCTACTTGCTGATAAACCACGACAGTGGCTATTGGAAATACAACTAATAAAATAGGCAATAACCACAATCCGCCGGCCAGCCCCTTGGACTTCTTCTGGGTGTTTAATACGGTGTTGGCTAGTAAAAGCTGCTCAGCCTCAGTCATCAATCTTTTAAACTGTGGCGTATCAATATCACCTAAATCCAACTGCTGCTGGAACTGTTCTTGCTGCTCTTTGAAGAGCCGTACATTGTCTTTTTCAGCTATGTTTGCCTGCTCAGTACCTTTAGCAATTGAAGAATCGTTATTGAAAAAAAAGGGGTAGAGAACGAATAAAAATCCAGCAGCAATTAAAGCCAGCATCCACGGCAGCATAGCTATTTATTTCCATCATTGAGCAAATCAGCGAGACGTCGCCGATCAGTTTGACTTGTCGCAGGCTGTTCCTGAAAATCGCTGGCCCGGCGCCGACTCAGCCCAACCACAATAAACATCCCAATCAACAAAATCACAATTGGCGCCAGCCATAACAAATAAGTACTGTTGTTAACTTGAGGACGATAAAGAATAAAATCAGAGTATCGCGCAGTAAGATATTGTTCTATTTCGGTGTTGGTCATCCCTAGCTCTAATAACCGATGTACCTCAGCGCGCAAATCCTGAGAAATCGGTGAATTAGAATCGGCAAGATTCTGATTTTGACATTTTGGACAGCGTAACTCTGCAATCATGGTTTGATAGCGAGCGGTGTAGGATGGATCTGAAAAAATGACTAAATCAGAGGTAGCAACCGCTGACACTGTCGCTAACAACACCAGTAAAAAGGTAGCGCATTTCATAATGCTTCAGCCTTTAATGTCGCATACAAATCAGCAAACTCGTTATCCCAAACTCGATCATCAATTACCCCAACTCGGCGATAGCGAATATGGCCTTGTGCGTCTATAAGAAAGGTTTCTGGGGCGCCATAAACACCTAAATCTATACCGAGAGAGCCTCTTAAATCAAATATCGAAAACGCATAGGGATTACCTCGCAAAGCCAACCAATCAAAAGCATCCGCGCGATTGTCCTTATAATTCAAGCCAATGATTTTGACGCCATTCTCGGCAAGCTGATTTAGCTTGGCATGCTCAATCCGACAGGCATAGCACCAAGTTGCCCACACATTCACCAAGGCCACTTCACCCATCAAATGCTGTTCATCTATAAAGCCTTCTTCCGGATCTAGAGCCTCCAGCCTAAACGCTGGAAAAGATTCACCTACCAGAGCAGAAGGCAGATCAGTTGGGTCACTATCCAACCCAAGTAAAAGGACAACCGAGAGAACCACAAATAAAGCAATAGGGAGAAACAGCGCAAATCGAATCAAGCGGCGATACCTCCAGCACTTGTTGCAGGGGCTAATCGATTTTTACGTCGGCGATACCGCTTATCATTAGCCGCGATTAATCCACCCAATGCAACCATTAACGCACCTAGCCAAATACAGCGCACAAATGGCTTAACCTGGGCTCTGATTGCCCATGCGTTTCCCCCGAGAGGTTCGCCCAGAGAGACATAAAGATCGCGATGCAACTTACCATCGATCGCAGCTTCGGTCATGGTCTGCCCTGCTGCTTTGTAATTACGCTTTTCCGGCCATAGCGTAGTAATTAGTTTATCTCCCACAGTGACAATAACCTGACCTCGGTAAGCAGAAAAATTAGGCCCATCTGCCGGTTTTACACCGACAAATTGAAAGCTATATTCACCCAATTCTACGAAGTCACCAGGGACCATTCGTACATCGCGTTGCTCATCGTAACTGGTACTTAGACCAACGCCCAAAACGCACACAGCTAAACCAATGTGAGCGACTATCATTCCCCAATAGCTACCCGTCAAACCTTTTAAATTAGATACGTTACCGCTCACTTTAAGAAGTAAGTCTTCGCAGGTCATTGTGATCACCCAAAAGACCAGAACGAGGGTCACAACAGCACTTAAAGAATAACTACTCCAGGACAACTGCTCAACGGCCAGCGCGGGTAATATTAGCCCCAACGAAACACTAATAACCCCCGGAATAAAACCCTTACGGAGCATGACCTTTCCATCACTAGACTGCCAACGACTAAAGCCAGCAAATCCTAAGAACAGCATTAGCACCGTTGTGATCGGTACAAAGAAAAAGCTGAAATATGGGGGACCAACGGAAATTTTACCTAAGTCAAGTACGTCTGCCAGTAACGGATAAAGCGTACCCACCAAAATCATAGCCGTAGCACTTACCAGCAAGACATTGTTAATTAACAACATCGTCTCTCTAGACCATCCTCGGTAGTCAGAGGATGAACTCATTTGAGGCCCTCGTATCGCAAACAGAAGTAATGAACCACCCACTACCACAAACAGAAACGCCAGAATAAAAATTCCACGCTCTGGATCGCTGGCAAAAGCATGCACTGACGTCAGAATTCCCGACCGGACGAGGAATGTACCCAATAAGCTCAAAGAGAAAGTAAAAATAGCTAACAGCAACGTCCAACTACGAAACACGCCTCGCTTTTCACTCGCGGCAATACTATGCATCAGGGCTGTGCCGACTAACCATGGCATAAAGGATGCATTCTCAACAGGGTCCCAAAACCACCATCCACCCCAACCTAACTCATAATAGGCCCACCAACTACCCAAACAAATACCAATGGTTAAAAACATCCATGCGGCATTAATCCAAGGTCGCGCCCAACGCGCCCAAGCACTATCAAACTGGCCCCCAATTAAAGCGGCAATAGCAAAGGCAAAAGGCACCGCAAATCCAACATAGCCCATGTATAACATGGGTGGATGCACGATAAGACCAAAGTCCTGTAAAAGTGGATTTAGGTCACCCCCCTCTAGCGGTATCACTGGTAGAATTCGCTCAAAGGGATTAGATGTCAACAGTAAAAATAGCGCAAATCCAACCGCGATAAACCCCAAGATAGAAAGAACTCTGGCAGAAAAAATCAGAGGCATTCTCTGACTAAAAAGCGCTACTGCAGCAGTCCAGCCAGCCAGTATTAGAGCCCACAGCAGCAAAGAACCCTCATGAGCCCCCCAAACAGCACTCAATTTAAAGCGGTCAGGTAGTAACGTGTTTGAGTTGTTTGCTACATACGCCACAGAGAAGTCATCGTTAAGAAAGGCCATTGCTAAACAGGCGAAAGATAGTGCTAAAAAAACAAATTGCCCGAATGCCATGGTCTGCCCAAGACGCATCCAGCTCTGATATCCTTTAAATGATCCCGCCATTGGCACCAGTGTTTGGCAAACTGCCATACACAGCGCAATGATGAGTGCAACATGGCCCAGTTCAACTGTCATAGATTTTCCGCTTTACGTTTTTGTTTGGCATCATAAGCAGCATTCATAGCTTCAGCCACCTCCGGCGGTGTATACTTTTCATCGTGTTTCGCCAACACCTCAGACGCCTGCAACACCCTATTTTGGTCGAGTTTGCCTGCCGCAATCGCAGCTTCATTCTCTGCAAACAAATCGGGTAAAATCCCGGTGTAACGAATCCCTAAAATTGCACGGCCATCCGTGACCTCAAAGTCTACGGTTAGAGAATCCGGATCTCTCCGCACACTCCCCTCCACTACCATGCCGCCGGCGCGAATAAAAATTCCTTCCGGAGCCTCACCCAAAGAAACCTGAGATGGGGTGTAAAAATAGTTTGCGTTTTGTCCAAGCATATAGATTATCAATCCAGTAGCGATGGCCGAGGCAGCAACAATTAGCACCACAATCTGCAAACGCTGTTTACGCATTGGGTGCATCAGATGCTCTCTTTGCTGGCATGTTGGCGCAATTGCTCACGAGAAACTTCTTGAGCAATCTCTTTAAACACATCGCGGCGCTGCATCAACGGGTTTATGATCAGCCACGCTACTAGAGCTAGGGTGACTAAAACCGCAGTCCACACATAAATGCCATGACCAGCCATATTTAGCAACTGGCTAAAGGTATCGAACTGAAAATTCACAACTCCGCTCCTAAACTATTATCGGTGGACTGTTTTACCAGATTGCGCACCCACCCTGTCTTTCGTTCACGAATTAGTATCTCTACGCGTACCGACAGTATTAAGGCCACCGCATAAAAACAATAAAAACCCATGATCATTACCAACAAGGGTTGAAACATATCTGGATGCATGGACGGTGCCTCTGTGAAACTAATCGTTGCTGGCTGATGCAACGTGAACCACCAGTCCACAGACTTGTAGATAATGGGAATATTCACAGTTCCTACCAATGCAAGTATGGCACTGGCTTTGTTACCCACATCTTTACTATCAAACGCATACTGTAGCGCCAGTACACCCATATATAAAAACAAAAGAATTAACATCGACGTAACACGAGCATCCCAAACCCAATAGCTACCCCAGGTAGGCTTACCCCAAACAGCACCCGTAAACAGAGCTAAAAACGTCAATGCTGCGCCCAATGGTGCAGCGCATTTCATTACCATATAGGATAATTTCATCTTCCAAATCAATCCGATAGCTCCTGCCGCTGCCATCAGGAAATAGCCTGCTAGCGCTAAAAATGATGCCGGCACATGCAGGTAAATAATACGGAAGCTATTACCTTGCTTGGCGTCCTGAGGCGCAAAAGCCAAACCCCAGACCAAACCAACCGCCAACAACACAAAGGTCAGAGTCCCCAACCATGGGAGCCAACGGCTTGTAGACTCATAAAACCAGCGCGGTGAGCCCATGCGATAAAACCAATTCCAATTCATAATCTATTCCAAACCCTAATTAATCGTCGTCAGGCGCAGTACGCTTGCAATCGCCAAGGGGCAAAGTGCTATAGCAATGGCGAGCATAGCACCCAAAACTGCCAACGGACCGCCCCACGCAAGTCCTTGAATACTATACTGAGCGGTAGCACTACCAAAAATAATTACTGGCATGTAAAGAGGCATGACAATTAGCGTTAACAGCAGCCCCCCTTTTTGCAGAGATACGGTCAGTGCAGCGCCAAGGGCAGCCAGAAGACTTAGACAACCTGTACCCACCGCTAACCCCGCCATCATGGGCAGATAACCAGCGGCCGGCAAAGACAGTAAAAGCCCTAAAACCGGAGACGCTAAAGTCAACGGTAACCCAGTGGTCAGCCAATGCGCGGTAACCTTACCCAACACTGGCATCACCAGCAACTGCGGGCTAATAATCATCTGCTCTAACGAACCATCGTGATAGTCACTTGCAAACAGGCTGTCCGCTGACAGCAACGTCGCCAAGAGCGCCATAACCCATATAATGCCAGGGGCAATGTTTTTCAGTAATTCAGAATCAGGCGTTAT
>DCBC01000028.1:27014-28191 GCA_002313335.1 Porticoccaceae bacterium UBA1117
CGGCGATTAATGAGTCGTAAGTCACGTCTAAGAAAAGCCAAAAACCCCATATTAGAAGTCACTGTTAATTCACTCCCCGGCTCGACTGATCAACCAGAGAGTAGTGGCGTACCGCATTCATCGCAATAGGTTGGTGCGTCGAGAGCACTACCGAACCACCGACATCAACATGCCCCTGCATACACTCCTCAATTAATTTAACACCTTGATTATCTAGGGCTGTAAACGGTTCATCGAGAAACCAAATTTTGGCTGAAGAAATGAGTAACCGAGCCAAAGCCACACGGCGCTGTTGTCCGGCGGAAAGTCGATAACAGGGTACATCAGCATAACCAGTTAATTGGACGCTATCCAAAGCCGCCAAAAGCTTCTCGGAAGTGGTTGCATAGCCTGTCATCCAGCTGAGATTTTCTTCTGGCGTCAACGTCATTTTGACCGCTGATTGATGGCCCAAAAAAAGTAGGTTAGAGAGGTATTCAAATCGACATTCAGATAAGCGGCTACCGCGATAGTAAATATCGCCATGAGTCGGCGCTAGTGCAGTGGTTAGCAAGCGTAGCAACGTCGTCTTGCCGCTGCCATTGGGTCCCTCTATTTGCAGTATTTCACCGTCCCTAAGATCCAGGCACACAGAATCTATGACGGGAATGTCGTCGCGCTCAAAGCACAAACCTTTAACCGATAAAAGGGATGGTTCAACCACCATGCAGCCTCAAAATGAAATTATAATAATTGTGATGCATTATGCCAAAAATCAACATGTATAGGTGACCTTTGGATAATTTAATTCATAAACAATAACGTACAAAGTTACCATTATGCAGCTCTCGTGCTGAAACATTATGGCTATGTTTTAGAGTTTAGATTGAGGTCGCCACGCTTGGCACTTACAATGGTGAAAAGGATAATCTAATCATGCAAATCTATCGAGTTGGCGGCGCCGTTCGCGACAAGTTAATCAGCTACCCCTGCCATGAGAATGACTGGGTGGTTGTAGGTAGTTCGCCAGATGAGATGATTGCCCTTGGGTATCGCCCAGTAGGGCAGGACTTTCCTGTTTTTATTGACCCTCGCAGCGGCGAAGAATACGCCCTAGCGCGCACCGAAAGAAAGTCCGGCGTTGGTTATGATGGTTTCACCTTTCACACATCTCCGGACATAAGCCTTGAGGATGATT
>DCBC01000029.1:0-1319 GCA_002313335.1 Porticoccaceae bacterium UBA1117
CGCATAAAAATCCAAGACCGTCGCGTAAAAGGGAAACTATGAAATATTTCTGCTCACTCTTTGTAATGGTACTACTGTCTTCATGTGGCGGGGGTTCTGGCTCCTCTTCAGACATTACGCCTACTGCAACGGTTACCAACCCAGTTGTTACCGTTGACAAAAACATCTTTCCTGGCCTTACCTGGGATGTTCAAACTCCCGAAAGTCTTAACATGACTGAGTCCGGCATTGACAAAGCATTAGATTATGCCTTTGCTAGCGGTCGCAATACACAGAGCGTAGTAATTGTTCGTCATGGCGTAATTGTGGGAGAGCGCTATGCAAATGGAAAATCCAAAGAGAGCTTGGCGACGAGTTGGTCCACCGGAAAATCCTTTGCCAGTGCATTGATTGGTATTGCCATGGATCAACAATTAATTTCGTCAATCGACGCACCCGCTGAGGACTATCTCGCGGCCTGGGTTAATACAGGTAAAAGTGACATTACAATCCGTGCAATTTTAGAGATGCGCTCTGGTCTTGGAGAAGCGGCAGAGGGTGATGCTAATATCTACACGTCCAGTGGAAGCAACGGTGATCAACTAGCTTACGCACTGAGTCGAGTCAGCGAGACTCCTCCACGGTCTGACAACTGGGCTTATCAAAATACTGATTCGATGCTTCTTGCCGGTATCTTAGAAGCTGCTACCGGCCAGAATATCCTCGACTATTCAGATCTTAACTTATTTTCCAAGATTGGTATGACCGCAGATTGGTGGACAGATGAACTCGGACATGTGATGACCTACTGTTGCATAGACGCCACCTCCAGAGATTTCGCTCGCTTTGGTCTCTTATTTGCGCGCAACGGAAAATGGTTAGACGAGCAGGTTATTTCTGAATCCTGGGTAACAGAGTCGACCAGTGTGCCTGAAGGGACAGACAATCCTTATTATGCGCTGCAGTGGTGGGTAGCGCCATCTTCAGGTTATTTTTATGCTGCGGGGTTACATCAAAATAATATCTATGTTTTTCCTGACCAAGACTTAGTTGTCGTTCGCAATAGTACTTATACCAAGGTGGGTGCCAGCTCTATCAAAACAGCGGCTACTTACCATGCCACACTAGCGCCACTTAGTTGGAGTGACCAAGAATTTATCGGCCACATTAAGGACGCAATCATCGACTAAAACGGTATGGCACAAAGCCACTATTTAGTTTGATTAGCGTCCATTTCTTATCTCATTTGGTGTAACTCCACTCCAGCGCTTAAAAGAACGTCGAAAATTGGCTGCACTGCTGTAGCCGAGTAAAAGCGCCACTTCTGTGACCGGTAAATG
>DCBC01000029.1:1715-7177 GCA_002313335.1 Porticoccaceae bacterium UBA1117
TCTTTAGCGAGTCGCCTTTGTAAGGTACTCTCACTCATGTAGAGCTTACTGGCTACCAAGGCTGTTGATGGAAAGTCTAAATTGGCGCTGATAAGTATCTGCTTGACACGCTCACTAACCAATCCTAGATGACTGTCCGACGCTATTATGCGATCGCATTCTCGCTGAAAAATATCCTGCGCCAACGGATTAGAACTCGAAATTGGCGTCAGCAACGTCTGCTCATCAAAAGACATGGCACTGTGTTCGCAATTAAATTCTACCGCAGGTCCAAATAATGAGTAATAAATACTTTTGTCGGTTACTGAACCATAGTCCAACTTTAGGCTAAAGGGGACTCGGTTAATACCTGTCAAAGTCCTAAGATTAGTGGCCACGGCAGCAAAAAGCGTGTCCAAATAAAATCGCTCCAAATATTTCGGTAAGTGAGCACCCCTACCGGTCAAATCAACGCTGCTTCCTTTAGGCTCTAAATTAATATTTATGCTTGGTAGTAATGCTTGATTGTAACGCAAGAGTAAATTCACAGCGTCCGACAATCGCTCACTAGTCATTAGAGCATAGCCAAAGATACCTAAAGAGACTAAATCTAAATGCATACCTAGTTTAATGCCAAGATCTTTATCCCCTGTAAGCCGCATCGCATTAGCACAAATAATGTTGAGTTGATCAGCACTAAGATCCATTTGCTGGGACAAATCAGTCGAATCTATTCCGCTATTTTCGAGTCCTTCAGCCTCAGTAATTCCATAGGGTAGTAACAATTTAAACAAAACAGGGAGTGCTAATGAAATCATAGTTAAATCCCTAGGGATGGCAAATTGAAGAGCCAGACTATAACTCAACGAGCAATTGACTGCAAAAGAACCCCTTAATGACTGCTAAAGAGTCCTATTTTGACTGATATTGAATCCTCTGAATGATACTTTAACCTTACAATGAGTAAAAGCATCTCCAAATTTAAAACTGCTAACCATAATAACTACAGCGTAGGATTTTAATCATGGCGACATACTCAATAAATCACCCCTCAAAAGGTGAAATTAACTACACCGATAAGAAAAGATACCTATGGCTTATGTCGATGCTATGGCCACTAATGCCATTGGGCGCTATCTACCTTTTTACACAAACAGGTATCCAAGCAGTCTTGGCGATCCCTCTTGCGCTTAGCTATATTGTCGTTCCGTTATTGGATTGGTTAGTTGGCGAGGATACTAATAATCCCCCGGAAGAGCTGGTGCCTCAGCTTGAAGAGGACAGATACTATCGAATACTCACTTATCTGACAGTGCCCATGCATTTTATAGTGCTGTTTGCTTTTGCTTGGTTAGTAGGAACTTATGACTTGAGTGTTATATCGATATTAGTTGTTGCTCTGGTCGCCGGAAGTTACAGCGGCATTGGAATCAATACCGCGCATGAGTTAGGGCATAAAAATACGACATTAGAAAAATGGTTAGCCAAAATTGTTTTAGCAGTACCGGCTTATGGTCATTTTTCCGCTGAACACAATCGCGGTCATCATATTCTAGTGTCAACACCAGAAGACCCCGCCAGTTCGCGATTAGGGGAATCTCTTTATGCCTTCGCTGTGAGAGAAATCTCAGGTACTTTTGTGCGTGGTTGGCAATTAGAGAACGAGAGGTTGGCTAAGGAAGGGAAGTCATTTTTAAGTATTCATAATGAAATATTGCAATCATATGCCATGAGCGCTCTTTTTCAGGGCTCTTTAGTAGCCTATTTCGGCTGGATATTGGTACCATTTTTAATCATGCATAATTTTTGGGCTTGGTCACAATTAACCCTAGCCAACTATATTGAGCACTATGGATTGCTCCGTGAAAAAAAACCTAATGGTAACTATGAACGCTGTAAACCGCATCACTCATGGAATGCCAACTATATTGTGAGCAATATAGTCCTGTTCCATTTAGAGAGGCATTCAGACCATCATGCCTACCCGGCCAGGCGCTACCAAAGCCTGCGCAACTTCGAAAATATTCCAGAATTGCCTAATGGTTACTTTGGAATGTATATGCTTTCCTATGTTCCGTGGCTATGGTTCAAGGTTATGGATAAGCGTGTGTTGGCGCTACCTCATATCCAAGGTGATTTGTCTAAGGTAAACATATGCCCAAGGAAAAGAGATAAATTACTCATCAAATACCAACAGTAATATTTTATAAATTACTCAAATAACGTACAGCGCTAACCTATTTTTTATCGTATGGGTAAAAGTAGGTTATTGCGCTGTGATAGCGAACTCAATTCAACCGAGCAAAATACTATTGCTCTTCAACCCCTATTTTTAGGCTGTCTTGATAAATAACTGGTTAATCAGCACTAACTTCCCCAATCCTTGTAAGTCATTAATTCATACGAAATTACTATACATTTTTGTATTTTGTAGGATAATCGCGCCGAAGAAAATGAACTACTAATTCCCCAATAAATTTTGACGGGGGAAGCTTCTTAATCAACATCCTCGAGGGGAATCAATGAATACATTTAATTTTCGGCATAGAACAATTCTGATTGCGTCAGGCGCTCTGCTTTTAAGCGGCGTTGCCCAAGCACAGATTGATGAAATTATTGTTACGTCCAACAAAAGAGAACAAACACTGCAAGACATTCCAGTCTCAGTAACAGTCACTAGTGGTGATACGATTCAAAAGGCCGCAATCCAAGACATTGGTGATTTGCAAAGTGTTGTGCCTACCTTACGGGTATCTCAATTGCAGTCATCTACCAACACTTCGTTCTCGATTCGTGGTTTTGGTAACGGATCAAATAACGAAGGTATAGAGCCTTCTGTTGGTGTGTTTATTGATGGTGTCTATCGTTCACGCGCCGGCTCAGCAATTTCTGACCTGCCACGTTTAGAGCGGGTTGAAGTACTTAGTGGCCCACAGAGCATTCTATTTGGTAAGAACGCCTCCGCTGGCGTGATCAGTATCATTACACCTAAGCCCTCTGGTGAGACTGGTGGTTATATTGAAGCGAGTCTCGGCAATATGGGGTATAAAAATACCAAGGCGTTATTTGAAAGCGCCATTTCTGAAGATCTGAGTTTCGACGTATCTGGTAACATGACTCAGCGCGACGGTTATTTTACCAACATAGCTGGCGGCGCTGCCATGAATGAAAGAGATCGCTGGGGCGTTCGCGGTCAGGTGTCATGGACACCAAGGGACAACACTGAGGTGCGTATAATTGCCGATTACGACAGCATTGATGAAGTCTGCTGTGGTACGTCAAACTTGATTAACGGTGCTACTGGTGGAATAATCTTTGCTCTTGGCGGCGCATTAGTCCCCGAGCAACCCTTCGCATATCGTATGGCTGTAGACATTGAGCCATTTAATGAGATTGAAAACGGTGGCATCTCCGCTCAAATCGATGTCGACTATGACAATTTTGTCCTAACCTCGATTACCTCACAGCGGTTCAGTGACACATTTGAGGCTCTTGACATAGACATGACAAGCGCCCCTTTAACTCAAACCAGTCCAAACGACCTAAATGTAGACACATTTACTCAGGAAATTCGTCTTACCTCAACCGGTGATGGCAATTTAGACTGGATGGTCGGAGCCTTTTATTTCAATGAGACAGTTGACTATACCTCTGAGGTTTTGTGGGGACCACAAGCACGAAACTATTTTGATTTCTTAGTTGCTGGCTTGGGAGCTCCAGGCGCTCTTGGTGCCATTGAAGGTGGATTTGGATTCCCTGCAGGGACGTTCTTTGCTAATGGCACTGGTGCGCAAGATACCTTTAGTCAAGACGATCAAGCAAGTTCATTGTTTGGTCAGTTTGATTGGCTTTTAAATGAGCAACTAACTTTAACTGCCGGCTTTAACTACACCGAAGCTAAAAAAGAAGTTACATTCAGTCAAGTTAACACTAACGTATTTGCAAGTTTACCCGCGAGTCTCTTAGGAGGTTTGGCCGCTCTACAATCTTCATTGCCACCGGTGGTCAACCTTCCAAACGCAATTGAAGATAATACCAGTGATGACAGTGATACGACCTACACTCTTCGTTTAGCTTATGACTTAAATGATAGCATCAACATCTACGGAAGCTACGCCACTGGTTTCAAGGCGAGTTCTTGGAATTTGTCACGTGACTCAGGCCCTAACGCCGCTGACTTAGCAGCATTACAAGCCGCAGGGTTGACTACCAACGCACCCAATTTGTCCGCAGGTTCACGCTTTGCTGACCCTGAAGAATCAGAAGTGTACGAGTTAGGTCTAAAGGCGGTGTTTGAGAGCGGCTCTTTCAATATGGCGATCTTCGATCAAACTATCAAGGGCTTCCAGTCATCGATCTTTAACGGTACTGGCTTTGAACTTTTAAATGCAGGCATGCAATCTACCAAGGGAGTTGAATTCGATCTAGTGTACTACCCAATAGAATCACTTAGGTTAGGTCTTGCAGGCACATTGTTAGATCCAGTCTATGATGAGTTTGTAGGTGGCGGCTTTGAGGGCGCAGATTTGTCAGGTACTAAACCTGCGGGAATTCATGAAGTCAGCTTATCTTTGTCCGCTCTCTATGATTTCCGCCTAGGAAACAATGACGCCTATGCTCGTGCTGATTACCAATATGACGATGAAGTTATCATCGTCGATAATATCCCGCCAGCTGTTGCAGCTTTAGCTACGCGTGAAGTCGGCTCTCTTAACTTGAGTGCGGGTATGAACACACAAAGTGACTTAAACCTATCTGTCTGGGCGCGCAATGTCACTAATGATGAATATATGACGAGTGGGTTCCCAACGCCCGCACAGGCAGGAAGCTTTAATATTTACCCAAACCTGCCTCGCACGTTTGGTGTAACTTTACGAAAAAGCTTTTAGTATTTAAACGCAGTCTTATGCACAGGGCTGTGCAATTGTAAAAAAGGACGGGCTTGCCCGTCCTTTTTTATTACTCTTCAAGCAATTATTAATCCACATTAAAGAAAGCAATTCTGTCTGACCTAAAGGACCCCAGCATAACTTGCTGTGAACCGCTATCTAGTGCAAAAGGTAAAGCGACAGTTGGCAACCCAAAAGGCTCTCCTCTAAATGTCCACTGGCGCAGCACATCAAAGCTACTGGCGTCAAGCTGGGTAACTGAAAATGGCAATGCACAAGGGCCTATCTTCTGGCATCGCAAGGTATCTAGTATTTGATGGTTTAAGCTGGTCACCCAAATACTGCCATCATTTAATACAATATTGTCCGGACCATCTAATGAGTAACTCCGCAATACACGACCCTCCTCCAGATCGATTGCAACAAGTCTGTCTGATAGATTAAATGCTACGTATAAAATAGTATTAGATTGATCAAACACTACACCGTTAGGCTCCCCTCCCTCACTTTCTGGGACTTGGCTAAAACCCGTAACACTGTCCCAGCGAAGAACATAACCGGTATCTGATCGCGTAATCGTAGTTATAAAAAACT
>DCBC01000152.1 GCA_002313335.1 Porticoccaceae bacterium UBA1117
TTTTACGCTCTGTTAGAGTTTGAGACTCGAGACAACCAAGCTTTAGCAACAGCAATGAGCCTTTTTGAAGACTGCCTGCAAAAAGGGTGGGTGCAAGACGGGGTAGTAAGTCAGTCTTTGTCGCAGGCTAAAGCATTATGGAAACTTCGTGAAGATATTTCTGAGACACTTTGGAGCTTCGAGCCCTACAAAAACGATATCTCTGTAAGAGTCTCCAGAATGCCTGATTTTCTTAATGACGTAGATAGCCTGATTGAGCGTTATTATCCAGATTTTGAAGTTGTATGGTACGGGCATATTGGAGATGGGAACCTTCACCTTAATATCCTCAAGCCAGCACGGTTGTCTAATGCTGAGTTTGTATCTTTATGCGGCGGTGTCAGCCATAAGATTGGTCAGTTATTAGCAAAATATCAAGGGAGCGTAAGTGCTGAACATGGGGTCGGACTGTTGAAAAGAGATTATCTACATTACTCAAGGTCCGAGACTGAAATTAATTTGATGGGTGCGGTGAAAAAAGTATTTGATCCGAACGGCATATTGAACCCTGGCAAACTAATTGAGATAAAATCGAAATAATGAATACACCTACACAGGATGTGAATTATGATTGAGCCTTCATTTACGGATGATGATTCAGAGCAAGAATCGAACAACAAAAACGTTACTATGTTGATATATATACTGCTAGCGCTAGGTTTTGTTAGTGGTGGGCTCACGGCAATTGCCGCCGTTATTATTAACTATATCAAAAGAGACGATGTCCGTGGGAGTTGGCTAGAGGGGCACTTTCGGTGGCAAATCAATACCTTCTGGTTTGGATTGCTATGGACCATCATTGCGCTTCTGACATGGATCGTTCTCCTTGGTTGGTTTACTGGAGCACTGGTGACTATTTGGCTGATATATCGGATAGCCAAAGGAGCAATCTATCTTAACGATAACAAAGGTCTGACTGTTTAACACCCAAAAGGCTTCTTGGTGGGCGTAAAACCGAGGATAGCAATTAAAAATGGAATCTTTAGATGCACAGCTACAGTCATATTATTGATGGAAAAAAATCAGATCTTCCTTTGGGGAAGGTTGTTTGTGTGGGTAGAAATTACGCAGCGCATGCGCGCGAGTTAAACAATCCACTTCCTACTTCGCCGGTCCTATTTATCAAGCCAAGTACGGCATTAACCAGTATTGATGAAGAGATATTAATTCCATCTGCTTTAGGCGAATGCCATTTTGAGACTGAAATGAGCCTTCTGATAGGTAAACCGCTAACGAACTGTAATGAGAGTGAAGCGTTAGGGGCAATTGCTGGGGTCGGGCTAAGTTTAGATTTGACACTACGAGATATTCAGCAAGATTTAAAAGACAAAGGGTTGCCCTGGGAAAAAGCCAAGGCATTCGATGGCGCCTGTCCGTCCTCCGCTTTTATATCTCAGCCAATAGTGGGAGATTTACAAAACCAACAAATACGCTTGTATAAAAATGGTCAGCTTCATCAAGATGGGAATACATCAGATATGCTAAACCGGATTCTTCCGTTGCTGGCGTATATTAGTCAATTTTTTACCCTACTACCTGGCGATATGGTTTTAACCGGAACTCCATCTGGCGTCGGGCCATTGGAGGTTGGCGATAAATTAGTGTTGGAATTGTCAGACCTCATTCGTTGTAAGACAGAGGTTACTTCAGCGTGACGATTGAAAAAGGTATTTACAAACACTACAAAGGGAATCTCTATCAAGTTATAGAGGTTGCAACGCATAGCGAGACGAGTGAGGAGCTGGTTGTTTACCGGACTCTCTATGGAGATTACAGTATGTGGGTGAGGCCGCTGGAAATGTTTCAGGAACTGGTAGATTTTGATGGGCAACAAGTTCCTCGGTTTCGATTTGTTGAGCCTAGTGATTAATGCTAATAATTTCTAGTAATGTTTCAATTCCAGAGTCTGAGCTCGACTTTTCGGCAATACGCGCTCAGGGGCCTGGCGGACAAAATGTAAATAAGGTGTCTTCAGCGATTCATTTGCGGTTCGATATTGAACAATCATCATTACCCGATTTTTATAAACAGCGGTTATTGCACCTTAATGATCAGCGCATTTCAAAGGATGGCGTTGTTATCATCAAGGCCCAAAGTCATCGTAGTCAGGATAAAAATCGTCTAGAGGCATTGTCTAGGCTAATAATACTTGTACAGTCGGCCGGTTTTGTTGCTAAGTCTAGGCGGCCGACTAAACCAACACGCGGCTCACAACTGAGGCGCATGGACAAAAAAGCTCAGCATGGGAAAAAGAAAGACATGCGTGCAAAACCAAGTTTGGACTAAAATTTATGAGTAAAAGTGGTAACCATCCATTTGATAAACTAACGCCTGATTTATTAATCGATGCGGTCGAGAGCCAGGGGTTTTTGGCAGATGGCGGATTTTTAGCTCTTAACAGTTATGAAAATCGCGTTTATCAAATAGGTATTGAAAATCAAACGCCCATGATTGCCAAGTTCTATCGTCCGGATCGATGGACTGATGAGCAGATATTTGAAGAGCATCAATTCTGCTTTCAATTGCAGGAGCAGGAACTGCCAGTTGTCTGTCCTTGGATTAATAGTGAGGGTAAGAGCATCAGCCACCATGAGGGTTTCAGGTTCGCACTGTATGAGCGAAAAGGCGGGCGTGCACCAGAATTAGACAACCTAGATAACCTATTTATTTTAGGTCGATTATTGGGTCGCTTTCACGGAATTGGGGCAACTCAGCCATTCAAGTATCGACCTACTTTAAACACCCAAAATTTTGGGTGGAACTCTTATGAGCTTATCAGTAAAGATTTTATGCCCAAAGAATTGAGTCCTGCTTATGATTCCTTGGCTCTTGATGTACTGAAAACTATGGATCGAATTCTTGCTGATTACGGAGAGGTTAATAATATTCGAGTACATGGTGATTGCCATTCGGGCAACATTTTGTGGCGCGATGATTACCCTCACTTCGTTGATTTTGATGACGCACGTATGGCACCCGCAATCCAAGATCTTTGGATGCTATTGTCTGGAGATCGTGAGGAGCAGACAGCTCAGATAGCTGAAATTGTTAAAGGGTACAATGAATTTTATGATTTTGACTATCGACAATTACGATTAATTGAAGTATTTCGTACGCTGAGAATCATGCATCATAGCGCTTGGATCGCAAGACGTTGGTCAGACCCTGCCTTTCCGCGCGCATTTTCTTGGTTTGATTCACCTCGTTACTGGAGTGATCATATCCTTGCGCTAAGGGAACAATTGGCAGCCCTAAATGAACCACCGATTGAGGTTAGGCTTTAGATTCTCACCAGCTATAATTTACACCAACACTAATTTTCCTGTCTATTTTTTCAAACCCTTCAACAGGTTGATTATCGTAATCCCACTTTAATACAATTTCTGTGAAGAGATTGTCGATCATTGGGAAATCAAAGCCAATATCGGTATTTAACTGGCTATTATTTGCGTCCTCAACAGAGACTAAAAGTTGATGGGTATGGAAAAATTCGATATTTGAAAACACTATTTTCCGATAGTCCGCCGACCAATTCCACGTTAGCCTTTCGTCCTTTTTATCTCGCATGAACCGTTGGTCTCGGGTACTCACAGCAAATGTTTCGCTGATCCACGTTAGTCCAGATTCTACGGAAAGTGCCCCACTGTCTTGTTCCCACAGCTGATTACCGATAAGACTCCCCACAGTGTAAAACTGATCAATCCCACGATCGTCATTGGCGCCAAAAGAAGCAGTATTACTCCAATACCAGCTATCTCTAAAAAACCAGTCAAAAGCATAGTCTATGTCATAGTGTTTTTCTGCCGCCTCATCCCCTTCGCGACGTGTCTGGTAGTGGATATCACCTCGGTGCCTTATATTCTTGTTGCGCCATGCTAGATCAATTGCAGCACCCCATTCTTCGCGAGCTTCGTTGCCACTTCGAAGCAAACCGGATAAACCTATTGCACCTTCTAATGGCCCATCACCTGCTACTTCGGCAACTGCTGTTGCTGCTATTATCGGGTTTAGTACTTCTGGGGTTATTGTAGCTACCTGGTCTAAGGCAATACTCAGGGGGCCAAAGTTATCTGAATTCCAAATAATGTGAGAGTCAGTTCTTTCTGTTTGTAAGCCTTGAAGAATATCGCCATTGACCAGAACAATTTCGTCTGCCGAGAGGGTTATTGACAGAGTAATAATAAAAAAAGAGGCGATGATTAATTTTAACGCTGGCATGGATTTAAATTTCCTTAAATAATTTTGCATAGGCCCTTATTTTACTATGGCTACAGTAGTGTAGGCTACGGGCCGAAAGTGTAGCAATAGCTACGGATTATGTCGAGGGTATCACTTAAAGAATAGCAAAGTTTTTAGAAAGTAATGATGCTGTTGTGATCAGTATTACTGACTATGCACAGGCAACTCACGGTGATGTTTTTTAGGTTGAGCTTTATGAGACCGATACATTTATTAATATCAGTTTTGAGATCTCCATAGTTGAATCGGTGAAAGCACCTTTAGATATTTACTCTCCAGTTACTGACAGAGTCATTGAGATTAACTCAGTGTTGGAGGATCATTCGGAGCTGAGTATCTATTGTCCATCGAGGACAATTAATCACGTAAAGATATTGTATTCCAGCCTTTATCTTCTGCTATTTGGCGCAGATTTTCATCTGGATCGACGGCCACAGGATTTGCTACTTTTTGCAAGAGTGGTAAATCATTGATCGAGTCACTGTAGAAGTAACTCCCGCTAAGTGTCTCATTGTTATCGTCTAGCCAAGTATTTAAACGCTGCACTTTACCTTCACGAAAAGTGGGGGTGCCGACTATTTTGCCAGTGATACGACCATTAATAGTTTCTGGTTCGGTGGCTAAAAATTCATTAATACCCAAGGAATGTACTATCGGTTCAATAATAAATCTATTTGTGGCAGTAATGACGAGCAGTCGATCGCCCGCCTCCCGATGTTTTTCAATTAACGCTAATGCCTTTGGCAGCATCATCGGCCGAATTACTTGGTCCATAAACTTACTATGCAGTTGCTCAAGATCCGAAGGAGACATGTCAATTAATGGCGATAAAGAAAAGGCAAGGTACGCTAAGATATCCAAATTTTCTGCTTCATAGTCAGCAAGAAATTTTTCATTCATGGTTTTGTAAGCTACTTGATCAACCCTGTTTTGGGCAACTAAAAACGCACCCCAGCTATAATCGCTGTCACCAGCAATGAGCGTGTTGTCTAAGTCAAAAATTGCTAGAGGCATCATCGCACCAAAGTCAGTCTGTTATTAGTCAGGATAGCGATCAAAGTGACTCCGCTCAAGAGAAAATTGCCGAAAACCCTAGTTTATGGAACAATGCAAGGTCTTACCAAGGCAATTTTAGAGGCAGACGTAAAGTGGTTGATAAAGACGGTTTTCGCTCAAATATTGCTATTGTTATCAGTGATGGACTCGGCAGAGTCATGTTTGCTAAACGACTTGGCCAGCAGGCTTGGCAATTTCCTCAGGGTGGTGTTGATAAAGGTGAGTCTGCTGAGCAAGCACTTTATAGAGAGCTCTACGAAGAGGTTGGTCTGGAGCGTTCAGATGTACGCATAATTCAGCGTAGCAAAAAATGGCTGCGCTATCGAATTCCAGTGTCAATGCAGCGTAAAAATTCGAAACCTTTATGCATTGGGCAAAAGCAAAAATGGTTCTTTCTTGAGTTGGTTGGAGACGCTTCAAAAGTACGTTTTGACACGTCTGGAACACCCGAGTTTGATGGCTGGGAGTGGGTTAATTACTGGTATCCGGTTAACTCGGTGGTTTCTTTTAAGCGTAACGTCTACCGTAATGCATTGCAGGAGTTCTCTGAAAAAAACATGCGCTTTGAGCAACAGTCTGGAGGTATCTAGGGATGCTATCTTCATTGAGGACTATTGTTCAAGAGGTCAACAGTGCTCGTAGTCTTTCTGAAGTGCTCGCCATTATCGTCAAGGAAGTTCGTGGGGCTATGAGTGCTGGGGTTTGCTCGGTGTATCTATTTGACGGCACTGACCAACGCTATGTCCTTATGGCTACAGAGGGTCTTCGTCAGGAATCAATTGGTAAAGTAAGGCTTGCAATGCGAGAGGGTTTAGTCGGTTTAGTTGCGGTAAAGGAAGAGCCACTGAACCTCCAAGATGCTGATCAGCACCCTAACTTTAGTTACTTTGAGGAAACTGGTGAAGCGCCGTTTCATTCTTTCCTGGGGGTGCCGATCATTCACCATCGAAAGGTCCTTGGAGTCTTGGTTCTTCAACAGGAGACACGTCGTCGTTTCGCCTCCGAAGAAGAAGCTTTTGTGGTTACCGTATGTGCACAACTCTCTGGAGCTATTGCTCATGCGGAGGCCACTGGCGCTCTACGTCAGTTAGCATCGGCTGGGCGAGGTAAGAGTAAAGAGGCTATGTTTACTGGTATCCCTAGCTCGCCAGGAGTAGGGATTGGTCGAGCAGTGCTGGTCACCAATAAAGCCGACCTAAAAACAGTTCCTCAACGGTTCACTGAAGATCCTAAAACAGAGATACAACGATTTCGCGATGCAGTGAAGGCCGCTAAGAGAGATATGCGAAATTTAGGCGCTGGGTTGGTCGACAAGCTCAGTGCTGAGGAGTTTGCTCTTTTTGATGTATATATTCGATTACTCGATGATCGAGTACTACTTAATGAAGTCATAGCCTCTATTAAAATGGGCCAGGTTGCCGCCACTGCTTGGAGTAGTGTAATTCTCAAGCATGTGCGAACATTTCAGAAGATGGAAGATACTTACCTTCGAGAGAGAGCGGCGGACGTCAATGATTTAGGTAAGCGAGTCCTTGGTTACTTGCAGGCAAAGGATCAAGAGAAAGCCCCCCTGCCTCGGCGTATTGTATTAGTAGGAGAAGATTTGTCGGCAGCAGCTTTGGCAGATATCCCCGTCAATCGGCTCGTAGGGATTATTTCATTAAAAGGGTCCAGTAACTCGCATATGGCGATTGTTGGTCGTGCTCTTGGTATTCCTACCGTGATGGGGGCAGTAGCCTTGCCATGGATAGAGCTTGATGGACAAGAGCTTATCGTTGACGGCTCTACCGGTGATATTGTTAGTCGAGCAACACGAACTGTTCGTCGCCACTATCTGCAACGACAGCGGGAAGAAAATTTATTTACTAAAGATCTCGAGAAACTTCGAGACCTGCCCTGCCATACTCCGGATGGTATGAGATTCTCTCTTTGGGTGAATACGGGGTTACGCCAAGACACTGCTAGGTCACTGCAAAGTGGCGCTGAGGCGGTTGGTCTTTTTCGGACTGAAATTCCTTTTTTAATGCGTTCAAGTTTCCCTACTGAAGATGAACAAATTACTATTTACCGACAACAGCTTGCTGACTTTTCACCACGGCCGGTAACTATGCGAACCCTCGACATAGGTGGAGATAAGGACTTGCCTTACTTTCCTATCGAAGAAGAAAATCCTTTTTTGGGTTGGCGAGGAATTCGTATTTCTTTGGATCATCCGGAGATATTTTTGGTACAAATTAGGGCGATGCTGCGTGCCAGCGAAGGTATTGGAAACCTGCGTATCATGCTACCGATGATTAGTAACATTCCAGAACTTGACAGGGCACTTCAGCTAATTGATCGCGTTTATCAGGAGTTAACTATTGAAGAGGGGTTCGTACTTAAACGACCTCTCATAGGCGCTATGATCGAGGTGCCGGCCGCCGTCTATCAGGTAAAGGAAATTGGTCGTCGCGTTGACTTCCTGTCGGTAGGAACTAATGATTTAACGCAATATCTGTTAGCGGTGGACCGCAACAACCCAAGGGTGGCGGAGCTTTATAATAGTCTGCATCCAAGTGTTTTGAGGGCGCTCAAACAGATTCATGAGCAAGCGGCTGGTGTGGACTGTCAGCTTAGTATCTGTGGTGAGATGGCAGGAGATCCGCTTAGTGCCGTAGTACTTTTAGGGCTAGGGTATGAAACGTTTTCAATGAGCGCGAGTAGTCTGCTTAGGGTCAAGTCAATGCTTCTTAATGTTACCCGTAAAGATGCTCAGATACTTGCAAAAAAAGCATTAAAAATGTCAAGTTCTAAAGAGATTGTAGACTTTTTATCTAGTTCCCTTGAGCATGCTGAAGTATCCAAATTACTGAGGGTAGCAAGCCCGCAGCGGTTTGCTAAAAGTGCAAGGCTAACGATCTAACGTAGAATAGCTAAACGCATTAAACGCTAGTTTTTCGCCGTTTTCATACCCCTGCTCAGCGACGCTCACTTTCCCTGTGGCCGAGATGACAATTGCGGTAGCCGCACGAGTTCCATACCCGTCGGATACAATAAACGGTGATGAGAGAGTTTCTTCCCAGTTTTCTGGTATCCCAGTATTCGGTAATAGTTCAGCGGCATAAGTCTTTTCCAAGGAGAGTGCCGTTAGTAATACTGGAATAGAATGCTCGCCGATCGTCTGATGGGTAACAACATTAACTAGCTGTTCACGAGCATGATCTACTTTTGGCCATGGGCTATCCAGTTGGTGATTGCTCAGTGCATATACCCCTGAAGTTAATATTCGCTTTGGGTCTCCTTGATTATTAAGATAAATCATATCCTGACCATCATAAATAACTAAGTTAAAAGCACCATAGTCCGAAGAGGTGTCAACCAATGCATCAGCCCAGCTATTAGCATCGTCCGATGCACAGAGAAAGGCCGTCACCAAATCACCGCGTGAACGCAGATTACCTGTTTCCATACCATTGCGATGGACATCGCGAAAATTAGTTACCGCAGCAAAGCGGCCATTTTTTGACAAGCCAAGCCACGTTCCACCGGCTTGCTGGTCACGTCCCGCCAGGACTGCACAGTCTCGCCACCAGTGCATTGGCAGAGTTTCACGACGATAGAACTCGTCGCGATTAGAAATCACGATTAGCGGCGCATCCAGATTGTGGTTGTAAGCAAAGGCAAGTAAACACATACGCGTTAGTATAACTTTTTATTCTTTAGGACGTTATCATTCTTGGTAGTAACATGGATAAACCGTTATCATCATTAGTCTTAAATTTCTGGAGCGCCCTCTCAATGTTGACTTATCCCATTATCGATCCCGTGGCATTATCAATAGGCCCGATGAAAATTCATTGGTACGGGATTATGTACCTTTTGGCCTTTGCTCTTGCCTGGTTCTTGGCCTTAAGAAATAGCCAGAGACCTTGGTCGCCAGTCAAAAAAACTCAGGTAGAGGATCTAATTGTTTACGGTGCGTTTGGTGTTATTTTAGGGGGTCGATTGGGGTACCTTTTGTTTTATAGCGCCGACAAGTGGTTAGCTGATCCGACGATGTTGGTGCGTATATGGGAAGGAGGGATGTCTTTTCATGGTGGTTTAATCGGTGTTGCTGTGTCATTGCTTATCTACAGTCGCAAATATCAGGTCACTTTTCTACGCTTAGCCGATTTTGTGACTCCTTTAGTACCAACGGGGTTATTTTTTGGGCGCATCGGCAATTTTATAGGCCAAGAACTTTACGGTCGCTCCACTGATGTTCCATGGGCTATGGTCTTTCCGGCTGATCCGCAGCAACTGGCTCGGCATCCTTCACAGCTTTATGAAGCAGCTTTAGAGGGTCTGGTATTGTTCTTCATTATTAATTGGTATGCGCGGAAGCCTCGCCTTTATGGGGAAGTCACCGGATTGTTCCTGATACTCTATGGGGTTTTTCGTTTTATGATCGAGTTTGTCCGCCAACCAGACACCCAATTTGCAGGGCAATCAGCGTTATTAGAATCATTTAACTGGATGACACGTGGGCAAACGCTTTGTATTCCAATGGTTTTGTTGGGCCTTTGGTTTATGCGCGTATCCATTCGCAGCATGATGGGTCAGTCCACAGGAGGGAGCTCCTAATGCAGCAATATTTGGATCTAGTTAGACATATCCGCGATCATGGAATTAAAAAAGAAGATCGTACTGGTACTGGAACGGTCAGTATTTTTGGGCATCAAATGCGCTTTAATTTGGCTGATGGATTTCCTCTGGTCACTAGTAAAAAAGTATACTTAAAGTCTATTCTGCATGAGCTGCTATGGTTTATTCGAGGTGACACCAACATTAGATATTTACTCGAGAATGGTGTTGGTATTTGGAATGAATGGCCCTATCAGAGCTGGTTGCATGAGACAGGCCAGGATAAACATCTAGTTAAGTATTCGGAGGAGTGGCGCAAGGTTATGGCCGAGTTCACTCAACAGATTATTACTGATCAAGATTTTGCTGATAAGTATGGCGACCTTGGGCCAGTCTATGGAAAGCAGTGGCGAAATTTTGGTGGCGTTGATCAGTTATCCCAGCTCATGAGCGATCTTCAGTCTAACCCAGATTCACGTCGTCTTATTGTGTCTGCGTGGAACCCGCAAGATATCCCCGTCATGATTAAGTCAGGGTTGCCTCCTTGCCACAGTCTCTTTCAGTTTTATGTGGTCGAGGGGCGTCTAAGTTGTCAGCTTTACCAGCGGAGTGCAGATGTGTTCCTTGGTGTGCCGTTTAATATAGCGTCCTACGCTGCGCTCACAATGATGATCGCACAGGTTACTGGTTTAAAGTTGGGAGATTTTGTGCATACTTTTGGTGATGCGCATCTCTATTCTAATCATATCAATCAGGTTGATGAAATGCTGTCGCGCAGCACTTTTAGCCTACCCACTTTGCAGATCAACTCACAAGTGACCAGTTTATTTGATTTTGTTTATGATGATTTTGAACTACAAAATTATCAATCTCATGGGCCTATTTCGGCGCCAGTTGCAGTCTAAGAAGGTTAGAGTTATGAAAATGTCATTAATTGTTGCGGTCAGTAAAAACGGAGTCATTGGCCTTGATAATAAGTTGCCATGGCATTTGCCTGATGACCTTCAATATTTTAAATCAGTGACTATGGGTAAACCACTAGTCATGGGCCGCAAAACCTATGATTCGATTGGACGCCCTCTACCCGGTAGGACTAATATTGTCATTACAAGAGATGTTAGTTGGTGCGCTCCTGGAGTAGAAGTCGCTACTTCTTTAGATGATGCGTTGTCGCTTGCTCGCAAAGCTTGTGCAGATAGTGGCGTTGATGAAGTCATGGTTATTGGGGGTGAGCAAATTTATAGAATGACCATTGCAGTGGCTGACCGCCTTTATGTCACAGAAGTAGATACGGAGATTGCAGGAGACGCTTTTTTCCCGACCATTGATAAGAAGCAATGGCAGCGCACTAGTGCCCAGCTACCTGAAGTTGTTGGTAGCTATAGTTATCAATTTGTAGTTTTAGATCGACACGAAGTATGACGCTTTTATTATCACCCAGTTAACGCTTGATACTAAAAAAGCACTATTTTTGCTGTCATAAAAAGGTATCTAATGGCTAGATTAGCTCAACATGTCATTTAAAAGACATATGTCGCGCTAAAACGTTACCTAAAGTAACAAACGCAAAGCTTGTGTGACTAAAGTCACATTTTATGTACAGGCCAATTGCTTCTGAATGTTGAGGCTGTTAAAAAGACCTCTCGAAACCAAAAGATCGAGATTTTTTCGAAATAAGGTACTTTGTAAAAGTGCCATTGAATCATTAAACCGGTAGATCCAAATTGAGGGAACTATGAACAAGCAACCACTAAAAGCACTGGCACTTATCGGCGCTCTTTTCAGTGGTCTGACTGCAATTGCAGTTCAGGCGGCTGAAGTGAACGATGTGTTGAAAGCTGGAGCCGTTAAGGTTCAATCAGCTAAAACGTCGCAGACTAAAGTTGATCGCATCGCAGATCAAACTGATGGCCTTCTGCAAGAATTCAAACAAGTCAATAAGCAAATCGAATCGCTGCGGGTTTACAACTCTCAGTTAGATCGTCAGATTGACAGTCAGAAGCAGATGATGTCTGAGCTAAAAGAGTCGATTGCTAATGCTACCGTAATCGAGAGAGGCGTTTCCCCTCTTATGGTTACTATGCTTGCAGGCTTGGAAGACTTTGTTGCTCTGGATATGCCCTTTAAGAAAGAGATGCGTCTTGACGCGGTCTCTAATTTAAATACTAATCTGGACAGTGCCAGATTCTCAGCCGCAGAAAAATTCCGCCAAATCCTAGAGCTTTATGACATTGAGTCAGAGTACAGCCTGTCGCTAGAATCATATCGCGATATGGTTGATATCAACGCCAACGGTTCCGATGTTGAGGTAGAAATGCTTCGAATTGGCCGTGTTGCTTTGATGTACCAGACTAAAGATAAATCTCAAACAGGCGCTTGGAATAAGGCGACTGGATCTTGGGAGACATTAGGGTCAGAGTATCGTCGGCCCGTTGATCAAGGGATTCGAATGGCGAAGAAAATAATTCCGCAGGACGTTATAGAAATGCCCATTACAGCGCCGGAGGTAGCACAATGAAAACTAACATGGTTAACATTTTCGCAGCCTTTGTTGCTGCAGCTGCTATTAGTATCCCAGCCGTAGCGCAAGACGCTAAGAGCTTAGATGAATTGTTACAGATGATTGAAAGTTCTTCCATCTCTGAATCTGCGGACTCTAGAGGTCGCGAAGCTGCCTTTAAGAGTGATCAGCGCAAACAGGGTCAATTGTTAAAGAATGCTCAGAATTCGAAAGCTAACGAAGAGCGTCGGTCAGATCGTCTAGAGCAGACAATCCGTGATAACGATATTGAGATTGCCAAGCTGCGCGAGCAGCGAGACAAGCGTCTCGGTTCTTTGAAAGAGCTGTTTGGCCACCTAACGGGTGCTGCTGGTGATATTCGAGCGAACCTTAATCAGTCGATCGTTAGTGCTCAAATTCCCGGTAGAACCGAGTTTCTAGATGAGTTAATTGCGAAAATGAGCAGTGACACACGACTTCCGTCTATCGAAGACATTGAGAAGTTATGGTATGAGCAACAGCGTGAAATGGTTGAAAGCTCGCGTGTCGTGAAGTTCAATCGCTCGGTGTTATTGGCTAACGGTGAACAAGCTGAGATGGAAGTAGTTCGGGTTGGTACATACAACCTAATCGCTGACGGAATGTACCTGGAGTACAGCCCTAAATCCGGTTTGGTTTCTGAGCTAGCTCGCCAGCCTTCTGGCCACCAATCTAACGCTGCAGATCTTCAAGCAGCAGCCTCTGGGTTTACTAAAATGGGTCTTGATCCATCTGGACCACTCGGCGGTGGGCTACTAAGAGCACTTATTAATACGCCTACATTGATCGAACGCTGGCACTTTGGTGGCATCGTTGGATATGTCATTACTGCAGTATTTGTATTCGCGGTTATCCTGGCTATTTGGCGCTTTGTTGTGTTGATGGGTATGTCTAGCAAGGTGAGCGCGCAACTACAATCTGGCACTTCGGATACTTCTAACCCACTGGGTAGAGTACTACAGGTCGGGATTGATAATGCGGGTCTGGACCCAGAGTCACTTGAGCTGAAGCTACATGAGGCGGTGCTCAAAGAGCGACCAGAAATTGAAGCAGGGCTTAACTTGTTGAAGGTTATCTCGATGGTTGCACCTCTGATGGGTCTTTTAGGAACAGTTACCGGTATGATTATTACATTCCAGATGATTACTCTATTCGGTGCAGGCGACCCTAAGGCGATGGCAGGCGGTATTTCTCAAGCGTTGATCACAACAGTATTAGGACTGGTTGTTGCTATCCCAACTGTGTTGATGCACACATTGGTTAATGGCAAGGCACAACGTATCCTCCACGTTCTGGAAGAGCAGAGTGCTGGCATTGTGGCTGGTTCAGTAGAGGGCCGCTAAGATGTTTTTCGTTGATACGATCGCGGAGATGGGCAAATTTATGGATTCAGGTGGCATGGTCCTTTGGGCCATTGTCATCCTCTTGTTCTTTATGTGGACCCTAATTTTTGAGCGAATGTGGTATCTGCGGTCCAGTGTCAATGTAGAAGTTCAGCGTGCGCTTGATGCATGGGAAGCACGCAAAGAACGTAAGTCAAAGCATGCTCATCAGATCAGAGAGAAGTTGATATCTGAGGTGAGTATTGAAATTGACACAAACATGATGATGATCAAGACACTCGTCGCAATTGCACCACTGTTCGGTTTGTTAGGTACTGTCACTGGAATGATAACGGTATTTGACGTTATGGCGTTTACCGGAGGCGGAGACGCTAAAGCGATGGCAGGCGGTGTTTCAAAAGCAACTATTCCAACAATGTCGGGTATGGTTGCTGCGCTTTCTGGAGTGTTTGGCATGACTTATATCGAACGTGTCGCTGAGCAGGAAAAACACCTCCTTGAAGATCACTTGACGATGGATCACTGATAAATTAGTGGTCCATAATCAACACCAATGAGAATTAAATATGCGCAATAGAAGAGGTAAATCGCAAGAGCAGGGACAGACTATTGATCTGACTCCTATGCTTGACGTGGTTTTCATTATGTTGATCTTTTTCATTGTTACTGCCACTTTTATTAAGCTTCCAGGACCGGATGTTAATAAAATCGATACTGAGACAGACGTTTCTTATAAGAAAGTCGGTATCTTAGTAGCGGTAACAGACACAAATGAATTTTGGATTGACAAAAAGCGGGTCGAACCCACTGCATTGAAGATCAATTTGACTCGATTATTTAATGAAAATCCAAAGGGCGGCATGGTTATCCAAGCCGATAATGAGTCCAACATTGAATCGGTTGCCAAGGTAGCGGATATCGCTCGCGATATCGGAATTGCTCCGGTGGCCATTTCTGTAGAAACAGACTGAGTTAATAGTATGGCTGTAATTAGAGTAGGAATATCTGCTGCGCTAGGAATGCTGGTTACTTTTGCATTGATTATCTTAATGTATAAGTTGATCGACTCTGGTAGCAAAGAGCTAGATGAAGGCGCAATGATCAAAATCCCTGATTTTCTTCATGTTGATCGGGATTTAACTGAAAACGCCAAAGACACGAACGTAGAGAAACCCGAAGAGCCAGAAACACCGCCACCAGAGATTCCTGAGGAAACTCAAGATTTCGATATTCCTGATAATGCGGTGAATATGGCTGCGCCGAAAGTTGGCGGCAATCTGCAGGTCGGGCTTGGTAGTTTCTCAAGGGATTCGGATTATATTCCAGTTTATATTCCTCAACCGCAGTATCCAAGACGTGCTCAGACACGAGGGAAAGAGGGCTATGCTGTAGTTGAAGTGATTATTACGACGACTGGTGGTGTACGTGATCCGGTCATGATAGAAGAATTTCCAGAAGGTTGGGGATTTGGGCGCGCTGCGGTTAAGGCTGCATTGAAGCTCAAATATAATCCCCGAGTGGTAGACGGCGTTGGGCAAGAAGTGCCTAATGTGCTTTATAAATTTACCTTCCAGATGGCTAAATAAGGAGTTCATGATGGTCAATAACTTAAAGCTCTTAGTCGCAGTGCTGGGCATGGTGTTCGTTATGCCAATGCTGGTGTCTGTGGGTTCACCTGATTCGGTGCTGGCAAATACAGCTGTTTCAGCTGAGAAAAAAGAGCCTAAGTACAAAGATGTAAAAACTCGAAAGCGCCAGTCGGTGGGCAAAAGCTGTGCAAAGGCTTTAGATAGAGTGCAGGGTGAAAAAGGACCCATATCGATGGCATCAGAGGCTGATGAAAAAGCTAATGTAAAGCCGCTATGGTTGGAAGCGAAGCAGATGTTGCTCGATATTGACGCGCGTCCTAAGACCTGCAGGACTGATTATGAGAAGACCCAGGTTTGGAATATGCTTGGGTATGTGGCTTATTCGTTAGATAACCTCAAAGGCGCCATTAGTTATTACCGGCTTGTGGTAGATAGTGTTGGTACCCCCCCAGAATTAAAGTTAGACACGCGCTACACCCTAGCCCAGTTCTACGCTATGCAAGAGGACTATGCTTTAGCCGTAGTAGAGATGGAAATTTGGATGGACGCAGCAATCATTATCGGCGCTGATGCTCGTATGTTGCTTGCTCAGCTTTACTATCAGTTAGAACGCAAAGCAGATTCACTTGCGATGGTGGAGATTGCCATTGCAGAGGCGGAGGCTAAGGCGATACTTCCGAAGGAAGGTATGTGGACTCTTCAAAGGGAACTTTATTACGAGAAGGATGATCTAAAAAA
>DCBC01000036.1 GCA_002313335.1 Porticoccaceae bacterium UBA1117
TCTACAATCATCTGTGAGCGCTCTCCAAACAGAAAGTCCTCGACCTCAAGAAAGCCCCAGAGATCGCTCTGAAAGACATGCCGGGCAAAGATCTCGTAGACCTGCCCTTGATTTAAAAAGTTAATACGGTAGATCGGTTCGCTGGCCATAAAATATCACTGTAAAGAGAGCTAATTAGGATGCGTGATAATAACATATCAGTGCAAAATCACACCGCAAAATGTTGCGCAATGGGTACTCAAGGCTATAATGGCGTCTCCCCAATGAGTAAGACCATAAGAATGCTGGAAAAGTCAGTTAAAAAACTCCATATCGTCACGCACGGCTGTCAGATGAATGAATATGACTCTGCACGCATGCGAGACTTGCTCGGTGAAAGCCACCAAATGGTTATCACCGATAATGCCAAAGACGCCGATGTTATTTTACTGAATACTTGCTCTATTAGAGAAAAAGCACAAGAGAAGGTGTTTCATCAGCTAGGCCGATGGAAACATCTAAAAGAAGCCAATCCAGATTTATTAATCGGTGTAGGTGGTTGTGTTGCTAGCCAAGAGGGTGCGGCTATTGCTAAACGAGCACCCTTTGTAGATCTTATTTTCGGCCCGCAAACACTGCATCGTCTTCCAGAGATGATGGAACAAAAGCAGGCTAATGGCGCAGTCGTTGTGGACATTAGTTTTCCCGAAATTGAAAAGTTTGACCGTCTTCCTGAGCCAGAAGCGGATGGTCCCAGCGCTTTTGTATCAATTATGGAGGGCTGCTCGAAGTACTGCACTTTTTGCGTTGTCCCCTACACAAGAGGAGACGAAGTTAGTCGCCCCATCGCTGATGTTTTAGCGGAGATCAACTCTCTTTCCGAACAGGGCGTCCGCGAAGTTAATCTTCTTGGTCAAAATGTTAACGCTTATCGCGGCGATATGCCCGACGGCGCAATTTGCGATTTTGCTGAGCTCATTCCATTTGTTGCCAGTATCGAAGGTATCGACCGCATTCGCTACACCACTTCTCATCCTGTAGAATTTTCTGACGCGCTTATTGATGTCTATAGTCGGGTGCCTGAGCTAGTAAGCCATTTACACTTACCGGTGCAGAGCGGCTCAGACAAAATACTTATGGCTATGAAGCGTGGGCATACAGCGATTGAGTACAAGTCTAAAATTCGCCGCTTACGTCAGCTGCGACCGGATATAAGCATATCGTCTGATTTCATTATTGGTTTCCCCAATGAATCTGAAGAAGATTTTGCAGCCACCATGAAATTGATTGAGCAGGTAGGGTTTGATACTTCATTTAGCTTCATCTATAGCGCACGCCCTGGAACTCCAGCCGCAGATTTGTCGGATAATGTCAGTCTTGAGGAAAAAAAGAAGCGTCTTAAAATACTGCAGACTAGAATCGTACAAAACGCCACTGAGATAAGTCGGCGTATGGTAGGTTCTCAACAAAACTTGCTGGTGACAGGGGTCTCTAAGAAGGATCCAGGCGAACTTCAAGGACGAACGGAAAACAATCGCGTCGTCAATTTCCGGGCTAGCGATCAAAATCTGATTGGACAGTTTGCAGATGTCACGATTACCGAAGCCTTACCAAACTCTCTGCGAGGCCTACTCGTTGAATAGTGCCGACAAAAGTACCTGCGTAAAAGCCATAAGAAATCTTTTCCCGAACCTGATAGGTGAGACTTTTTAATTCAATAGTGTGCCACAAAAAGAGTTTACGCTGATCCTATGATCGAGCTATGCTAGGGCATATCAAACTATACAGGCGTTTAAGCACCCCTTGAAACAGCTGGACACTCAACCCGCATCATTTAATGTTACCCTCGAGCCAAACGATGCTCGTCGTCTCGCCTCTCTCCGCGGTCAATTTGACGACAACTTACGATTAATTGAAGCTCGTCTTAACGTAGAAATACGCTCCAGAGACAACTTTTTTGCTGTTTATGGCGATCCCAGCCCGGCAAAACATGCGGCTGATACGATTCATAACCTCTATCAAGAAACGGCGCACTTTAGTAACGTCACCCCCGAAGAAGTTCACCTTCATCTTAGACAATTTGAGAGCACTAAATCTATGGATCAACTCGCCAACAATACCAAGCCGGTCAGTGACCTCGATAATTTTTCTGTTATTCGTACAAAAAAAGGCACTATTAAACCTCGGGGTCTCAATCAGCAACGCTACGTTCGATCGATACAAACGCATGACATCAACTTTGGCGTTGGTCCAGCGGGCACAGGAAAAACCTATTTGGCTGTTGCCTGTGCCGTCGAGGCTTTACTAAGGGATGAGGTGGAGCGAATTTTATTGGTACGTCCAGCAGTTGAGGCAGGCGAACGGCTAGGATTTTTACCTGGTGATCTCGCTCAGAAAGTAGACCCCTATTTACGTCCACTTTACGATGCTCTTCATGAAATGCTTGGCTTTGAGACCGTTGCGAAACTGCAAGAACGGAACGTTATTGAAATTGCTCCCCTTGCCTATATGCGCGGCCGCACGCTAAACGGCGCTTACATCATTCTTGACGAGAGCCAGAACACTACTCGCGAGCAAATGAAAATGTTTTTAACCAGAATTGGCTTTGGCTCAACTGCAGTAATAACTGGCGATATGTCACAAATTGATTTACCTCGAGGTGTGAACTCTGGGTTGGTACATGCTTGTGAAGTCCTAAAAAATGTTGAGGAGATCAGTTTTACGCACTTTGAGTCGCGTGATGTGGTTCGTCACTCTATCGTCCAGAGTATTGTTGACGCCTATGACGCCTTCGAAAAAGAAAACTCTTTACCTTAGATATGTCTATTTCAATTGATATCCAGCGAGCCGATACTTCTGAGGAAATACCCAGTAATGTCTCTATAAATCGTTGGGTGAAGTCCGCTTTAGGTAATAATGATGATCCTGTTGAACTCAGTATAAGAGTTGTTGGAGAGCAAGAGAGTGCTGAACTAAACCTGCGATACAGGGGGAAATCAGGCGCCACTAATGTGCTGTCTTTTCCTTTCTCCGCAGTAACACCTGAACCATTACCAATATTAGGCGATTTAGTGGTATGCGCGCCGATAGTCACCCTCGAAGCGCAGCAGCAGCACAAGGCTCTGGAAGCACACTGGGCACATATGATCATCCATGGCGTATTACATTTACTAGGTCATGATCATGAAAATGATCATGACGCGCAGACAATGGAAATCTTGGAAACAGAAATTTTGCTTGGCTTGAATTACCCGGCCCCCTACACTGAAACAACAGAGCACAATTGAGCTAACAATGAACGATGAAACCCCCACAAGCAAAACGTCAGAAATCTCGTTAATGAAGAAGTTTGTTCGGCTGTTTTCTCCAAGCCCAACCAATAGCGATGAAGTCGCTGACATGTTGCGGAGTGCTGAGAACGAATCGATTATCGATGCTGGTGCCTTACAAATAATGGAGGGGGCGCTAAAAGTATCTGACCTTCAGGCTCGAGAGATTATGATTCCTCGCTCTCAGATGAAGTTTATTGAAGCTGATTTCTCATTAGAAGAGGTCCTCAAAATTGTTATTCAATCGCAGCATTCCCGCTTCCCTGTCGTTGGCGAATCCTCAGATGATATTCAGGGGATTCTTTTAGCTAAGGAGCTTCTGCCATTGGTTCTATCGGGTAAAGAATCTTTTAATCTAAAAAGCATGCTCCGTCCTGCCACTGTGATCCCTGAAAGTAAGCGCATCAACGTCCTTCTTCAAGAGTTTCGAGAACAACGCTATCACATGGCCATTGTGATCGACGAATATGGTGGGGTTTCTGGTCTACTCACCATTGAGGATGTTTTGGAAGAGATTGTTGGTGAAATTGAAGATGAAACTGATGAGCATGGCCCAGAGCAAATTCGTAAAGTGGATGCCAATTGTTATACCGTTGATGCCATTACTGAGATTGCTGACTTCAATGAATATTTTGATGTCGGCTTACCTGATGACGAATTTGATACCATTGCGGGCCTTATTATTGAATCGCTTGGCCGCCTTCCGAAGATTACAGATAAGGTCACCATCGACAACTTTCACTTCACGGTTGTTGAGGGTGACAGCCGAAAAATAACTCTGCTGGAAGTCTCTAAAATTGCTCCATGAAACGCTTCAGTAGACTCCAATGCTATGCACTACTTATTGCCGGAGGAGCAATTTTTCCCTTAGGGCTAGCTCCTTTTAAACTCTGGCCTGCCGTGATAGTTAGTATGGCGATTCTATTTCGATCATTACGCCATCCATCCATTAAACAAGCATTTTTCAATACGATGGCTTATGGCTTCGGTCTTTTCCTTACAGGCGCTAGCTGGCTATATGTCAGTATCCACGAATATGGATTTATCGCCGCACCGCTCGCAGTCATAGCCACGGTATTATTCTGTCTTTTTTTAGCGGCTATATTTGCCGTCCCTTTTATGCTGGCTGCTTTTATACCATCGACACCAACCTCATCAATGCTCGGCTTACCGGCAATATGGGTAGTTAGTGAATGGGTCAGGTCATGGATTTTTACAGGATTCCCATGGCTCTATGCAGGTTATAGCCATACTGAAACGTGGCTAAATGGCTGGGCTCCCATTGGTGGCGTACTGTCACTGAGTTTTATTTCGGCACTTGCCGCTATGCTTTTTCTATGGCTTGTTCAAGGCATGAGAAAAAAACGCTCAACGTTCAGCCTGAGCACACTATTGGCATTATTGACTATCTCAGGTTACTTATTACAACAAGTAGAGTGGACTCAAGACATTGGTGAGCCGATAACCGTCGCACTAATCCAGCCTAATGTTTCACAGAATGAAAAATGGTCGGCTCAAAAACAACGAGTAATACTAAAACAGTTGTTAGCCCAAACTGAACCTTACTGGGGTCATAACCTTATTATTTGGCCAGAAGCCGCCGTCCCTAGCATCCCTCAGAGAATTCCAAATTTTATGAAGAGTTTGGAGAGAAAGAGTACCGCCAGTGGCTCCACCTTGCTTACAGGCATTATTACTTTTAATTCTGAACAACAACGCTATTACAATTCAGTACTCGCTATTGGCGATAATCAGGGCGAATATCATAAAACCCGGCTTGTTCCCTTTGGGGAGTACGTCCCGATAGAGTCGTTACTTCGAGGATTAATTAAATTTTTTGATTTACCAATGTCATCGTTGTCCATCGGTCCCTCTAACCAGGACCCTCTGTCAGTTCAAGAGCAACTTGTAGCCACAGCAATTTGCTATGAAGTGGTCTATCCAGATCTTGTCGCGCGTAACAGTAAAGTTGCTTCGTTAATTCTTACGGTAAGCAACGATACCTGGTTTGGAGAATCACTGGGTCCTTTGCAACACATGCAAATGGTCCAGATGAGAGCTTTAGAGAATGCAAAGCCAATCATACGCGGAACAAACAATGGTATTTCTGGTTTAGTGGACCAGCGTGGTAAAATTTATCGCCGTATAGATCAAAATAGTATTGCTGAACTTAGCGGCATCGTTCAGCCACGTGCCGGTCAGACGCCTTTCTCTAAAACAGGATCGTGGCCAGTCGTTTTTTTATCATTTTTGATTATATTTTTTTTAGTGCTTAACCGAACCAAAACTAACTTTTTAAAGGAATATTAAAATGAAACTAAGTAAAGTATTTGCTCTTGCGAGTAGCCTGGTAATGTCAGCCTCTGCGTTTGCACTTGAAGTCGGTGATCAGGCGCCAGACTTCGAACTCCAGGCAACTGATGGAAAAACTTATACGCTCAGCCAATTCCATGACAAAGAAGCTGTGGTTATTGCTTGGTATCCAAAAGCCTTCACCAGTGGATGCACTATAGAATGTAAGTCCCTTGCTCAAAATGGTCACCTATTGAAGAATCTGCAGGTAGCCTATTTTATGGCCAGCGTTGATCCACTAGAAGTAAATAAGGAATTCGCTGCTGAAAATGATGCTGACTTCCCTCTCCTTAGTGACCCGTCAAAAGAAGTGGCAGAGGCATATGATGTTCTTGCCTTTTATGGAATTCCTAACCGTCATACTATTTATATTGGGAAAGACGGCAAAGTGCTTTATGTCGACCGCGAAATTCAGGCGTCCACATCAGCAGAAGATATTGCTCAAAAGCTTAAAGAACTTGGTATACCTACCCGTCAAGCGACCTAAATTAGTCTAAAGTCACCGAGGGGGAGCCTAGTTAATCTATTCCTCTCGGATGGCTGTTAGACTGGCGAACATTCCCTTATAATTCACGCTGATGACTAACTCTAATAAGCAGTGAATTCAATGACCTTCGACGCAACCTATAATCCCGCAAAAATAGAGCGGGAAGCACAGCAATACTGGAACGACAATAAAACCTTTGAGGTCAGTGAAGACCCCGACAAAGAGAAATTTTATTGTCTTGCTATGTTTCCTTACCCTAGTGGCAAGCTGCATATGGGTCATGTGCGCAATTACACAATTACGGATGTGATAGCGCGCTATCAGAAGATGCAAGGCAAAAATGTCCTGCAACCGATGGGCTGGGATGCCTTCGGTCTGCCTGCCGAAAACGCCGCTATTCAGAACAACACCGCACCGGCAAAGTGGACGCATGAAAATATTGCTTACATGAAAGCCCAATTGAAAAGTCTTGGTTTTGGCATCGACTGGTCTCGCGAATTGGCGACCTGTGAGCCCGATTATTACAAATGGGAACAGTGGTTCTTCACCAAATTATATGAAAAAGGCTTAGTCTACAAAAAAACTAGTGCCGTTAACTGGTGTCCAAATGATGCCACAGTCCTTGCCAATGAACAGGTAATCGATGGCTGCTGCTGGCGCTGTGACACGCCTGTAGAGAGAAAAGAAATTCCGCAGTGGTTTATCCGCATCACGGATTATGCAGAGCAATTGCTTGATGATTTGGATGAACTAGAGCATTGGCCTGAGCAGGTCAAAACAATGCAGCGTAATTGGATAGGAAAAAGCCGTGGCGTGAATGTAACATTTGACCTATCTGAGCCAGCTGGTAAGCATAACCATTTCGATGTTTATACTACCCGGCCCGATACACTCATGGGTGTTACTTATTTAACGTTAGCTACTCAACATCCGATAGCTCTTGAGGCTGCCAAAAATAATCCTGCGTTAGCTGACTTCATTGACCAGTGCCGACTGCAACAGGTTTCAGAAGCTGAAATGGCAACCATGGACAAGGTTGGTATGGATACCGGTATCACTGCAATTCACCCGCTAACTGGGAATTCTGTTCCTGTCTGGGTGGGTAATTACGTGTTGATGGACTATGGTTCAGGGGCGGTCATGGCGGTTCCTGGGCATGATCAGAGAGATTATGAGTTCGCTAAAAACTACAACTTAATTATCACACAGGTTGTTATTGCTCTTGAAAATGAAGAATGTTCTATCGAGGATAAAGCCTTTACTGAAAAAGGGGTCTTAATCAATTCGGGAAAGTATGACGGCTTAGCCTTTGACGCTGCTTTTGAAGCTATTTCTGCTGATCTCATAGATATTGATCATGGCTCGGTGACGACCAACTATCGGTTGCGAGACTGGGGAGTAAGTCGTCAACGCTACTGGGGAACACCAATCCCAATGTACAATCTTGCAGAGGGCGGCGAAATTGCCGTACCATTAGACCGCCTGCCAGTGATACTGCCGGTCGATGTGGAAATGGATGGGATCCAGTCACCTATTAAGGCTGACAAAAATTGGCGCATGACCGAATTTAATGGCCAAGCTGTTGAGCATGAGACCGACACCTTTGACACCTTTATGGAATCTTCTTGGTATCATGCAAGATTTACTTGCTCCGATTTAAATAGCGCTATGCTCGATCCCAAACGAGCCGATTATTGGCTTCCTGTTGATCAATATGTGGGTGGTATAGAACATGCCATTTTACATCTACTTTATGCGCGTTTTTATCACAAACTACTGCGCGATGAGGGGTTAGTTAGCAGCAATGAACCCTTCAAAAGCCTACTCTGCCAAGGCATGGTTTTAGCTGAATCATTTTATAAAGAAATTGATGGGCGTAAGACCTGGTTAGCTCCGAGCGAAATTACGGTAGAGCGCGATGAGAAAGGTCGCACTATTAAAGCGATAGAAATTAAGAGTGGTGATGCTGTTAACAGTGGTGGCATCACCAAAATGTCTAAGTCAAAAAATAATGGCGTCGATCCACAAACAGCGATAAATAAACAGGGTGCTGACACAGTTCGGCTGTTTACCATGTTTGCTGCTCCCCCAGAACAAACATTGGAATGGAGCGATGAAGGAGTCTCTGGTGCTCACCGTTTCTTGCGGAAACTTTGGAAAATGGTCCATGAACATCTTAAAACAAATGTGTCCACACCTCTTGATAGTGTCAATCTCAATCAGCAGCAAAGAGATCTCCGACGAAAAACTCATGAGACTATCAATAAAGTTAATGACGACTTTGGGCGTCGCAATACCTTTAATACGGCTATCGCAGCAGTAATGGAATTATTAAATGAAGTCGCGAAGCATGGTGGCACTGAGAATCAATCAATCGCTGTGCGTCATGAAGCCCTAACGAGTGCTATTTTGCTGCTATCTCCAATAGCTCCCCATATCTGCCATGCTCTTTGGCAAGTTCTAGGTAATTCTGAGTCAGTAGCCGACGCGAGTTGGCCTTCGGTTGATGAGAAAGCTTTGGTGCGCAGTACTATTACCTTAGTGTTGCAGGTCAATGGTAAGGTTAGAGGGAAGATAGAGGTTGCAGCTGATATTTCAAAACAGGAAATCGAGCAGATTGCTCTGGCTGATGAGAATGTGCAACGATTTATCGAAGGTAATACTATCCGGAAAATCATTGTCGTGCCGGGTCGATTAATCAACATAGTGGCTAACTGAGACTTTAGTGATGGAATACAGAGTATTGTTATTGATTATTACTCTAATTATCTCTGGATGCGGGTGGCAGTTGCGTAACAGTGAAATAGTCGCCTCATCCTTAGGGACAGTTTATCTTTCATCTAAGATTGGCGACACTGCGCTAACAAAAGAACTAAGGCGAGCAATAGGCATCTATGGGGTGTCCAGTGGAAACACTGCAGCTGAGTCCAACTATATTGTTGTGATTGTTGATTTTAGACAAAACTCACGTATCGCCAGTATTAACTCAAGGGGTCGCGTGGCTGAGTATCAGCTCAATGAGGACGTAGATTTTTATATTACTGACGCAGATGACAAACAGATTTTATCTTTATCAACAGCATCCGTAGAAAGAGTCTATGAATTTAGAGAAGAAGATATATTGGCCTCTTCAAACGAGGAAAAACGCATTCTCAAAGAAATGCGCGGTGAAATTGTACGGCAAATTTTGAATCGACTTCGAGCTTTACCCATACCAGCCGATTCTTAATTAAACCCTTTAGGTATGATATGAAAATAAGACCTGAACAGCTTCAAAGCCACCTATCAAAAGAGCTTTTAGCAGTATATGTCATCAGTGGTGATGAACCCTTACTCGCTCAAGAATCTGCAGATGCAGTGAGGCTAGCAGCTAGAAATAAGGGTTTCAGTGGTAGAGAAGTCTTCCATGGAGAAGGGAAATTTGACTGGGGTCAATTACATAATGAAGCCAATGCGTTGTCTTTATTTACAGAAAAGAAAATAATTGAAGTAAGAATTTCAAATGGTAAGCCTGGTGATAAAGGCAGTAAAGCAATCTGTGAACTTTGCGCCAATCCTAACCCTGACAACTTACTACTGGTCATATTACCAAAACTCGAACGCGCCGCGCAGAACAGTAAATGGGTTAAAGCGTTAGAGTCCTCTGGCGCCCACATTCAAGTTTGGCCCATTACTGGCGAGCAATTGCCACGCTGGATTAAGCAGCGACTCCTTGAATCCAACATAACAGCCAATCAGCAAGCTGTGGAAATATTAGCCGAGCGAGTGGAAGGCAACTTACTTGCTGCTGTTCAAGAGATTGAGAAACTAAAACTGCTCGCTATTGATGGTAAGGTTGATGCCATTATGATGTCATCAGTAGTTGCTGATAGCGCAAGGTACAATCTGTTTGAATTCGTGGATAAAGTCCTTGCTGGGGATGCTCAATCTGCAGCCCGATCACTGCGCGGTTTGCACAGCGAAGGAACTGATGCAATTCCTTTACTCTGGGCCATCACTCGTGAATTACGCATTTTAATTAAAGCAAGTGAGCAAATTTCACAAGGTGAAAGTCGCGACCGGGCTCTTAAAAATGCTGGAGTTTGGGAAAAGCGCCTACCGTTATTTCGTACAGCGATTCAACGTTGCAGCGCACCGCATTTAAGAATGTTGCTCTATCAAGCTGGGGCTATTGATCGGGGAATTAAAGGTATGCGCAAAGCCGATGTCTGGGATGAGTTGACGACACTGGTACTTTCACTTGCCGGCAGCCAAACCCTCAAGCCCAGTAATATTAAGCTCCTTATTGGGCCCTGACTTGATGATTACCCCAACCAGTAATAAACCACACTAGTAATAACCAAGACTCCGATTAAATTTAAAATTAGTCCTTCTCTCACCATTTGTTCTACGGTCACTCGACCAGTACCAAAAACAATAGCATTTGGTGCGGTTGCAACCGGCAACATAAACGCACAGCTTGCAGATAAAGCTGCTGGCAACATTAGCAAAGCAGGCTCAAATCCGGCGCCAAGAGATGCGGCGGCCAAAATTGGCATTAGCAGTGCTGTAGTCGCCGTATTACTAGTAATCTCGGTCAAAAAGGTCACCGCTAATGCGACTGCAGCGATAATGACGATAACTGATAACCGAGTGACACTTGATAAAGATTCGCCGATAGCGGAACTAATACCAGTAATTGCAAATGCCTTAGCGATAGCAATACCACCGGCAAACAGAAGTAATACTCCCCAGTGAATATTTGAAGCTGAATCCCAATCAAGTAATTTTCCTCCCTTACCATTGGGCACCACGAACATTATAATCACGGCCGTGAGCGCGACCGCCGCATAATTAGCGGAGGGGACACCAAGCCAAGAAGACCATCCGCCAAAAGGCTCACGTAAGGTAATCCATGCCAAGGCAGTTAACCCAAACACCAGGAGCACCCTAAATTCTTCCTGACGCCACTGCCCAACCTCAGGGATCTCTACTGATTGATTACTCGTCAGATGTCGGGTCAACCAGAACCCGGCTACAGGAATCATCACCACAACAACGGGTAACGCCCACGTCATCCATTGCATGAAGCTAGGCATAGTGCCTGTTGTCTCAGCATAAACCTTAAGAAAAATTACGTTGGGTGGCGAGCCAATAGGGGTTCCCAACCCACCAATGCTCGCAGAGTAAGCGATCCCCAAAAACAAAGGTACCGCAAGCTTTCCTCGATCATCCGGATGCTGGATGCTGTCTAAAACTGCATAAGCAACAGGGAGCAACATTAGGGTAGTTGCTGTGTTAGATACCCACATACTAAGCACTGCTGAGGCAACCATAAACCCAAAGACCAAGCTCCTCAGACTATCTCCACCAAAAAGATTGACCATAGCCAAAGCAACGCGTCGATGAGCGCCACTCTTCTCCATGGCTTTAGACAACATAGCACCCCCCATCAGCAGGATAATAAGAGGGTCACCATAGGCCTGCGCTACCTGCTTACCATCGAGAATACCGACCAATGGCATTACCCCTAGAGGGATCATAGACGTTGCAGGAATGGGTATAGGTTCAAATATCCACCAAAGAGCGCATAAGGCCGTGAGTCCGCCGGTCAATGCACCCTCTATGGGCCAACTGTAACGCAACATAGTCAGCGCAATAATCATTCCCACTAGAGGCCCTATCCAGAGCATATGTTGTTTAAGGGCTCTATTCACTTACCTTCCTTAATATCAAATTCAAGAATATTACTGAAAGAATACCTAAGGTATTTGCCAGTAAATCCTTTGCTTCACCCAACCGGTAATCGGTCAATGATTGGGCTAACTCTATGCCTAAGCCAAAAAACATTAGCGCTATCGCTATTTTCCATAAAGCGATGCTATCTCCATAGACCTTTATCGCTAAAAAGCACAAAAAGCCATAAGCTAAAAAGTGATGGAGCTTGTCTTGCCAATTGAACACACTTAACTGAGGCGCTGATAGGGGTATTAATGACAGCAGTAACACCATCAATACCGCCGCCCAAAACATAAATCCATATACCTTATTTATTTGCATTGTTTGTCTCACTGAACTTTCGATTTAAATGATCATATCTTTCAATTGTGCCGACATCACACCATTCTCCAGAAAAAACTTCACCGCTGACTCGATTGGCCAGAATGGCTGGGCGCAATATATTTCTTAAAGGAAATTCTTTTGATGAGGGATCAATACCATCGAATATCTTAGGCGAAAGTAAACTGATACCGGTATAGGTATAACGAGGCCGTTCATAAGCGACAACATTATCTCTTAATGAAAAGTCACCATCGATATTATGCTTCGGGTTTCTTGTCATGATAAGGTGGGCCAATTTAGTAGGTGCCAAGCTGTTTTTAGACATGCTAATAAAGGGCAAATCACTCCAAATATCAGCGCTAATAATCAAAAATGGATCCTTACCAAGAAGTGGTAAAGCATTAAAAATACCTCCACCAGTCTCTAAAGGCGCTTCCTCTGGAGACCAAAGTATATTGACACCAAACTGCCGGCCATCACCAAAATAATCCTCTATTTGAGAGGCTAACCAAGAGGTATTTACAACAATCTCGCTAATCCCTGCATCGGCAAGCTTTTCAATATGCCATTGCAATAACGGTTTGCCACCCACTAGTAACATTGGCTTAGGAACCTGGCCTGTCAGTGGGCGTAATCGAGAACCTAACCCAGCAGCCAAAATCATCGCCTTCATTTAGAATCATCCTGCTCAATTAGACGTGACAGAGAAGGTTCATTCCTCTCTTTATACCAATTTTGCGAGGTTAAATGAGGCATAATTTGGTCTTCAAACCATTGTCCAAATGCAGCCACCTCTGGGTATCGCTTAAATACATCTACGGCGTATGTAACAACCAAAGGAATGTCCTGCAAGTAACCTGCTTTCCCATCCCGCAGTGCCAGTCGCGCAAAAACACCCATTACCTTGATGTGCCGCTGCAGCCCCATAAGATCGAACCAGCGCATAAACGTCTCATCATCCACTACGGATACTAGCCCGCTATCCTCTAATTGCTGCTTATAGCTTAAGGCTCTTAACTCAACCAATTCAACAGGCCAGCGCACATAGCAGTCTTTAAGAAGAGATACTAAATCATAGGTGATAGGGCCAATGACTGCATCTTGGAAATCAATCACCGCCAACTTTTCATCCTCCACAAACATTAAGTTTCGAGAATGGAAGTCACGATGGACAATGACTTGAGGCTGTGAAAGCGCGCTAGTGGTTAAATCGTTGCAGAGCTTATTAAGCATACTTTTAGCTTGCTTATCTATCGATATTCCGAGTAATTCTTTGACAAACCAAGTGGCAAAAAGATCAAATTCTTGAGTCAATATGGCTTGGTCATACGTTGGAAAAACGTCGTGGTCCAACGGTGATTGTTGAATTGACAACAACATGAGTTCAGCTTGACTATAAAGATTCCCAACGGTCTCGGAACTTAATAGGGGTTGTAGTAACTGCTCACCTAGGTCTTCCAACAAAAAAAAGCCTTGAGTAAAATCAACCGCATAAAGATGTGGTCGCCGTATTCCTCGAGAATTTAATGCCAGCGAGATTTTAGCATAGGCCAAATTATTTTCTTTGCTCGGCGGCGAATCTACGGCAATCATGCTAGGGGTGGTATTAAGGCGATAATAACGCCGGAAGCCGGCGTCACCGGCCAAAGCTTCCAACACTAAAGTTCCGTTAAGATCATTTTTTTTAGGTAAATAAGTCAAAATCCATTTTGTTAGCTGCGTCTGCTTTTGAGTGTTCAAATGGCTAATACCTATATTAAAATGATGATTTTTTTTCTGAGACCAAAGTAATAATCATTCTTTTGTAAAAATCTCCCATTTTAACCTATTTAGATGAATTCACAGTCCTACCCGTTAAATATATCAGGTAAGATAATGATTAGGTAAATACTCTGTTAACCGAAAGTCAGAATACTAGTAAAGCACTCTATGTTAACTCGAATTAACCACTATCTTTTATCCACCCTAGCTATTACTTTTGGCTTGTCTGGTTCTGTTTTCACAGCGGAAATCCCGTCTGGGCCATACAATTTTAAGCCGCAAAGTATGCCCATTGAAAATAATTTTGACTGGGTGCACGCGGCCGACATGACTTCACAGCAGCGGCAACAGTATGGCAATAAGTCATGTGGCGCATTCATAGAGCCAAGACGTGAACAGGCAGACAATGACTTAGATATACAGGATGCTCCACTTAGAGTAACCGCTAACTCCACTAAAGCCTCATCAGATAAAATCGCGGTGCTTGAAGGTGACGTGCAAATATCACAAGGTAGCCGACAGATTAAAAGTGACTTTGCCACCATTGACCAAAATGCACAAAAAGTGACACTGAAAGGTAATGTGGAGTTTCGTGAGCCTGGGATATTATTAAAGGGTGAGGACGCTAATGTCGACGTAGCTAATAGTAATGTCACCATTAATAATGCAACTTATGTTATTCACCAAGCTTCGATCAGAGGTGCTGCCAAAAAACTCAGCAAGTCTGACCAGGGCGATATTATTATTGATGAGGCATCCTATTCGACATGCGAACCTGGCGATTCTAGCTGGCGATTGGTCACTAAGCAGATTGAAATTGACCAAAAGTCAGGGTGGGCAACCATTAAAAATGCTCGATTTGAAATAAAGGACATTCCCGTTTTTTACTTCCCCTACATTAAGTTCCCGATAGATGATCGACGTTCGTCCGGACTACTTATTCCAGATATAGACATTAATCAGGATAATGGTGTGGACATTGCTCAACCCATTTATTGGAATATTGCCGAAAACTATGATTCGACAATTTCTCCTCGTTATATACAACATCGCGGGTTCGGCATAGAAGCAGACTTTCGTGTTCTAAATAGCTGGTCAAAAAGTAGGGTATCAGGGGCTTTTCTCGGCAATGACAAGGGCGGGGACGATGCCGACGAGATCAATCCTATCACTGGCCTTCATCCCTATGAGGGGGATGATCGTTATATGTTTAATTTTGATCATGTTGGTGGTAGAAACAGGCCCTGGTCGACATTTGTTGACTACAATAGCGTTAGTGATACCGACTATGTGCGGGATCTGGGCAACATGACCATTGATGAAACAAGTCAAACACACATAAAGCAACGTGCCTACGCTCGCTATGAGACAAAACATTGGGACTATCAAATTGCAAGTGAGGACTATCAATCTGTTACGCGCGGATTAACCGACCAATATTCAATTCTTCCAAGCGTTGACGTCGACGGTTATTATCGTTTTGATAACAATTTAGTCCTTAACTTAAGTAATCGGTATACGGTCTTTGGTCACAGTAATCCCAATAAAGTGGAAGGCAGTCGACGTCGCCTAGACTACAGTCTCACTTGGGATCAGCACTGGAGTTGGGGATATTTTAAACCCAAAGTAGAATTGAAACATCTAGCATACAATCTGGACTATCCTTCTCAAATCCGACCAATGGGTGTCGACCTGAACCCTGAGGTGACTGTTCCAGTCTACAGTTTTGACACGGGTATCTTTTTTGAACGTAGCCTAAACTGGCTAAATGGCGTCACACAAACATTCGAACCAAGACTAATGTACCTTCACTCAGCCTATAAAGATCAATCGCTACTACCTGATTTTGATACTCGTGAATTCACTCCCTCATATGATCTATTATTTCGCGACAATCGATTCGTTGGTGGCGATAGAATCTCTGATGACCAACGTCTAACTCTTGGTATTACAACAAAACTCATTGACTCAAATTCAGGTCAGGAAAAATTCAGAGCCAGCATTGCCCAATCTGTTTACTATGCAAACCGAAAAATAATGTTATCTTCTATACCAACTGCCGAGGAATTGGCGGGTATAGGCCGCGACAGATCTGCCATTGCTTTAGAAGTAGCTGCTCGAATAACCAATAATTGGCGCTTTACCAGCGATCTTGTATACGATGATTTAGACAACCATCTTGAAAAGACCGGGTTTAGTGCCCGCTATAATGATCGAAAAAAACGAATTTTTAACTTCAGTTATCGATATACTAGAAGGTCTGCAAGAGCTTATGATGGTCAGTTGATTGACCAAAATATAAAGCAGACCAACATCTCAGGTCTTGTTCCCCTGACAGCAAATTTAAATCTAGTTGGACGATGGAATCATGATTTTACTAATAATAGGGAACTAGAGGTCTTTGCTGGGTTCGAATACCATAACTGTTGTTGGCGCACGTCTCTATTTGCATACCGATCGCTGCGTCGTGATGACGAGCTTCAGTTCCCAGAAGAAGAGCTTAAAGCAAGGAATGGCTTCGCCTTCAAAATCGAATTTAAAGGTCTAGGTGGAAGCGGTAATCGCGTAGACAAAATGTTAAATAATGGTATTTATGGTTATGAACATGATGAAACTTTTTAAACACTTAAACGTGCTATCAATCACAGCTCTGATGGTATTGCTTTTTTCACTGCAGGCGTCGGCTCAGATCAAGGTCTTAGATAAAATTGTTGCCATTGTCGATGATGATGTTGTCCTACAAAGTGAATTGGACCAGCGTATTGACTCCATTGTCGCCCAATTAACACAGTCTGGGACGCAAATGCCCCCAAAAGCGATTCTAGAGAAGCAAGTGCTGGACAGGCTTATTTCAGAACGCTTACAACTTACTATGGGATATGACTCAGGCGTTCGAATCTCTGATGAAGAGCTTAATCAAGCTATTGCTCGGATTGCAGCCAGTAATAAAATTTCTGTAGCGCAGTACATCGAGCAAGTCAATTTACAAGGTTCTAGCATCAGTTCAATGCGGGGAGAGATTCGCAATGAACTTACCATTATGCGTGTCCAGCAAGGCAAAGTAATGCGCCGAATTAGAATCAGTGAGCAGGAATTAGATAATTTTTTAAAGTCTGAAGAAGGCCGCTTTGTGACTTCACCTGACGTAAATATTGGGCAAATTCTGTTGTCAATATCCAGTGACGCTACTAAAGCATCTATTGATCAAATTGTTGGCCGAGCCGACCTACTCTTTAATCAAATTGAGCAAGGCGCAGACTTTAGATCAGCAGCAATCGCTAATTCAGCAGACCAATCAGCCCTTCAAGGGGGCGACTTGGGTTGGCGGAAAATGGCACAATTACCCGGCGTTTTTATTGAAGCCGTCGAAAAACTGGAGTTAGGTGAGGTATCTCGACCGATTCGAAGCGCGGCAGGTTATCATTTAATCAAATTATACGAACGTCGTGGCGGTGAGGAGCAGTTAGTTGAACAACACTTTGCCCGTCATATTTTGATCAAACCTAATCAAATTCGCGATCAACAAACCACCATTGAGCAACTCGATGAATTACGAAAAAGAAGCTTGGCAGGAGAGGACTTTGCAATACTGGCTAAAGAATTTTCCGAGGACCCCGGGTCCGCTCTAAGTGGCGGC